>URNI01000001.1 GCA_900549135.1 uncultured Collinsella sp.
GGCGAAGTTTTTAAGGTCGATGCGTCTGGCTATGCGGACATCGTCAAGCAAGTGCGCAATGCCGAGTTTTCGCGCGACCTGGATGAGCGTGTGAAGGCAGTCCAGCGCGAGGGCGAGCAGGCACTGGAACTTGAGCGCTCGCGTTC
This sequence comes from uncultured Collinsella sp., assembly GCA_900549135.1. Taxonomy (GTDB): domain Bacteria; phylum Actinomycetota; class Coriobacteriia; order Coriobacteriales; family Coriobacteriaceae; genus Collinsella. The sequence continues at coordinate 147 of URNI01000001.1, forward strand.
GACGGCTGCCTTGCAAAAGGCAGAGTCTCAGCGCAACGCTCAGCTTGTCGAGCAGAAGAACGCCGCGGAGCAGAAGCTGGCACAAGAGGTTGCCAAGCGCGATGCCGAGCTTTCCGAGCTGCGCGCCAAGCTCGAGGGCGCTGCCGCAGAGCGCGAGAGCGCAAGCCAGCGCGCGGCGGTTGAGGCCCGTGCCGACGCTCAAAAGGAGAATGCCGAGCTTCAGCGAAAAATCGACAATTTGCGTGCGCAGCTGGAGCGTAAAGATGACGAAGCCAAGCTCGTCGAGTCGGCGGCGCGCAATGCTGCTCAAAACGATTTGGCTGCACGCGATGCGCAGATTGCCGAATTGCAGGCAAAGCTCTCTGCGGCGGACAAGGCCCAGGAGATGGCGCTTGCCGCCGCCGCGGCCGAGTCGCAGCGTGAGCTCGATGCCGCTCGCGGCGAGGCCGAGCGCGCGCTTACTGACTATCGCGCGAAGGTGCAAGAGAAGTTTTCTGCCGCAAAGGCTCAGTCCGAGCAAGAGGCCGAGGGCCTGCGTGCCCAGCTGCGCGAGCAGGAGCTGATGGCAAAAATGAACCTGTCAGAGGCGGTCGCCGCGGCGGAGCGAGAGCGCGATGAGGCACGTGCCAAACTGACGAGCGAGCTGGCGGTGCGCGATTCTCGCGAGGAGCAAGCCAAGGCGGCATACGAGCTCGAGCTTGCGCAGGCCAAGCGCGCGAGCGATGACCTGATTCGCTACAAGGATGAAGAGATTGAGCGCCTTAAGGACATGAAGGTCCGCCTGTCCACCAAGATGGTGGGCGAGTCGCTCGAGCAGCACTGCGAGACCGAGTTTAACCGTCTGCGCATGACGGCGTTTCCTAACGCGTACTTCGAGAAAGATAACGATGCGTCCGAGGGCACCAAGGGCGACTTTATCTTCCGCGAGTGCGACGCAAGCGGTAACGAGGTCATTTCGATTATGTTCGAGATGAAAAACGAGAACGATGAGACCGCGACCAAGCACAAGAACGAGGACTTCTTTAAGAAACTCGACCACGATCGCCGCCAAAAGGGCTGCGAGTACGCGGTGCTCTGCACGTTGCTCGAACCCGAGAGCGAGCTTTACAACGCCGGCATCGTGGACGTGAGCTATCGCTACGAGAAGATGTACGTGATTCGCCCACAGTTCTTTATTCCCATGATCACGCTTCTTCGCAACGCCGCCATGGGTTCGCTGCGCTATAAGCAGGAACTGGCGGAGTACAAACAGCAGAATATCGACGTCACGAGCTTCGAAGCCAAGATGGAAAAGTTCAAGAATGATTTCGGTCGCAACTACGAGATCGCGAGCCGCAAGTTCCAAACGGCGATTGATGAGATCGACAAGACGATTAGCCATCTGCAGAAAACCAAGGAGGCGTTGCTGTCCTCCGAGAACAATCTGCGCCTAGCCAACAAGAAGGCCGACGATCTTACCATTCGCAAGCTCACGTGGGGCAACAAGACCATGAAGGCCGCGTTTGACGAGGCGCGCGGGGCTGCGACGGAGACAAACGATGAGCCCGCCGAGGCGGATTCATATGAGGTCGAGGATGCCGAGTAAGGCATAGCGTATAGTGCAAAAGTGGGGCCGCTGGCGATGTTGCCAGCGGTCCCACTTCATTTCGTTCCAGTATGTACGGCTAGTCCTCGAGCAGGTCCTCGATAAAGCCGACGCGGTAGTTTTTGAAGATGACCTCGCCACCGTCTTGCGTGGCGTCCAGATCGACATCGCCCATGATGCCAAAATCGTGGTCGCCGTCCTCGTCGGCAAAGATCTGGTGCACGTGCCATACGTGCGCGGTCTTCTCGTCGGACTCGTCGATGGAAAACATCGCGGCGCTGCGGGCATCTCCGTCGGTGAGGATTTCCTCGTGCTGCTCGTGGTAAGCGTCGAGTGCTTTTTGCCAGCGGATCTCGCTCATGCCCCAGTTGTCGTCGAGCTCGCCCAGGTCGCGAACGTGCTCGCGGGCGGCAAGGGTCACGCGGCGGAAGAGCGCGTTGCGCACCAACAGCGTGCAGCCGCGACGGTCCGCCACGACCTCGTCGATGCCCTGCGGCGGCGCAGCATCGAGGGCTGCCGGGTTGCCGGCGTTCTCCCACTCGTCCACCAGGCTCGAGTCCACCGAGCGCACCACAAAGCCCAGCCACGAGATAATGTCGCGCAGACGCTCGTCGCGCTTCTCGATGGGTACGGTGCGGTCAAGTGAACGGTAAGCCTCTGCCAGGTAGCGCAGCAGAATGCCCTCGGAGCGGGCGATGCCGAGCTTTTGGATATAGCCCTTGAAGTCGCTCGCGCTCTCCAGCATGTCGCGCAGGACGCTCTTGGGCGAGAGCTGATAGTCGTTGGCCCAGGGTACTTCCTGGCAGTACTTGTCAAAGGCGGCGTCGAGTAGGTCCTCGAGCGGCTTTTCGTATGTGACGTCCTGAATGCGCTCCAGACGTTCCTCGTACTCTATGCCGTCGGCCTTCATCTCGGCCATAGCACGATCGCGCGCGGCGCGCTCCTGTGCGCGCAATACCTGCTTGGGATCCTCGAGCGTGGCCTCGACCATCGAGATCAGATCCATGGTATAGGTCTCACTCTCGGGGTCGAGCAGCTCCAGCGCGGCAAGCAAAAACGGCGAGAGCGGCTGGTCGAGCGCAAAGTCCTCGGGCAGATCGACCGTCAGTGCATAGTCGATGTCTGGCGCGGCGTCAGTCGGGGCGTCGGGCGCGGGCGGCACCTCGGTGCGAACGACGACGCCGGAATCGATGAGCGTGGCGAAGATTTCGTCGGCGCGAACCTCGAGCTTGGCCTTTTCCTCGGAGGTCTGCAGGCTTGTCTCGATGAGGTCGTGTATACGGGCTCGGGCATCGCCGCCCTGCTCGACCACGCTAATCACCATGGAGTGCGTGATACGCAGGCGCGGTTTGAGTGTCTCGGGCTGCGTCTCGATCAGACGCTCAAAGGTCTGCTTGTTCCAGGTGACAAAGCCCTCGGGGGCCTTTTTCTTTTTAATTTTACGGAGCTTCTTGGGGTCGTCGCCCGCCTTGGCCATGAGCTTGGCGTTCTCGATCTCGTGCTCCGGGGCCTCGGCAATCACCATGCCCTCGGTATCGAAGCCCGAGCGGCCGGCGCGACCGGCAATCTGATGGAACTCGCGGGCGCGCAGACGACGCATCTTGTAACCATCGAACTTGGTGAGCGCGGTGAGCACTACGGTGTGGATGGGTACGTTGATGCCGACGCCGAGTGTGTCGGTGCCGCAGATGACGGGCAGTAGGCCCTGCTGCGCCAGGCGCTCGACCAGGAGGCGATAGCGCGGCAACATGCCAGCATGGTGCACGCCGACGCCGCAGCCGAGCAAGCGCTTGAGGATCTTGCCGAAAGCCGTGGAGAAGCTCGTGCCTTTGGCGGCTTCCTTAATAGCCTCGCGCTGCTCCTTGGTGGCAATGCCAAAGTTGGCGAGCGACTGTGCCGTCGCAAGGGCGGCATCCTGGCTAAAGTGCACGATATAGAGCGGGGCCTCGTCACGGCGCATGGCGAGCTCGACCGTGCCCTCGAGGGAGGTCGTCACATAGTCGTAGCTCAGCGGAACAGGGCGCGGGGCGTCGACAACCAAGTCGCAAGTAGCGCCGGTGTGTTCCTCGAGTGAGGCGGCGATGGCGGTGACATCGCCGAGCGTGGCGCTCATGAGCATGAATTGCGTGTGGGGCAGGGTGAGCAGCGGCACCTGCCAGGCCCAACCGCGGTCGGGGTCGGCAAAGTAGTGGAACTCGTCCATGGCCACGCAGCCCACGTCGGCATCTTCGCCCTCGCGCAGTGCGTCGTTGGCAAGGATTTCGGCCGTGCAGCAGATGACGGGTGCCTTGGTGTTGATATGCGTATCGCCGGTGATCATGCCGACGTTATCGCGGCCGAGCACCTGCACAAGGTCGAAAAACTTTTCGCTGACCAGAGCCTTGATGGGGGCCGTGTAATAACAGCGCTTGCCTTGCGCCATGCCCATAAAGAGCATGCCTAGCGCGACAAGCGACTTGCCCGATCCGGTCGGTGTTCCCAAAATGACATGGTCACCGGCGGCTAGATCCATGAGGGCCTCTTCCTGGTGGTCCCACAGCTCAATACCGCGGTCGCTTGTCCATTCAAAGAAGCGTTCGAAGGCCTGATCGGGCGTGAGCCATGGTTCGGGCTCGCTACCATCCTCGGGCTCCCACCAGGTGGGGGAGAGCGCGCCGAGCGAGCCGAATTCGGCTTCGGTTCTCGTGCCGCCCGAGAACGAGCTGGCGGCGCCGGCGCCAGAAACGGTGCTGGCGGCGGTATCTGTCGTGGTCTGTGCCATGTGGTTGCTTTCTCTCGCCGTTTGTCCGCCAACTATTATGGCGTAGCGGCGGCGCGGGGTGCCAGCGCGCGAGAAAATGCAGGAAATGGGCGTTCTGCCCGGCCGTTTGGTGCGGTTGCCAGCTAAGTGAGTAGACTTTTTGCGATGTCGCGAGCACATGGCTTTTGCACAAGGGCTCTACCTGCGGTTTTATTTTTCGCTATGCGGGTTGTGCTTGGCTATTGCAAAAAAGTCTACTCACTTAGGCTTGAGGGTCGTTCGCCGGCGCCTATTCGCGCTTGTTTGTCGACATCGCGACCATCAGAAGCCCCTAGGACTCTTGCGGCAGACGCTTCTTGCCCTTGCGGGCGCGGTTTTTAAAGTTCTCGACGGCCTCTTCCATGCCGAGGGGCACATAGGTAAGCTTATCGAGGTTATCGGGCAGGTAGCAGGCAAGGCTTTGCTCCTGCGCTCGGCCTGCTGCGAGTTGCTCTTCGGTAGGCTTCTCGCCGGGTGTGGCACAAATGCCGTAGACGACGGCACCCATCTCGCGCGTGCGGCACTCGTACTCGGTCTCGGGATGCTCGGGATGGTCGCGGCGCACGTCATCGCTTACCCAAAGTGTGTCGTAGCCCGCCGCGGCAAACTGCCCCAGGGCGTAGTCGCGCAACGGCTTGCTGTCGGTGCGCAGCGTGACGGTAGCGCCGGCTGCAAAGAGCGGGCGGTACAGCATTAGGTGGTCGACATGGACGAGTCGCTTTTTGGCGTACTTGGCCTTGGGCTGCGGCGTGGGAAAGTTGATGGTGATGGCATCGAGCTCGCCTGTGGCAAATAGCTGCGGCAGCGATGCGGCGCCTCGAGGCAGAACGAGTGCGTTGGTCAGTTCATGCTCGCAGATTTTCTGTGCGGCATAGGCGATGCAGATGGGCTCTTGGTCCATACCGATAAAGAGGGTGTCGGGCTCGCGGCGAGCGCGCTCGACCAGATAGGTGCCTTTGCCGCAGCCCAGATCCAGATGAAGGCGGGTGAACGAGACGCTGCCAACTGGCGCGCAAGCCGCGCGCCAATCTCCGGCATAGGCCTCGGGGTTCGTCTCAATCGCATCGGCGTAACGCTCCAGGCGCTCCTCGAGCACAAAGTTCTTAGGCGTGCGAACGTGGACGGCTCCCATGAGGCTCCTTGGTCATAAGTTTGGAACGCATAGCTGCACGTTCCGTCAATGGATTGAAAAAGGGCGGGCATAGCTTGCCCGAAAGATGCGGTGCAGCCCGGCGGCGAGTCGCCGATACCTACAGGCGCTTGAGAATCACATAGCGGTTGAGCTCGCCGCTGCGACCGTCGGCATGGAAACGCTCAAGCTCGCGCACGGGGACCTCGCCACTCTTGTAGAACGTACGGACGCCGCGCACCAGGTCGGTGATCTGCTGATCGTCAAAGTGATGACAATAGCGGTAGGCGTGGCGGTCGTTTTGCCAGCCGATGAGGTGGTCGCCGGCTTCAAACTGCGCGGAATCGTAACCCTCAAACGGCGGGGTGAGCTCGGCGCGGGCCTCGGCGCGAACAGCCTTGCGCGCCATGCGCTCGTCGTTCATAAACTCCCAAAAGCTGATGGCGATGATGCCGCCCGGGCGCGTCTGGCGCACCAGAGCGTCGAGCACGCGTACACGGTACTCGCACGACGGCACATGGTGCATAAAGCCAAAGCAGACCGAGATGTCGGCGAGCGGGGCGTCGAAAAGCACGTCGGGCGTCTCGGCGGGGTTGAGCTTCATAAGGGCGTCGAGCACGTCGAGTTCCTGGAAGTGCAGGTTGGGAATGCGCAGCGCGTGGCCATGTGCATCGATGGCCAGGTCTTGGCACGAGTCGACACCATAGAACTCAAACGGGCAGCTGGCATCTGCCGAGGGGTTTGCGCCATCGACGCCCTTGGCGGCAAGTGCGCCGCCGGCGGCAAAGTTCTCGAATCGCATATTGCCACAGGCAAGATCGAAGACGCGGACGGGATGCTCGATCGTGGCGACGTCGAGCTGTTCGAGCGCGATATCCATGGTGCGTACCCAGCCGGGCCACGGGGCCTGGCGCGTATCGGAAAAGGAAGCGGAGTGCTCGCGATAGAACGTGTTGTTGAGCTGGATGAGCGATGAGGCGAAATCGCGGTTCACGGCGCGGAACTCCCTCCGTTAGCGGTGCGAAATAAACAGTACGACCATACTACCGTTAACGCCGCAACGGGGACAACCGAGCTGCGGCTCATTGCTTTGTTTGGACACATTTCCGCAGCTCATATGTGCCCGCAACCGCCAGTTGTCAAAAATCTCACTAGAATAGGTGGCATGCTTTTGGCGGTGGCGGATAGATTTTTAACTGTGCAAGGCGCCTTAAGAACAAAAAACGGTCCGGCGGCACGGCTGGCATCACATAGGAGGAACCATGAATGTAGAAACTGCGCAGCGGCTCGCCGACCTTCGCCGCAGCAAGGGCTTTAGCCAAGAAGGGCTGGCGCGAAAGCTGGGGCTGTCGCGCCAGGCGGTTAGTAAATGGGAGCGTGCGGAGAGCTCGCCCGATACCGAGAACCTGATCTCGCTCGCCAAGCTTTATGGTGTGAGTCTGGACGAGCTGCTCAATCCGAGCGATGAGATCGAGGACGATATCGAGTTTGAGAACGAGGACCGCGCTCGTCAGCGCGAGGCCGAGGCAGCAGAGCGTGCTCGCACCCATGAGGCGGCGGCGCGCGCTACTGAGGCGGCAACACAGGCGAGCGATGCTGCGGCCAAGGCGGCGCAAGCGGCAAGCTGGAGTGCGCAGGCCGCCAATGCCGCTACGGCGCAGGCGACGAGTGGCGGCGCAGTTGGTTCGACTCCGGTGAAGGGCCCGTTCCAGTCGTTCCCGTATTGGGCCGTGTGCTGGCTGCTGTTCTTTTTACTGATGTTCCTGGTTGGTGCCAGCCCCTTTCCCGCACTGATCTTCTTTACGATTCCCATCTATCACTGGGTGGCGCGTGCGCTCGATGGTGATTGGGCACGCGGGGATATTCAGGTTGGTCCGGCGTCGGTGGCGATCAAGGCCCAGGGGAAGGATGCTTCTGCGGAACCCGATGCTGACGTGGCTACCACGATCACCGCTGAGCCATGTGCCAAAGAGGGTGACGAATGATGAAGCTTTCGCATGAATCCAAGGTACGCCTGGGTGTTGGCATCGGAGCGTTTGTGCTCATTGTTGGGCTTGTCTTTGGCGTTTCGCGGACATTGATTCATTTTGATGGCCCGTGGGATCTCGACGATGTTGTATCCGGCCTGTCTGGTATGGACGATGTGGTGGGCGAGGGCAATCTTTTGGATGACGGTAACTATTCCGCTCAGCCTCAGCAGCTTTCGAGCGAAACCTTTGATGCCGACGCGTTCACATCGCTTGACTTGGACGTGACGTCGGGCACGGTCGAGGTCAAACACGTCTCCGGCGGGCCAGTGCGCGTAATTGAAAGCGGTCGCGTGGCAACGGGGACCGTTGCCTTCGATGCGGCAACCCAGAACCTGGCCGAAATCAAGGGCTCTACGCTCAAGATTCGCCAGTTCGATTGCGATGACGAGCGCGCCATTGACCGCACGGTTACCGTCGAACTGCCGCGCGAAGTTGCCGATAACATGGTGGGCATTACAGCGAATGTGGGATCGGGTGACCTGACGGTCGCGGGCATTGCGTGTCATGACCTCAACCTGACTTTGGACTCTGGAGACGTTGAGTTTACGGGCACCGTGACCGATACCCTGAATGCCGAGGTCGGTTCGGGCGATGTGACGTTCGAGCTCTACCAGGCCCCCGCGAAGTCGATGGACGTGAGTGTGGGCTCGGGCGATGTGGAGATGACGGTTCCGAACTCGACGGGCTTTAAGGCGAGCCTCGCCTTGGGCAGCGGCGACTTCGAGAGCGATTTCCTTCCGCTTGGCTACGACGGCGAGACCATTTTGAATCTTGAATTCGATAACGGCGATAAGTCTGCTGCGTATCGTTTTGAGGTCGGTTCGGGCGACATGTCGTTTGATCCGGAGTGACATGCGGTTTTCGGAGATCGGTACATATAGGCATGCTCTTTGATGGAGGCGCCGGAGCCGTGACGGGCTTCGGCGCCTTTGCCTTTACAATGGGGACATGGAACAGATTATCTTGAACATACTCGAGGCTCTGCGTCGCGGCGAGACCGTGGACGACAAAGCGCTCGTCAAATTGATACATGCCGAGGCGCGCCGTGAGGGCGCCGACAAACGCGATTTGGCCAAGCGCCGTCTGCTGCCGTTCTACCAGCGGGTTAAACGTGAGGAGCCGGCTCGGTGGGCTGCGTGGAATGTCGATTCCGATCTGGAACGTCAACTGCTGCAGGTGCTGCGTATGAAGCCGCGCCGAACGGCCTCGGGCGTGGCGACCATTACCGTCATCACCAAGCCGTGGCCGTGCTCGGGCGATTGTCTGTTTTGTCCCAACGACCTGCGCATGCCCAAGAGCTATCTGCACGCCGAGCCGGCGTGCGCCCGCGCAGAGCAAAACTGCTTCGATCCGTATTTGCAGGTGAGCGCTCGTCTGACCGCGCTTTCGCAGATGGGGCATGCGACCGATAAGATCGAGCTCATTGTGCTCGGCGGTACCTGGAGCGACTATCCGCAAGGGTATCAGACGTGGTTTATGTCGGAGCTTTTCCGTGCGCTGAACGATGACGCCGTTGCTGGCGTGGCGGCCAACCCCATGTTGGCGCGTCCGGGCATCAGTCGTGCCGAGGCGGGGCGCCTGCTCGATGACGCTCCCGCCGATGCTCTGCCGCCGGTGGTAGCAGGGCGCCGCGAGCGCTATCGGGCTGCCGGCATTGCGACAGACGAGGCCGAGCTCGCTGCCGGCGTTGCCGACGAGCAGGGGCGTGTGGATGCTGCCGTGGGCGGCTATAACCGTGCGGTGCGTCGTCTGTACGGCTCCGGTACGCCGTGGGGCGAGGTTGCCGAGTGGCAGACGGCAACGATGGAGGAGCTTGAGCGTCAACAGCGCATCAACGAGACGGCGAAGCATCGCGTGGTGGGGCTCGTTATCGAGACGCGCCCCGATGCCGTAACGCCGCAGGCCCTTACGCTCATCCGCCGCCTGGGCTGCACCAAGATCCAGATGGGTATTCAGAGTCTCGACCAACATTTGCTCGATATCAACGAGCGTCGCATTTCGGTGGCTCAGATCGAGCGGGCGTTTTCGCTTGCGCGCCTGTTTGGCTTTAAGATCCACGCGCACTTTATGCTCAACTTGTTGGGTGCCACGCCCGAAGGGGACAAGCGCGACTACGAACGCTTTATGACCGAAGGGGCCTTTATGCCCGACGAGGTCAAGGTTTACCCGTGTGCGCTCATCGAGGGCTCGCGTCTGGTGGGCTGCTATGAGCGTGGCGAGTGGCGCCCCTATACCGAGGAAGAGCTGCTCGATGTGTTGGCCGATGACATCGTGGTGACGCCGGCGTTCTGCCGCATCAGTCGCATGATTCGCGACTTTAGCTCCGACGACATTATGGTGGGCAACAAGAAGCCTAATCTGCGTCAGCTCGTTGAGAACCGCCTAGCTGCTCGGGGTGACGGTGCGACGGTGCGCGAGATTCGCTATCGCGAGATCAGTATCGCGGGTGCCGACTTGGATGAGCTTTCTCTTGATGAGGAAGTGGCGTACGAGACGCCGGTGACTTACGAGCGCTTTTTGCAGTGGGTGACGCCGCGGGGCAAGATCGCGGGCTTTTTGCGGTTGTCGCTGCCCGACCATTCGTTTGTTGCCGCGCATGCGGACGAGTTGCCGACGGCACCGGACGAGGCGATGATTCGCGAGGTACACGTGTATGGCATGGCGGCACGCGTGGGCGACCAGGGCCAGGCGGCGCAGCATCACGGGTTGGGGCGTTTGCTCGTAGAGCGTGCGTGCGAGATTGCCCGGGATGCGGGTTATGCGCGTATCAACGTGATTAGCGCGATTGGCACACGCGAGTACTATCGCCATCTTGGATTTTATGACCATGGCCTTTATCTGCAAAAGGAGCTCTAGATGAACAAACCGAGTGTTTCTGCCGGCGTCGTTGCCGGCGTTGCTCTGGGAGCCGCGGCGCTTGGTGCGGCCGCCGTCGCTGTTCGTGCTGCCTGTCTGCAGGTTGCGCGAACCCGCAATGGGTTGGCGCGTGTGAAGCGCGTGCACGACGAGGGCGGCGACGAAGTCCGCGTATTGGTGCAAGGCGGCGTCTACCAAAGTGCAAGCTACGTTGGCGAGCGTTGGGCGGAGCCCGTCTTTACGTACTATCGTTCGTTTGACGACGTGTTTGAGGCCGAGGATGCGATGCGCGACGCTTACGGTCACGGTATCGACCGCATGCTTATGCTGGGCGGCGGCGGGTTTGCCTATCCTAAATTCGCCCTGATGTCGCACGAGGGCTTGCGCATGGACGTCATTGAGTACGATGCCGAGATTACGCGCCTGGCGCGCCGCTGGTTCTACCTAGACGAGCTGGAGCGCGCGGCGGGCGATCGCCTGCGGGTGATAACCGCTGAGGCTCGCTCGTATTTGGGTGTGACGAGCGTGGGCCATCGTCGCTACGACGTGGTCGTGAGCGATTGCTTTGGCGGTGCCGAGCCCGTGCGCGAGCTGGCGACCGTTGAGGCGTTGCGTCTAGTGCGGGGCGGCCTGAACCCCGGGGGTATCTACGTGGCCAATATCGTGAGCGCAAACGAGGGGAGCGATGTGACGTTCCTGCGCGATTGCGTTGCCACGGCACTCGAGGTGTTCGCTCGCGCCTGGGTGGTGCCTTGTGGCGATACGGAGTTCGGCGGCGAGGAGAATTATCTACTCATCGCCAGCGACGGCGACTACGCCTTTGCCGAAGCTGTGCCCTTCGACACCGACTTCCTCGGCACCGTCCTTCACGACAAGTAAGTCTCCCCGTCCCAAAAAGACTGGTCTTAGGCGTGGTCGCGCCAGCTGCGGACACGCTGCTTCATGCCTTCGATGTCGAGCACACCTTCGGCGAAGCCTTTGCGCACGAGCTCTTCGGGAACAAACTCGTCGTACCGATCAAAGTAAGGTACCTCGCCGGGATAGACGAGCTCGATGGGGTCGAAGTCCTTTTCGGCCTCGGCTGCGAGCACCTCAAAGAACGTCTCCTTGTCGGCCTTCATCTTGAACTGCATAAAGTATGGACGCGACGGATCGAGCCCGCGAAGGCCCAGCTTTGCGGCGCATTTAATCTTAAGCAAGCGCTCGAGTGCCAAAAAGGCGTAGCTGCCCAGCCAGGGGAAGAGCACCCAGGTGTCGCCACCCAGGTTGATGAGTGGCTTGGTCCCCGCGCCCGAAATCTCGGCCGTATGGCGAGCCTGTGCAAGACGTGCCCGTGCGTTGCCCATGAGATACGGATATGCCGCATGCTCGTTGAGCGCCTTGCGCATGCGTTCGAGTACGTGTGTATTGATGTCACCGGGGCAGTCGCCAAAGTAGGCCGGCACCCGGCCTTTGACCTGCGCGGCAAAGACGGTATGACGCTTCCAGTCCACTTCCTCGACGATCCAGCAATGGCCCGCGATGGCGATGCGCTCGCCAGGTGGTGGCGGGTTGACAATCGTGCCCAGTTCGGCCGATTCGCTACGAACGGTAAACTCCTCGTTCTCCTGGAACACGGCGTAGAACTTAAAGTTGTTGATGATGCGCTCACCCGCGAGGCCCACGATGAGCCCGCCGCTCTCGGTGACCTGGATGTGGTCGATCTTGATGAGGTGGCGCAGCAGTACGCGATAGTCATCGGCCGAGACGCGGTGGAAATAGCTCAGCGTGAGCACGCGCTGGGCAAGCTCTGCCGGCGTGAGTTCGCCGGTGCTGGCAAGCGTCGACATAGTCTGGTGGTAGAGCAGGCTGTAGGGGAGTCGATCGAGCTCGGGCGGCTCGACCCACTTTTCCTCGCGATAGAGTTGTACGAGCGCGATGCCCTGCAGGAGCTTCCACGGAATGGTCTCGGGCATCATCGTGCGCGGCTCGGGTTCTTCCTCGCGCATGACAAACCACATCTCGGGCGGAAGGTCGCGACGGCCTGTGCGCCCCATGCGCTGCAAAAAGGAGCTGACGGTAAACGGCGCGTCAATCTGGAAGGCGCGCTCCAGGCGGCCGATATCGATACCGAGCTCCAGCGTAGAGGTGGTGACGGTTGTCTGCGCCTGCTCCTCGTCGCGCATGAGCTCCTCGGCCGTCTCGCGCAGCGATGCCGAAAGGTTGCCGTGATGGATTAGAAAGCGGTCGGGCTCGTGTCGACTTTCGCAGTAGCTGCGCAGCATGGAGCACACAGCCTCTGCCTCCTCGCGCGAGTTGGCAAAGACCAGGCACTTGCGGCCGCGCGTATGCTCAAAGATATACCCCATGCCAGGGTCGGCGTTGTCGGGCGCCGTGTCGGTGGGGTTGAGGAGCGTCTGCTCGGTGGCCCGGGGGATGTCGACTTCGCCCTCGGGGGCCGAGGAAGTGCGACGGTCTTTGGGAGCGGCCTTGCCCCGTGCCCGTTCACGACGTTGACGGCGCTCCTCTTGTGTGAGCTGTCCGCTGTGACGCATGTCTTGGGCGCCGGCGGACAGTGCCGCGGGTGCCGCTGCCTCAATGCGCTCGCATGCAAGCACTTCGGCCTCTTGAGGACCCATGTTCTCGAATCCTCGTTGCTGAGCCTGGGGGCCAGAGTTGTAGAAGTGCTCCATGGAGATGCGCCACACGCGGCGCGGTTCCTCAAAGCGGGGGATAACGCAGTCGCGCCCCGTTCCCTGTGAGAGAAAAGCGCCCGTGCGCTCGGGGTCGCCGATGGTAGCCGAAAGACCAATGCGGCGAGGTTGCACGCCGGCCATGCGCGAGAGTCGCTCGATAAGGCAGAGCGTCTGACCGCCGCGGTCGCCGCGCATGAGCGAATGGACCTCGTCGATAACCACATAGCGCAGGTCGCAAAACATACGAGGGATTGCCATGTGCTTATGGATCAGGAGCGCCTCGAGCGACTCGGGCGTAATCTGCAAGATACCGCTCGGTTTTTTGATGAGCTTAGCCTTGTGCGACTGCGAGACATCGCCATGCCAGTGCCAGACGGGGATGTCGGCCTCTTCGCAGAGGTCGTTGAGGCGGACGAATTGGTCGTTGATGAGCGCCTTGAGGGGGCCAATGTAGAGGGCGCCCACGCTTGCGGGCGGCCTCTCCCAAAACTCGGTCAGGATGGGAAAGAAGGCTGCCTCGGTTTTGCCGGAAGCTGTGGATGCCGTCAGGAGTACATTGTCTTGTGTGTTAAAGATGGCATCTGCCGCCGCAACCTGGATAGAGCGCAGGCTCTCCCAATCGTGGGAGTAGATGAAGTCTTGGATAAACGGGGCGTAGCGGTCAAAGGCGTTCACGGGGCCTCCTCTCAAAAACGAATCTCTCAACGCGGTGGGCAGTGGCTTGCTGCATTACTGCCTCGACGTTTGCCCAGATAAAACCTGCCAAAATAAACCTGTCCCTTTTTGGCAGGTTAGATGGTGAATTCGGCGAAGTTACGGTCGCCGTCTGCGGTGCCGGTGTCGCCTGTTGCGGCTGCCGGCGCCAGCGCGTCGCCACCAACGCTTTGCAGCAGCTCCGCCACATTTGCATCGGGGTTCTGACACAGGATATCGAGCAGTTCGATAAAGTCACGAATGACTTCACGCGGCGTCAGATGCGTGTCGGCTCCCACACGACCGAACTCGATCTTGAGGAAGTCCACCAAGTCGTTCTCGGTAAGCGTGGGCGTCCAGCCAAAGTAGCCGGCGTGAATTTGCATGAGTTTTTCGATCAGCACCAGCAACTCCTCATAGGTGAGTGGCTGCAGGCGGATGATGGGCGCGAGCATGTCCTTAAGGTCCTCGCGCGCAAAGCGGCCCTGAGCGAGTCGGCTGCGCAGGGCCTCGTAGGAGAACACGCCTCGGCGGCGGTCTTCGATAGAGGTTGGAGTGCCGCCCATGATCATGCCCAGGTACTGCGCCTTGCCCTGGAGCGTGTCGTTGTACATAGTCAGGATCTTCTCGTAGTTGTATTGGCGCGTGATCGCGTTGGGAATCTTGTACAGATTCACGAGTTCGTCGATGAGCACCAGCATGCCCTTGTATCCGCTGCAGACCAAAAAGCGTGCAATGAGCTTAACGTAGTCGTACCAGTCGTCATCGCTGATGATGGTCGAGGAGTCCAGCTCAGCGCGTGCCTCGCTCTTGGTGCGGTACTCGCCGCGAATCCATTTGGTCACGCGACTCATAGCTGCTTCGTTGCCCTCCGAGACAGCCATGCGATAGCGGCGGAGCATGCGGGCGAAGTCGAAGCCGTGGACCATTTCCTCGAGCGGGGCCAGTTGGGCATTGACGACCGACTCGTCGACGTCGGAGCACGAGGCGACCCAGCGATCCAAAATAAGGTTGAGCGCACCGCCCTCGGGGCGCGTCTTGGTCGATATATTGCGGATGAGCTCGCGGTAGGTGGCAAGGCCCTGTCCCTGACCGCCCTGCAGACGGCGCTCGGGCGACAGGTCGGCATCAGCGACGACGAATCCCTCGCCCATGGCGTGCGTGCGGATGGTCTGGAGCAAAAAGCTCTTGCCGGCGCCGTAGCGACCGACTAAAAAACGGAAGCTTGCGCCGCCATCGGCGATGAGACTCAGATCGGTAAGCAGGGCGCGGATCTCGACCTCGCGCCCTACGGTGATGTAAGGAAGGCCGATGCGCGGGACCACGCCGCCCTTGAGCGAGTTAAGGATAACGGCGGCGACGCGTTTGGGTACACGGGGCGCTGCGGATGCGGTATCACTCATGGTCTAGGTATCCTCTCACGTCTGCTTTGTAGTCCTCGATAATCTGCGGCCCTGCCGCGCTAAATTCAATTACGGTGTCACCCACCAGGTCAAAGAGCGCCTCGTTGATGCTATCGACGAGCATGTCCTCGCTCTGTCCCGAGTGCGCCACTGCCGATGTCGCTTGCGCTGCGTTTTGCTCGAGCAGTGCGCGAAGGAAGGCATCTGCGGCGGGCGCGAGTTCGTTTGTGGCTTCAGCGGGCGCAGCAGCTGCGAACGCGGGCGTCGGCGCGAGAAGCGGTGCCACGACACCAAACTGTTCGGTGGATATGGTCGGCTCGTCGGTCACGTCCTGCCGAATGGGTGTCACGACCGGTTCGACAATCGCGTCGGTTACGGGCTCGGCTTCCGGTTGCCCTGAGTCCGCTGCCTCGGCTTCTGCGGACGCGCCGTCCTCGCGTTCCTCGTCGATCAAAAGCGCTTCGCGCGTTTGCGCAGCGGCGCTCCGAATGTGCCCCAGCTGACTCAGATCGATATCGATCTTGACGGGCTGGTGTGCGGCGTCCCACGAAAGCCATGCCACAATCTCGTCATCGATAATCTTGGCCAGATATTTGGGGACCTTTTCTTCCTTAAGGGGATGGGCGGGGTCCAGCGCCAGGCGCAGGCGTTGGTCGCAGGCGCGCATCATTTCACCGAGCTTGCTGCTCTTTTGCCTACTACCGTGGATACGCATGCATTCCCAAAAGCCGTTTTGGCAACGGTAGATATGGATAGGATCCAGGCGGTATTCGCAGTCCTCGTGGCGCTCGGGCGCAAAGAATACGGCCGAGGCAAACATGGTGTAGGGCATGGCCGTCTCCTCCCCAAATAAACTCGTCACGATGCCGGTCTTTCGGTGCGTGTCATAGTAGCGCGCCATGCGGACATACACGGCGCATGCCACGTGGCGCAGATCGCGGTGGTGGCTGCGGTCGAGCCGCGAGTTACTTAGGTTGTACGTGGAGAGGGCGTTGATGGCGGCCATGAGTCGCTCCTCGCGCACCTCATCGGGCGGAAGGGGGAGCGTGGGCTCGGGGGTTTTGCGACGCTTAGGGGTCTGGCCGGACGGTGCCGGTGCCGGTACAAGGTCTCGTGCCGCGCGTCGCAGCTCGATAAGGGCGTTATCGAACATGACGGTTTTAGAGTCGCGAAGCAGCTTGGGGTCGAGCCCATGGAACACAGCGTAATCCTGCAGCCACACGCGCGCAAACCGGTCGATGCCGGGCTCGAAGGCGCGATAGACATCCCAAAAAGCCTTGATCTTGTTAAAACCATCGAGCGGATTATCTACGCCAATGCCGCAAATCAGCTCATAGAGATACAGAAAGGCAAAGGACGTAGACGTTTCCTCGACGGTTCCGCGGCGCACTTGGGCACGCCAGGTAAAGTAGCCGCGCAGCTGCCGGTCGCTCATGGCGTTGTAGGTGGGAAAGTACGACTTAAAGGTGCCGCTGTAGGGGCAGTCGTCCTCAAAATCGGCCATCAGCAAGCCTTGGCGGTAGAAAAGCTCGGCCTCCGATAGCCAGCGGCCCGCGCCGCCCTTGGGGTCATCCTGCCAGCGCGATATCTCGCGCATCTTGCGGTATTGGTCGGGGAGGAAATTCTGCATCTGTCGGCCGGTTTTGAGAATCGGCTCGTCTGCGTAGATTTCGTTTGAGAAGCGGGCGGACTGATGGGTCCGGGCCTCGGCCATAATGCGCTCGATGAGCATCTTGATGTCCTGGTCGGCCACCGCTTCTCCTCTCCTAACGCAGCTTCGGTGACCTCATATCATAGCACAGCATCAAACAGGTGTTCGAGATACTGCTGCGTAGATAGATTTAGAACAGGAGGGCGTAGATGACGGCGATGACGACGGAGGGGAGCATATTGGCCGTGCGGAAGGTCTGAGGACGGATGAGGTTGACGCCGACGCAGAAGATGAGCATGGAGCCTACGAGCGAAAGGCTGTCGAGGGCTGCCGTAGTCATGATGGGGGAGAGTGCGCCGGCAAACAGCGTAATCGTCCCCTGGAACACGGCGACGGGCAGGGCGGAGAAAATGCAGCCGCGGCCAAGCGACGCCGTCATGGTGCAGACGATGATGCAGTCCAATGCGCCCTTGAGGGCAAGCGTTGACCAGTCACCGAGCAGACCGTCCTGGATCGATCCCACAATGGCCATGGCGCCGATACAGACGGTCAGCGATGTCGAGACAAAAGCGTTGGTGAACTCGTTATCGCCCTCGCTGCCGGTTTTGCGCTTGAGCCATTCGCCAAGGTTTTCAATGGCGGCCTCCAAGTTGATGGCCTCGCCGATGAGCGAGCCAAGGGCGAACGAGACAATGAGCATGGTGGTACCGGTGGTCGCCAGCGCCTTTCCATCGATGATGAGCATCTTTTGCATGGTGCCGCCCAGGCCGATAAACAGGACGCACAGCCCCGATGCTTTCATGAGTGTGTCTTGGATGCGCGGTGTAATGAAGCGGCCGCCCACTAATCCCAAAAGACCGCCCGCAACTAAAAGCACAACGTTGATGATTGTTCCCAAGCCCGGCATGAGCCCTCCTGTATTGATGCCAACGTGGCAATCGTAGCAGAGTGGAATGCGAGGTACATCGCGACTCATCTAATACGTTATATAAGTGGTATTAGGAATGATGCGCGGCATTTAAGCCTCAGGTGGTTGTCGGGACATAGGGATAGTATTCAAAGCGCAGTGTCATAAGCCGCTGTGGGGATTCAATAGCCGCGGCGATGATATTGGCATCGCGGGCACGATCAAACCCTTCGAGTTCGATCTGATACGAGACGTCTTGCATAATGTCCAGACGTCGCCAGGCCAGGAGTGTGTCGCCATCGAATTCCAAGGTCTTGCCTCCGTCTGGGGGAACGGCGTATAGGCGCAGCTTGGCGGTGGTTGCAGGGCCGACAACCGTGATCTTTTTAATTTCGTTTCGAGTATTCTTGGCGCCCAACAAGGTGAGCAGTGTTGGGGCCACGACCTCGCCCGATGGCAAAAAGACGACTTCGATGGATTCAGGAAATGCGATGATAGCCGACTTGCGGACGGGCTGATTGGCGGCGGCAACTTCGATGTTCGCAGCGTCGATGACCTCTGTGTGGTCGAGCGCGGCAAGCACGCAGCAGTTACCTTCATCGATCTCTTGAGGATCAGCAAGCCCCAGACTGTTCGCGAGCTCGGGATCGTTTGGATCGGCAGCGGGCTCATTCGGCGCTTCGAAAGAAGCTGGGACGCTGTTTGTCGGCGACGGCGTGTCGCCCGCACCTGCTTCTTTGTCCGCGCTCTCTTCTTGTATGGTTGCGTTGATGGGTTCGTCGTTTGGGGGGAGCGTCTTGGCGTCAAACGCGGAGGGGAGAATTCCGATGGCTCCTGATCCGTTCCACTCCATTTCGAGAAGCGCCGGGTCGGCAAGAATGCGTTGCCTGCTTTGCGCGTGGGCATCGATTTCAATAGGGCCTGCCTCTATCCCTCGTGTAAGGCTGAGTGATCCGGCTGGCTTCTCGAAATGAGCGTCTGTGTCTTTGGTACTGACGGCGTAGAACAGCAGGGACGCTTCTCCCGCCGCGATGGCATCGGTACCGGCTTTGGTCAGCCGCAACGATGCCGTGAATGAGAGGGTGGGCTGCGTGTCGTCTGCATTCGCGGCGGCGCAGCCCAGACATATACCGCCTCCTTTCTCAAAAAACGTACCGTCGAAGGCGACCTTCGCTCCGTTCGCCGAGTCATCGACCGAAGCGATGTCGATGCGCAGCTCTAAATTGCATGGATCGCCATCTGCATCGAGCACAACCGAGCGCCACGTGCAGACGGCGCACCCCGCCTGGGAGCCGTTTGCCTTGTTCGAACGATTGATATCCACGACTATCGAGCCGTCCGTATTACGACGAAGGCATCCCGAGGTTGAGATTGCGGCCTGTGCGATCGAAAAACGCTTGCACGCAATGGCGCTCGACGGATTTGGTGCGGAGCTTAGGGCCGCTGGTAAGGAGTCTGCCATGACAGGAGTCGCCCAAGCGGCGACAGGCGTTCCGGTTGCGAGCGCGCCGCAGAGTGCGACGACGGGCAAAAGGTTCTTCGATGCCATGGGGTCTCCTTAGCTAATTTAGTGCGGCCTGTTCATGTTTTGTTTCTGGCTGTGTTTGATGTGCAGACCGAGGCCGGCGGTTCCCGCGCCTGCTGCTGCGGCGCCTGCTGCCAAGAGCCATCGTTTGTCGCCTGTCTGCGCCAACGGTTCCTCGCGGTCGCTGCGGTCGAGCTCCGAGAGGTCGACCGTCACTTGCGTGGCGGCCTGCGCCTGTTCTTGCTGGGCAAAGGCCATGGCTGGCCCAAACGCTAGGATGCTGACGGCGGCGGCCAGGGCGACGGCCTTATGCCGTGTGCGCACCGGGCTCGACCGTCCAGGTGATCGTTGCAACCTGATCGCCTTCGCCGGTTACGCGGAAGATGTCGCGCGTGACGCGGGCGACGTTTCCGCTTGTCTTGAGCTTAATTTTGTCCGTGCCACCGGCAATGCCCTGGTAGCCCATGTCGAAGGCTGCATTCTTGGAAAGATCGAGGCCCGTTCCCTGCATTGCGGCGCTGGCGTTCTGGAGCGCGCCGTCGGGGCCGACCTTAAAGTCGATGGAGTTCTGCGCGGTTCCGGCCTTGGCGTCGGCGGCAATGGTCCAGGTGTTCATGGCGTCGATCTTCATGTTGGTGACATGGATGCCGTAGGCCGAATGATTGTCGATGGTGGTCGCGTCTTCTGAGGGGCCCTGAAGCGTGCCGTCGGCCTTGGCGACGAAGGGAATAACCGTCGGAACTTTGAACTCAACGTTGTCGATCTCGGTCCTGACCATTACCTTCGTGGTTCCAACGCGCCCGGCTGCCATAGCTGGCGTCGGGGCGGCGCCCATTGCGAGCGCGAGCGCGAGCCCTGCGCCCACGGCGAGCGCTCTGGCTCCGTTCATGTTCCTGGTGATGTCCATGGTCGTTCCTTTCTATTCGCCGCGGGCCGTCCCCGCGATGATTGGACGAATGCTGGTGAATTGCGTGCGGTGCCGCGTCGGCCGGAAAGCTAGTTCTCGGCTTGCTCAACCCGCACCTTGACACGTGTCGGATTGCCGTGGCTGTCGAGGGTCTTGGCATCGAGTGCCTGGATCTCGATGTACGCCTCGCCTTCTTTGATGTCGCCGGCGGGGCACGTTTCGATTGTCTTGCCGGTCTCGACCACACCGGATTCGTACATGGTCTCGTCGTTTTGGATGACGCGGAATCGCTGGGGAAATTTATTGTCTTGGACGTTTTGCACGTTGACGCGCAGCTTGCCGTCCTCCTGCAGCTGAGCGACCGGTGCGACCGAAATCGTCATCATGTTGTCGCGGGCGATGGCGTCGAGCTCATCTTGGATTTCCTGACGCGTTTTGCCCTCGGCCGTCGTGACCGAAGCGCCCGCCTCGGGTACGGGCTGCGACTGCCAAGCGTATAGTCCTACGGCGACAAGGGCACAGACGATGGCCAAGCAGGCAACGATGAGCTTCTTGCGACGACCCAGGCCTGCAAAGTGGGGTGGCTTCTTCGCGCTCATGCGGCATCCTTGGCGGTATAGATGCGCGCAAAGGTGGACGGGTTCGCTCCAAAGAGCATGTGAAGCATCAGGCGGCGTGAGTAGACAAGCTCGTCGAAGTCGGGAGGGAGCTCGATGTCGTGGATATGCGCGATGCGGTGGGCGAGCGCCGAGAACGACTCGGGGTCGCAGATCACATCGGTGGTAACGTGGTAGACCGTCGTATCGGGGAATGCCTCTTCGTCGAAAGGCAGGAGATGGGGATCGTCGTCGACTTCGATGGCGATGCCGTACTGGGGCCAGTAATATGCCATGGGAACCTCCCTGCTTCTGGGGCCAAAACTTCTGTCGATTTTGGCTGTCGATGCCGACGGTATCAGCCACTACTTGACCAATTGCTGACCAAATGCTTGACGGATTGGTGTCTCCGCAGGTAAAAGGCGGCAAAAAATACTCCAACTTTTTTCAAGCGACAATCGCGCGGTCGGCGACGGCGGGGCCATATGTGTCAAAAGCATCGTCTGCCGAGGAAATCAAGCCGCTCGCCGAATTGCACGAACGTAAAAATCGCCAATTATGGAGACGGTCTCGAACACGTCGACGAAACGATGCGGTAACATCTCCCTGCAAACACTGTAGTTAGCTAAAGGGGGAGTTCGCGTGTCTGCAACCATCAAACCCTTCACCGACGAGTTCGAAGAGTATGGTCGCGATGAGTCTCGCGCATCGGGCGAGGCCTCGAGCATCTCGTTTCCGACAACGGAAGACGAGGTCCGTGCCATTTTGGAAAAGCTCCATGCCGAGCGTGTCCCGGTAACGGTTCAGGGCGCCCGAACCGGCCTTGCCGCCGGTGCCGTGCCCCACGGCGGGCATATCCTCAATACTTCCCGTATGAATCGCTACTTGGGCCTTCGCCGCGATGAACAAGGCCAATTTCTGCTGCGCGTGGAGCCGGGCGTTGTGCTCTCGGAGCTGCGCAAGCAGCTGAGCAAGAAGGTGCTGCCGACCGCTGGTTGGGACCAGGCATCGCTTGAGGCCTACGAGGAGTTCCAAGAGGCTCCCGAGCAGTTTTTTCCCACCGATCCCACCGAGGCGTCTGCCTGTCTGGGCGGCATGGCGGCATGTAACGCCTCCGGTGCCCGCAGCTACGCCTACGGCCCCATGCGTCCACATATCACGGGACTCCACGTCGTGCTGGCTGATGGCGATTTGCTTGAGCTTCGGCGCGGCGAGGCTTTTGCCCAGGGCCGCCACCTGTCGCTCGTGACGGCAGAGGGCCGTACACTCGAGCTCGATCTTCCCGGCTATACCATGCCCAAGACAAAAAATGCTTCGGGCTATTTCGTTGCTGACGATATGGATGCCATCGATCTGTTTATCGGTGCGTGTGGCACAATCGGCGTCATCACCGAACTCGAGATTGCCCTGCAGGTGGCACCCGCGGTCGTTTGGGGCGTGAGCTGCTTCTTCGACAGCGAAGACAAGGCCGTGTCCTTCACCGATTCTGTGCGTCCCGTCCTGTCCCATGCGGCTGCCATCGAGTACTTCGATGCTGGCGCCCTGGATATTCTACGTCGCCAGCGCGAGCAGTCGACGGCGTTTGCCTCGCTGCCGGCGCTCGACAAAGACGCCAAGGTCTGTGTCTACGTGGAGCTCGACTGCGACGACGAAGCCCAGGCGACTGAGGAGCTGTATCACTTGGGGTGGGTACTGGAGCTTGCGGGCGGCAGTGACGATGCGACATGGGTCGCGCGCACCGAGGTCGATCGCGAGTGTCAGCGATTCTTCCGCCATGCGGTGCCCGAGAGCGTCAACATGCTCATCGACGAGCGCCGCCGCATGGATCCCACCATCACCAAACTGGGTTCGGACATGTCGGTGCCCAACGCGCACTTGGCCGATGTTATCGCCCTCTATCGCCGCACGCTGGCGGAAAGTGGGCTTGAATCTGCCGCCTGGGGGCATATCGGTAACAACCATCTGCATGTGAACATTCTGCCGCGCGATGCACAGGATTATCGCCGCGGCGGAGAACTCTTTGCCCAGTGGGCTTCCGAGGTCACGGCCATGGGCGGTGCCGTCTCCGCAGAACACGGCGTCGGCAAGATCAAGGCGGGCTTCTTGGAGACGATGTACGGTCACGAGGCCATGGTCGAGTCGGCGCGGCTCAAGCTCCAGCTCGATCCTGCCGGGCAGCTGGGTCGCGGTAACCTGTTTTCGGAGAAGCTCTTGGATGAGCTCGTCCAGAAAGGGGGCGCGTGAAGATGAGCGATTTCCATATGGTGGTGTGCGTCAAGGCCGTGCCGGGCAGCACCGAGGTCAAGATGGACCCCAAGACCAATACCATCGTGCGCGATGGCAAGCAGGCGGTCATTAATCCCTTTGATGCGAGCGCTTTGGAATGCGCGCTGGCGCTGAAGGACGACTTTATCGGCTTTGGCATGGACGTGCGCGTGACGGTGGTGTCGATGGGCATCCCCGCGACCGAATCGCTGCTGC
This sequence comes from uncultured Collinsella sp., assembly GCA_900549135.1. Lineage (GTDB taxonomy): Bacteria > Actinomycetota > Coriobacteriia > Coriobacteriales > Coriobacteriaceae > Collinsella. Next base: position 23,364 of record URNI01000001.1, read on the forward strand.
GCGACTGCATCGCTCGAGGCGCCGACGACGCGCTGCTGCTGACCGACCGAGCCTTTGCAGGTGCCGATACCCTGGCAACCACCTATGCCCTCAAGTGCGGCATCGAAGCGCTCGACGAGGACTTCGACCTGCTCATCTGCGGCAAGATGGCGGTGGATGGTGATACGGCCCAGATTGGCCCCGAGCTTGCCGGCGCCTTTGAGATTCCCTGCGTGACCGATGTGAGCTGCGTGCAGAGCGCAGGTTTTACGACGTGCGGTGCGCTTTCGCTCGTTCACGGTTGCGATGCCGGCGAGGAGACGGTCTATCTTGAGATGCCGTGCGCGATGACGACTGCCAAGGAGATTGGCCAGTTGCGTATGCCGAGTATTGCCGGTATTCGCGCGGCGGAGGAGGCGGACGTGCGCGTGGTCAGTGCCGCCGACGTGAACGCCGACCCCGCGCGTTGCGGTCTTGCCGGGTCGCCGACACAGGTCGTGCGCTCGTTTGTGCCCGACCGTGACCAAACGTGCGAGGCCGTTGAGGGGACGGCGTCCGAGCAGGCGGCAAAGCTTGCCAAGATTATCGAGGGGATGGCATAGATGAGCGGACTGATTATCGATAGCGAAGCCTGTATCGGCTGCGGTCGCTGCGTTCGCGCCTGTGCCTCGGGCGGCATCGTAGTGGAAGGCGAGCGACCCAGCCGATGCGCCCGCGTAACCGACGGCTGCATCCTATGCGGTGGGTGCGTCGACGCCTGCCCTGTCAACGCTATCTCGATCGAGCGTGACGAGGCCGCTGGTGCGGTGGACCTTGATGCATATCGAGACATTTGGGTATTCGCGCAGACCGACGAGCACGATACGGTGACTCCCGTTGCCTATGAGCTTATGGGCAAGGGCCGCGAGCTTGCCGATGCTCGCGACTGCCGTCTGGTGGCACTGATCGGTATGGGTCCCGAGGGTTCTCTCGGCGACCTGGAGCATCTGGTTTGCGCGGGCGCCGACGAAGTCCTGGCCTGTCGCGACGAGCGCCTGCGCCAAAACGATGCGGAGGTCTACGCCCGCTTGATCTGCGATTTGGTAGCCGAACGCAAACCCGAGGCCATCCTATACGGTGCGACCGCTTTTGGCCGCGAACTGGCACCCGGCGTTGCCGTGCGCTTGCAGACGGGCCTTACGGCTGACTGCACCGTACTTTCGATGGATACGGAGACGGGACTGCTGCAACAGACGCGTCCGGCGTTTGGCGGCAACCTGATGGCCACCATCGTCTGCCCCAATCATCGTCCCCAGATGGCAACGGTTCGTCCCGGCATCTTTAAGGCGCCCGACTTTGACTACGACCGCTCCGGCACGATCACCCAGATATCACTTGCGGATGATGCTAAGGCTCGTGTCGAGATCTCGATTCCCGCCGAGGAGTGGGGACAGCAGGCTTCGATCGCCGATGCCGAGCGCCTGGTCGTGGTGGGTCGCGGCATTGGTTCCAAGAAAAATCTGCCGCTGATGCGAAGGCTCGCCGAGGCTCTGGGAGCCGAGCTTGGCTGCACGCGACCTGTCGTGGAGGCCGGCTGGTTGGAGTATCGCCATCAGATTGGCCAGACGGGCGTATCGGTTTCGCCCAAGCTTCTCGTGAGTATCGGTGTTTCGGGCGCCATCCAGCATCTTGCCGGCATCGGTGGGGCTGAGTGCATTATCGCCATCAACGAGGACCCGGATGCCCCCATTTTTGGTACTGCCCAGTACAAGGTTGTCGGCGATGCCGTCGAGGTCGTCGAGGAGCTGCTGGCTCAGCTTGAGCGCTAGGCGCGCGCCAGCCAGTCGCGCATCTCGTCCTTAAGGCGGCTCCAAGTTGCCTGCGTGGCGGGGTCGGTAAAGGGCCGCGTGATGCCAAAAGGCGCGTCGAGCAGGCGGTAGATATCGCCCTGCTCGCGCGCCAGCGCGCGGCTCGCTGGATAGACGAGCTCAAACATAAAGCAGATGAGTCCCACCAGGTAGTCTGCGGGCTCGTCGCGTTCATCGCGTGCGACGCAGCGGTGCTCGTCAAAGGCTGCAAGTGTCGGCGACGAGAAACGGCTGCCGAGAAACGTCTTCTCGTCCACCTTGAGGATAGTGTCGACAGTGCTGTCGGCGATGGCGCGCATAATGTCGATCTTGTCGCCATCGCGCACGATATCGCAGAAGCTCCGCGTGCGCTCGTCAAGCTGCGCGGGTAGACGGAAATCGCTGTGATAGGCAATGCTCGCTCGGATGAGCTCATCTTCTGCCGGGTCATCGATAAAGTCGCGAATGCTCGTTACGGCGGGTGCATCGGCGGGATTCTCGCCAAAGAGGACCTCGATGCCCAGCGCCGCATGGCTCATGCTCTCGGCGTCCTTAAAGGTGTCCCAGCGTCGCAGCTGCTCAAAGCGGCCCATATCGTGTAGCAGGCCGCAAAGCCATGCCAGGTCAATATCTTCTGACGACCAGCCCTGCTCGCGCGCTACGGCATCGCATGCCTCGGCCACGTGGTACGTATGCTCGATTTTGAGCGCGATGCGTGGGTTGGTGACGTCGTAGGCATCGGTGTAGCTTTTGAAGGCCGCGCGCGCCCGGTCTCGATCGATAGCTGTCATAATGACTTCCTAAAAAGTTGTGTCTTTCGATCCGGTGGCAATTGTAGGTGAACTCGGTTGCTGTCGGATGATGATTCTGCCGTATCGCTACATGCGGCTCGGAGACCTTGTCAGGATGAGAAGCGTATGGTGTTCAAAATCGTTAGAACCGTCTGGCCGGTGATGCTTACCTATGTTGCAATAGGCGCGCCGTGCGGAATGATCATGGGGCAGACGGGAATGGAGCCCTGGATGGTCTTTGCCCTGAGCAGCACGTTTGTGACGGGCAGCGGGCAGTTTATGATCTGCAATCTGTGGCTGGCGGGTGTGCCTGCAGCATCGATCGTCGCGAGCGTCGCCGCAATCTCCTCGCGCTTTGCGCTTTACTCGGCATCGATCGCACCGCATCTGAGGGGTGCCTCGAAGCGTCAGACGCTGGCTGTTGCCGCGACACTTACCGAGGAGGCATACGGCATCTCGCTTGCCAAGTTGGTTGAAGGGGAGGATTGGGGCCCGCGTGAGTCCTTCGTGCTCAACGTGATCCTTATCGCAACATGGGGCGTTTCGTGTACGACGGGCGCCATCGTCGGCGCCGTTGTCGATGTTCCCACCGCCATTGCAGCCTTTGTCTGCACCTCACTCTTTATCTGCCTGCTCTTTTCGCAGCGGCTGTCGCGCGGCAACGTTGTCGCGGCGGTTTCGGGCGCGGTGTCCGTCGCCGTATGCAAGTTCTTGGGCCTCACGAATATTGCCGTGCCGGCAAGCGTCGTGGCCGGCATTGCCATTGCGTTGGCGTGCGATGCTGTATTTGACGGAAGAGGTGCCCGCGATGCCCGTTAACGAGTTCTTGGTTCTGTGGCTGTCGTCGTGGGCTGCTATCGCGTTCTTTCGCATCGCGCCGGCGTTCGCCTTGCGCGGGCGGACCCTGTCGCCCCGCATTACCGAGGCCCTGGGCTATATCCCGCCCGCTGCCTTTGCCGCGCTGGTCGCCAACGACTTGGTGAGCCCCGGCGCGTTCGACGCGGGACTCTGGCCTGCCTTGGTTCCCTGGATTGCGGCCGCCGGCGTCGTGGTCGTGGCGGTCAAGACAAAATCGATGCTGTGGTGCTGCGTCTCGGGCATCGTACTCTATATTGTCTTGAGCCTTATATAGGGGTGGCGTCGCGGGCGCCGAATCTCGTTCCATCCCAACTTGTCGGATTTTTCACCGAGCTGGTCTATTTCTTCTGGTACCATGGTCAAACTTTACTGTAGCAAAGCGTGACGTGGGCTTTTGTACCCCGTCAGCGGAAATGGGGTTTCATGGCACAGGAAGCAACCACCAACGAGCAAAAGAAATTCAAGGTCCCGCGCATTCCGGGCGACATCATGATCTATCCGATGATCGTCGGTCTTTTGCTCAACACCTTCTGCCCGCAGGTTTTTGAGATCGGCGGCTTCTTTACGGCTGCCTGCCGCGGTGGCTCCAATACCATCGTCGCCGCGATCCTGCTGTTTGTGGGCGCCGGCATCAGCTTCAAGTCCACGCCGGGCGCCATCAAGACCGGCATCGTCGTGCTGATTCCCAAGCTGGTCGTCGCAGCGGCTCTCGGCCTAGGCGTGGCATATTTCTTTAACGACAACTTCCTGGGTCTGAGCTCCGTGTCTATCATCGGCGGCATTACGTTTTGCAACATGGCGCTCTATACGGGCATCATGGGCGAGTTCGGCGATGAGTCCGAGCAGGGCGCCGTCGGTATCCTGTTCTTTACGGCCGGCCCCGCCGTCACCATGATCATCCTCGGTGTCTCGGGTCTCGCCAACATCCCCGTCGGCACCATCATCGGATCCATCCTGCCGCTCGCTATCGGCATGGTTCTGGGTAACCTGTTCCCGTTTATCAAGAACCTGCTAGTTCCCGGTGCCAACCCTGCGATTGCCGTCATCGGATTTCAGCTCGGTGCGTCCATGAGCCTGTCGAGCTTTATCACTGGTGGCATTTCCGGCATCTTGCTGGGCCTTGTCACGCTGTTTGTCGTCGGTCCCATCACCTTTGCGTTCGAGCGCCTGTGCGGTGGTAACGGCAAGGCTGCCGTGGCTTGCTCCACCATCGCCGGCACGGCTATGACCACGCCGGTTGCTCACGCCGAGGTCGCGCCGCGCTACGCCGAGCTTGCACCCACCGCGTACGCCCAGATCGCCACTGCCGTTATCATCACGGCAATCATGGCTCCGATTCTGACCGGCTGGGTCGACAAGAAGTTCTGCCAGGGCAAGGAGGACCTGTCGCCTGCCGGTGTCGAGGCCATCGAGGAGGTCGTCGCGACCGACATCGACGGCGAGTAACGGCCGTTACCGATAATTGATTCCGGCGTGCAATTCGCGCCGTCCGAGCGCCCGAACAGAAACTGTTTTGCAGTGATGTTCGGGCGCTTTGCTATGATTCCCTTTACCCCTGCGGAGTAAAGGGGTGTTTATTGCCCTGATTCGAATTGGGCGATTCTGACCATTCGGATATTGAAGGGATGGCGTCTAGTGGTTAAGGCACTCAAGATTGAGATATTCCTGCTATGCATGATTGTTCTTATCGGGCTTGCCGCGCGAAGTCGTCGCTCTTTGTTCTCGAGCACCCTGCAGCTATTGTTTAGCATGCTTGGCTACACCTCTGCCGCGTACATATTATTCGATATGATCTGGACGCTTTCGGATGGTGCGGACGGCACGTTGGGTATTGCTGCCAACTGGATTTCCAACGCGGTTTCGTTTTCGCTCTTTGCCATCGCGTGTCTCATTTGGTTTATCTATTCCGAGACGATGCAGGGCTCTCGCCTTGTGACCTCGCGCTATAGGGTGGTGCTTGTAACGTTGCCTACGGCTCTGGTGGTCGTGCTGGCTTTTACCAGTTACTGGACGCACGCCTTGTTCTATATCGATTCGCAGGGCGTGTATCGTCGCGGCTTTGCCTATATGATCCAGCCCATTGTCAGCTACTGTTACGTTATACATACGTCCCTGCATGCGTTTGTGCAATCTCGTAGGGTCGAGAGCCTGCAGACGAAGGCTATCTATCGAACCTTGGCATTTTTCGCCATTCCGGCCCTGGTGGGCGGTACCTTTCAGATCGTATACTCGGTGCCTGGCCTTTGTGTCGGCATAATGATTAGCATGTTGCTGCTCTATATCATCTGCCAGGAGCAACTGATCTCGACTGACCCGTTGACTGGACTCAACAACCGCAACCGTTTTGAGACCTATATGCTGTCGCTCTTTTCAAATGTGGATCAGGCCGAAGATGTATATCTGCTTATGATGGACGCTGACGGCTTTAAGCAGATTAACGATCGCTATGGACATGTGGAGGGCGACCATGCTCTTCAGGTTGTTGCGACGGCGCTCAAGGATGTCTGCTCGGCGTCTGGTGGCTTTATCGCGCGTTATGGTGGCGATGAGTTCGTTGTGCTCCAAAAGGCAGCGGCGGAACAGGATATCATGCATCTGTGCGCGACAATCAACGACGAGCTCGCGCATGCCGAGGTGCCGTATGCATTGCGGATGTCCATCGGTTGCGCGCGGGTCGGCGATAGTGTTGATACCTGGCAAGACTTACTTCGCGCTGCCGATGCGGAGCTCTATCGCGTCAAGGCCGAGAAAAAGAAAGCCGGCGTACAAATACGCTAGAAAAGGGGCATACGACCGCATTGATGGTCGTGCGCCCTTTTTGCGTTTGCGGGGGCCACCGGCCATAACGCCCAGGCGCGGTGCGGCAAGACGAGCGTCTGCCGCCGCGGCTCGGTACGAAATCAACGAGAGCCAGTGCATTCCATTAAGCTAAAGTGTGTGAAGGCTCTCTCTAAAAAGGTGAGCTCGCTAGGCTTTTTTGGGTTTGTTGACGATGATTATGCCGCCGCAGACCAACAGCAGGGCAACAAGTACGGTAACGGGGCTCGTGCCAGCGCCCTCGCCGAGCAGCAGCGCGCTCAGCAGTACGCCAAAGACCGGGTTCATAAACCCAAAGACCGAGACGCGGCTGACGGGGTTGACGGCAAGCAGGCGCGACCACAGCGAGTACGCGACGGCGGAAATGAGTGCCATATAAATGATGAGCGCGATGGCGGGGGCGATTTCGGTGGGGGACAACGTGCCGCCCATCAAAAACCCGATGGCGGTAAGGACCACGCCACCGACTAAAAACTGCCAGCCGGCGAGCAAGACGCCGTCATGCTCGCGCGAGAAGATGCCAATGAGGCAGGTCGACAGGGCGCCCGCAACAGTGGAAGCCAAGATAAAGCCCTCGCCGTCGAGCGTAAAGCCAAAGGTGCCATCCGCGCCCGAAAGGTTGACGAGCGCGACACCGGCAAAGCCCAGTACGCAGCCGAGCACTTTGGCCGCATCGAGCTTTTCGGTGCGAAACGCTAGGGCGGCAAAGAGGATGGCTAGGAAGTTGGCGCTGGCCTCGATGATGGAGCTCGACATGGCGCTGGCGCGCGAGAGGCCCAGATAGAAAAAGAAGTACTGACCGATGGTCTGAAAGAGCGACAAGATAAAGATGGGTTTGATGTCGCGAGCCTGCGGAATGAGGGGGCGGCGCTGGGCCGCACTCATACCGGCGACAACCAGGATACCGGCAAGCGTGAAGCGCAAACCTGCAAAGAGCAGTTGCGAGGCGCTATCGTGCGCCGGGATACCAAAGAGTGCGTAGCCGATCTTGATGCAGGGAAAGGCCGATCCCCAGAGCGCACAGCAAACAAGACAGCCCAGGATAAGTCCGGGCAGGGTGGCGAGATACGGCTTGCGGCTTTCCATGATGTCCTTCCTGTATGCGCGAAGCAAAAAAGAACCCGCCACCGGGTGTGCCGGTGGCGGGTGTTGTTACCCGAGGGGATTGTACCCGATGGGAAAGGTTTAGGCGAAGTAGGCTACGCCGCTCTCGAAGATCGGCATGAACTTATCGCCGGGGACATGCTCGGGCACGTTGCGGTACAGGTTGTCGCCGCGACGCTCGGCATGGCCCATCTTGCCCAGGACACGGCCGTCGGGGCTCGTGATACCCTCGATGGCGAGTGCGGAGCCGTTGGGGTTGACGGAGAGATCCATGCTGGGCTTGCCGTTCTCGCCCACGTACTGCGTGGCGACCTGGCCGTTGGCGATCAGCTGGGTGAGCACTTCGTCATTGGCGACAAAGCGGCCCTCGCCGTGGCTGATGGCGACGGTGTAGGGGTCGTCCAGGCTGCACTGCGACAGCCACGGGGACAGGTTGGACGAGATGCGGGTGCGCACCAGACGGCTCTGATGACGACCGATGGTGTTGAACGTCAACGTGGGCGCATCGGGCGTGGCGTCGACGATGTCGCCATAGGGCACCAGACCGAGCTTGACCAGGGCCTGGAAGCCGTTGCAGATGCCCAGCATCAGGCCATCGCGGGCCTTGAGCAGGTCGCGAACTGCCTCGGTGACCTCGGGAGCGCGGAAGAACGCCGTGATGAACTTGGCGGAGCCATCGGGCTCGTCGCCGCCCGAGAAGCCGCCGGGGATCATGACGATCTGGCTTGCACGGATGCGGCGGGCAAGCTCGTGGGTGCTCTCGGCGACGGCCTCGGGCGTGAGGTTGTTGATCACGAAGGTGTCGGCTTCGGCACCGGCTGCGCGGAAGGCGCGGGCGCTGTCGTACTCGCAGTTGTTGCCGGGGAACACGGGGATGATCACGCGCGGGCGGGCGATCTTGGCGCCGCCGTACACGTGGATATCCTTGGCGCGGAAGTCGATGGTCTCGACCTCGGGGGTCTCGCCGGCGCTGCGGTAGGCGAAGACGCCCTCGATGCCGCTCTCCCAGGCCTCCTGGAGCTCGGCGAGCTCGATGACCTCGGAGCCGGTGTCGATGACATAGCCCTCGACGGTGGTGCCCAGGGGTTCGACGACAACGCCGTCGGCGACCTCGGGCAGCTCGGCATCCTCGGCGAGCTCGACGATAAAGCTGCCGTAGAGCGGGGTGAAGAGGCTCTCTACGTCTACATCCTCGGCAAGCTCGATGCCGATCTGGTTACCGACGCACATCTTAAAGAGGCTCTCGGCGCCGCAGCCGTAGCCGGGCGTGGAGATGGCCAGGGCGTTGCCGGTAGCAGTGAGCGCCTCGACGGCGTCAAACGCGGAGAGCAGCTGCTGAGCGTCGGGACGGTAGTCCTCGCCATAGGTAGCGGGGGCGATGCGGACGACGCGGTGCGTGAGGCCCTTGAACTCGGGCGAGACGGCACGGGCGGCCCTGCCCACAGCGACGGCGAAGCTGATCAGGGTCGGCGGAACGTTGAGCTCGCCGGCCTCGTCCTCAAACGAACCGCTCATGGAGTCCTTGCCGCCGATGGCGCCGGCACCCAGGTCGACCTGGGCCATGAGGGCACCCAGGACGGCAGCCATGGGCTTGCCCCAGCGCTCGGCCTCGGTGCGCAGACGCTCGAAGTACTCCTGGAAGGAGAGATAGGCGCGCTTGTGCTCAAAGCCGGCAGCCACGAGCTTGGCGATGGACTCGACCACGGACAGGTAGGCGCCCGCAAACTGGTCGGCTTCCATCAGATAGGGGTTAAAGCCCCATGCCATGGCGCTCGCCGTGGTGGTCTCGCCGTCCACGGGGAACTTGGCGACCATGGCCGAGCTGGGGGTGAGCTGCGTCTTGCCGCCAAAGGGCATGAGTACGGTCGCGGCGCCGATGGTGGAGTCGAAGCGCTCGGAAAGGCCCTTGTTGGAAGCGACGTTGAGGTCGGTGACGAGCGAGGTCATGCGCTCGGCGAGCGTGGTGCCGGCCCAGCTGGGCTGCCACACGCTACGGGCGCACACGTGGGCGACCTGGTGCTTGGGTGCGCCGTTGGAGTTGAGGAACTCGCGGGACAGGTCGACGATAGCGACGCCGTTCCAGGCCATGCGCATGCGCGGCTCAGCGGTAACCTCGGCGATAACGGTCGCCTCCAGGTTCTCCTCGGCGGCGTAGCCCATGAACTCCTCGACGTCACCGTCGGCGACGGCGCAGGCCATGCGCTCCTGGGACTCAGAGATAGCGAGCTCGGTGCCGTCCAGGCCGTCGTACTTCTTGGTCACGGTGTCCAGGTCGACATACAGGCCGTCGGCAAGCTCGCCCACGGCGACTGAGACGCCGCCGGCGCCAAAGTCGTTGCAGCGCTTGATCAGACGGCAGGCGTCGCCGCGGCGGAACAGGCGCTGCAGCTTGCGCTCGACCGGGGCGTTGCCCTTCTGGACCTCGGCACCCGAGGTCTCGATGGACTCGGTGTTCTGGGTCTTGGAGGAGCCGGTGGCGCCACCGATGCCATCGCGGCCGGTGCGGCCGCCCAGCAGGATGATCTTGTCGGTGGGGGCGGGGCACTCGCGACGAACGTGGTTTGCCGGGGTAGCGCCCACGACGGCGCCAACCTCCATGCGCTTGGCCACGTAACCGGGGTGATAGAGTTCGTTGACCTGACCGGTGGCAAGGCCGATCTGGTTGCCGTAGCTGGAGTAGCCGGCGGCGGCAGTGGTCACGAGCTTGCGCTGCGGCAGCTTGCCCTCGAGCGTCTCGGAAACCGGGACGGTGGGGTCACCGGCGCCGGTGACACGCATGGCCTGGTACACGTAGCTGCGGCCCGAGAGCGGGTCGCGGATGGCGCCGCCCACGCAGGTGGCGGCACCGCCGAAGGGCTCGATCTCGGTCGGGTGGTTGTGGGTCTCGTTCTTAAACAGGAACAGCCAGTCCTGGTCCTCGCCGTCGACATCGACCTTCACCTTGACGGTGCAGGCGTTGATCTCCTCGGACTCGTCGACATCGGTCATGACGCCGGTCTTCTTAAGGTACTTGGCGCCGATGGTGCCCATGTCCATGAGGCAGACGGGCTTGGCGTCGCGGCCGAGTTCGTGGCGCATCTCCATGTAGCGGTCGAAGGCTTGCTGCACCACGGCGTCGTCGATCGTCACGTCGTCCAGGACGGTGCCGAAGGTGGTGTGGCGGCAGTGGTCGGACCAGTAGGTGTCGATCACGCGGATCTCGGTGATGGTGGGGTCGCGGTCCTCATCGCGGAAGTACTGCTGGCAGAAGGCGATGTCTGCCTCGTCCATGGCAAGGCCGCGATCGGCGATAAAGGCGGCAAGGCCGGCCTCGTCGAGCTCGCGGAAGCCGTCGAGCACCTCGACGGGCTGGGGCTCGGGGGTCTCCATGTACAGCGTCTCGGGCAGGTCGAGCGAGGCGATGCGAGCCTCGACGGGGTTCACCACGTAGTGCTTGATGGCATCGATGGCGGCCTCGTCCAGAGCGCCCGAGATCATATAGACCTTGGCGGAGCGCACGGCGGGGCGCTCACCCTGGCTGATGAGCTGCACGCACTCGCTGGCGGAGTCGGCGCGCTGGTCAAACTGGCCAGGCAGGAACTCGACGGCAAAGACGGCGCCATCGCTTGCGGGGAGTTCGTCGTAGGTCACATCGACCTGGGGCTCGCTAAAGACGGTCGGCACGCAGGAGCGGAAAAGCTCCTCGTCGATGCCCTCGACGTCGTAGCGGTTGATGATCCTCAGGGCCTCGATGCCCTTGATGCCGAGAATTTCGGTCAGCTCGCCCTTGAGCTGCTGAGCCTCGACGTCGAACCCGGGTTTCTTCTCCACGTAGATACGAGAGACCATTGGTTCCTGCCTTCCTGATCGGTTGGGCGTACGGTACGGTATGCGGCAGCGGTCGGTTTGCGGGGTCTGCCCTGCGGTCGCCTTGAGCCACATGTTTGTAAACCTCACTATGATACGACAGCTCGCGGCGCGTTGAGGACGGCGAGGGTGCTACAGTGAAGCGCAAACAAGAGAAAGGCATCACATGGCATTCGTTTCGCTCGCCATCATCGCACTCGTGGCCTTTGCGAGTCCTTTTATCGCCTCGGCGATTCCCGGAAAACCCGTTCCCGAGACGGTCTTTTTGCTCGTGCTCGGCGCGGTGCTGGGACCCCATATGCTCGGCGTCATCCATGTAGATGCTGAGGTCTCGCTTGTGTCCGAGCTGGGCCTGGCCTTTTTGTTCCTGCTTGCCGGCTTTGAGATCGACCCCAAGAGCATCACGGGCGTCGAGGGGCGCTACGGCTTGGCGACGTGGGTCGTCACGTTTGGTATCGCCTGGCTTGCCGTGCGCTTTACCCCGTGGTTCTCAGTCAGTCATTTCGACGGTATCGCCGTGACGCTTGCCCTCACTTCGACGGCGCTCGGTACGCTCGTGCCCATTATGCGTGAGCGCTCGCTCACCGGCACGCGCGTGGGCGACTCGATTCTCGCGTATGGCACTTGGGGCGAGCTCGGTCCCGTGCTCGCCATGTCGGTGCTGTTGTCTGCCCGCACTGGCATCCAAACGCTCGTTATCCTTGGCTTGTTTGCGGTGGTTTGCGTGTTGCTGGCCGTGGTCCCGAGCCGCTCCAAGCGCGTCGGCAGCCGCTTCTTTGCGTTTGTTGAGGAGCGCGCCGATACCACGTCGCAGACCTTCGTGCGCCTGACGGTGCTCATCCTGGTCACGCTCGTGGCATTCTCGGCTGTCTTTGATCTCGACATCGTGTTGGGTTCTTTTGCCGCCGGCTTTGTCCTGCGCTATATCATCCCCGAGGGCAACCATACGCTCGAGACCAAGCTCGACGGCCTGGCCTACGGCTTTTTGATTCCGGTGTTCTTTACCGTATCGGGTGCAAAGATCGATCTGACGGCCGTGGCGTCGCGCCCGGGCTTGCTCGCGGGTTTTATCGTGGCGTTGCTGATTATTCGTGCCGTGCCCATTCTCATCTCTATGGGCATTTGTCCCGCGACGCGCGATGTGTCGGCGTATGGTCGCATTACCGTGGCTCTGTACTGCACCACGGCCCTGCCGATCATCGTTGCCGTGACGAGCGTTGCCGTCAACGCGGGCGCGCTGTCACAAGATATTGCGTCGGTCATGGTTGCCGCCGGTGCCATTACGGTGTTCTTGATGCCATTGCTCGCGCAGCTCTTTTACCGCGTGGTCGACGCCGCGCCGGTCGCCGCCGTGACAGAGGTTGCCGAGCATCCATCCGATGCGTTCGACATCCTGCGTGCCCATCACGATTTGGCGAGCCTGCTCGCACGCGAGCACGAGCTGCTGACCTCGCATGGTCACGGTCGCGTATTCGAGGGCCTGCCTACGCTCGATACGATTGCCGAGCGTCTTTCCGCCGAGGCGGCGAGCGGCCACATCGATGCCCGCATCGTGGACGCTGCGCACCTGCTTGCCGATAAGACCTATGGAGACGAGGTCGACCCGTCCGAGCTGACTCCGCGCGAGCGTCGCCGCCTGGAGCGCGCCAAGCTCGCCGTGCGCGAATACCGCCGCCGCATGTTGGAGCTCTATGCAAGAGAAGAAGCCGAGGACGACGACAAGTAGCGAGGCGGCCCTTCGGAGAGACCAGGGACGGATGAAGCCCCTGGCGGAAAGTACATCCCGGTTTGAAGGCTCGGAATGGGGCACGTTTTCCGGAACAAGGCCCTTTGGGAAGTGCATCCCGGAATAGACGCTCAGAGCGGGACACAGTTTCCGCGAGAAGCCCGTTGCGGAAAGCGCACCCCATTCTGAGCCGAAAATCTGGGATACAGTTTTCTTTTCGAACAGAAGAAGGCGCACTGCCTGCTATTGATGCAGGACGCGCGCCTCTTGCATAAAGCTCTGCTGAGGTTTGAAATTAGCTCGCTATGTAAATAAGGAAACCTTAATTCCCAATACTTCAAATTCTGAAATTAGACAATGCATTTCTTGAGTCTTAATTGCAAATATCGGATTAATTCGAAATAATGAAAGACGATTAAGCTATTTGATTTCAAAGGGGCGATGAAGCGATGGCGTACAAGACGCTCGAAAAACTCTTTTATGCAGATTCAAGCTCCGATCGTTATGCTTGCCATGACGAGCTACTGCGCGAGCGCCTTACTGCCGACGGCACGGTGCGGACTGGAATTCACCTTGAGCATGGTGAACTGTTCGCTTGTGTTCCTTTGAACCTGTCCGTTGCTAGCGAGCGGATCCTCAGAAAAGAGCGAAAGATTTCCAACCTGTGGAACAGCTTGCCTTATGTGGCTTTGGGGGCCTCGATTCGTTCGCTGGTGCTTGAGGAGGTTGTTTTCAGCAACGAAATGGAAGGTGTGCACAGCACGCGGCGCCAGATTGAAGCGGCGCTGGAGTCTGCGGAGGATGCCGCGGCCGAACTTTGCGGTGCCGCCGAAAAGGAGCACACTCCTTTTATTGAATTCGCTCGCCTCTACCTTCAGCTGGTGGATGGTTCAAGTCGTCCCGGCAAACCCGAGGATATCCGCGAGATTTTCGATGCCGTCACTAAGGGCGTGCTTGACCCGAAGGACCGTCCGGATGGCAAGATGTTCCGTTTGGGTCCCGTTGTGATTGAGAACAATCGGGGCAAGATTCTCCATCAGGGTGTTTCCTCGGAGCCCGAAATCATTGACCTCCTTGGCAAGATGATAGAGTTGGGCAATCGCGAAGATGTCCCAAGCCTCTATGCAGCCTCAATCTGCCATTTTCTCTTTGAGTATATTCACCCCTTCTATGACGGTAACGGGAGAACGGGGAGATATCTTCTCGCGTTGAGCCTGAACGAGACGTTGTCGCAGCCTACGGTGTTGTCGCTTTCCAGGACGATTGCTGAGAATAAAACCGCATATTACAAGGCGTTTGACGTGGTGGAGAGGCCCCTTAATGGTAGCGATGCAACTCCGTTTGTTGCAATGATTCTTGATTTGGTCGAGCAAGCGCAAGATGCCGTTCTGAGCGATTTGGCTGAAAAGCGCGTACAACTCGATGATCTTAAGCGGGCGATCGATGAGCTCGACGATACGTTTACCGAAAGGGCAAAAGATATTCTGTTTTATGCGGCACAGATGCATATCTTCGGTGCCTTTGGCGAATCTACGCTTGATGGTGTGTCGAGCTATCTCGATGTGACAAAGCCGACAGCGAGTAGGTCATTGTCGAGCCTAATCGCTGCCGGATATTTAGAAAAGGTGTCCGCAAGGCCGCTCGTGTGCAAGATGACGGTGGCGGGACTTAATCTGCTCGGGCTAGAGTGAATATCGGTTATCAGACAAATGAACACTCCGAGCGCTTGCCCGCCATTCCTCCATGGTGTGAAATCGCTCTTATCCTATTGAGGCGCCTTTGAGGTCGCCAATGGACCGTTGCGGCGAGCGGTGAAAGTTATGATTCAATTTCGTTTGACACGTACGCCAGGAGTTCATCGTCTAAGGCCTTCAGAGAGTTCTTGATTTCCCGCCTGCGCTCGCGAGCCTGTTCGATTTTTGCATCACATTCTCGTTTTGCCTTGAATTCGAACGGGCTGAAAAAGGAACGTCTGCTCTTAAGCTCTCGAAGTTCGTTCCCCAGCCGGTCAAATTCATCTTCGAGCGCTTGTTTTTGCGTCTTTTTAACAGGATTATCTAACCAGTATTTGGCTTGGAGCTCTGCTTCTTTTTCAGCGCGCTCACGTTCCTTCTTCTTCTCGGGGTCGTATTCGTCACGCTTTGCCATGTCCTTTTCTAACTGTTCTCTCCGAAGCTGTTTTGCCTCATCGCCAAGGAAAAAGCCGTCGTTTGTTATTTGCCCGCTAGAGTACTGGCTGTAGTATCGGCGATTTGTTCGAACTTTGATACATAGCTCCTCGAGAGTGCACAATATGCCCCAGCATCTTAAGAGCATCTCGTCTGTGGCAGTGCCTTGTTTGGCGACTTTATTGTCAAAGAGGTCGATAGCTAAGCGAGTCGCTTCTATGCAACTATCGTACGCATTTATGCATAGATTAAGAGCTTCTTCTTCGTTGTCATAGTCGAAATCACCTGTCCCGTAGTAATCAAATACACGGACCTTGTTCCACCGTTCCGACCATGTGGAGCAGCCGTTGACCGCAGAGTTTAGGATCGTGATTGCAGCATTGTAATACATTGATGAAATGTTGCGCGCTGCAAGACCGGAAAGGTCTTCGGTAAAGGCGTCGAGGAGCTCTTCGATATTCTCGGGTATCTCGGCACTCTCCCCCTGCTCTTTGCTGAGCCTCTTTACGGCAGCCGTTTGTAATTCACACACGGCCTCTATATTTTTCCATTGGAGTTCACGCGACTGTAGGTGACGAATGAGCCCCGATTGAATTAACTCTAGATTCTTCGCATTCGGTAGATTTGCAAGTTTCTGGCAGAAATAGTCTATCTCAGAGTTTGTGATAGCTCGCAAATGCTCAATGAAACCTATCGCTATGTTTAGCGCGGCGTTTATCTCATCAAAATCTGATGGGGCTCGATTTAGCAGCTTTAGCATATTGATGCATGCTGCATTTGATTCCGACAAGCGATCGTTGTCAAACGTGAGCTGCCAGTCTATCGCTTTTGCCTTTATTGACCATGCCTCGGCGTTCTTAAGATCAATCTCGAGGGCCATGGAGGAATATTTCTCAGCATCAGCGTTGTTACCTGCTTTTTGAGCGGTTCTGGCCAAGGCGAGATATCGATTGACATCTTCAGTGCGGTCTGTTTTCACTGTGCCTTCAACTTGGACAACACCTTCGACCATCATTTTCTTTGCGGTTTCAAGCGTGTATTTCATACCGCAACTTTGACAGACGAAAAAGTCTCCATCCTTGATTATCTCTGTGCTACCGCAGAGTTCGCATTTTAGCGCTTTCATTTCGATTGCTCCATTTCATACCCTTTGCTGTTCATTTCCCGTATTAGTTTCTGCTTTATCTCAAAAACGTCATCCTTGTAAGGGAGATATAAGATGCCGTTTATATCGGACGGTTTTTCTATCGGCGGGTCGGCTTCTTTGAGAAGGATCGCGGTCCTAGACCTGCCGAATTTCATCAGTAACATCCCAAGCTCCAAAACTACGTTCTGGCGAGCTCTTGGCTGCGGTTGATCCTGTTCATTCTTTGGACAGCCTATATCGTCCGGGGTCATAAGTACTATCCCGAAATTAGCGCAAGGGATGTATTCCATTAGTTGTTCGATTACTGTTCGGCCCCCTATAGGCTGATTATCGAGGAAAATAGGCTCGAGATTTAACTCTTCGAGAAGACGTTGGAGTTGGTTTCGGGCGGTTTTATCGTGGCCGTAAACAACGAAAACTTTGTTGTTTGGTTCATCAATGATTTCATCTTCGATGGTTTTCCGGACCTGATCAGCGTTATTTCCTTGACAAAAGAAGCCGCCGCTGTCGTAGACATATACGGCTGTTCCACTCTCGAGCTTTATTCGATAGCCAATAGTTTTGTATCTCTGGGCCGTTTTTACCGGAATTTCTTTTGAAATAAGAAGCGAGATTAATTTATCCTTATCGATCATTAGCTGTCCTTGCTTGCTTTAACCAGTGCCGCTCTTTGCCTTATCAACGAAGTCATGCGCAATATTTTCGAGTTCGCACCTTCGATATCGTTTGATTCGATTGATTGCGATAGATCACGAAGTGCGCTCGATATTTCGTCTTCAACTTGAGCGCTTGCTTCACAACTGGCGGGGTCGGCAAGGCTTGAAGTTTCCAAGAGGCTGGTCATTGATGCACGCAACTCTGAAGGTGATTCATCTAGAAGCAGTCTTAGCTGAAGTTCAAGGTTCTGCATGGATTGCGATTTGCTTGAAACTTGGTTTTCAACAGTAGATGCGTGAGATTCGGAAGCGCCTGTTGCGAAGAGCGTGGCTGTCGCAGCGCTTGCTAGCAGAAAACTGAGAATTGGAATTGCTGGAAGCGCCTCTGTTTTTAACGCGGACCCTAGTATGCCTAGCAACAATTGGACTGCAAACGATATGCCAATAACAAGTATCTTTGAGATACCAAATATCTTAAGATTCTTTTGGGGTCCAAATAACAAGGTTGAAACCACCAGGGCGAGCATGACCAAAGAGAATGCGCTCTCAATCCAAAAGGTAGTTGAGGGTCCAAATAAAAGTACGGCCACGCTTTCGATAACTATGAAGAGGGCTACGGGGATTGCTGCAATATATGCCTGCGTGTTCTTCATTATGACCTCCGTGCTCCGCACTCGGGACAGAACTTCTCGGTTCCAGAGAAGCGATATCCACATTCGGAACAGAACTTTGCAGCACTTTGCTGCGAATTGGTATCCGCAGGGATGGGCTGCGTCGCGGACGTGCCGGTGGCTTGTGAGAGTGCGTCGGTCATAACTGACCCCATGGTCCCGCCGACACCGGCCATTACGCCCAGACCAATTCCCATGTTTGCGTATTCGCCAGTCGCTTCGTTTTGGGCCATCTTTTCGGCAACATCGAAGCTGCGTTCCTGTTGATAGGTATAGCCCTCGATTTGCCGTTTTTCTGCGCGTGCTTTTGCGGAGATTACGGTGCGCTGCGCCGCAGTTTCTTGTTCGATAATGCTGACCTGTTGTTTTATCTGTGCTTCGCGTACGTCGGCATATTGCTTGAAATGGAGGTCCTTAAACTTCTCGTATACCGGATCACCTTCGGGTTTGACGATGGCGGTGACCAGCATTTGCGTTAATGAGAGACCGTATGCGGCAAAGTCGGGAAGCAGCTTGTTCTTAAGCGAGTCGGATAACTCTTCAAGGTGTGCATCAAGTTCGAAAATGGAGAGTTTTTGTTCGGTAATTACTTGTGCCAGATGAGTTTTTATTCGAGTTTGCAGGAAAGCTTTGAAATAACTGATCAGCTTGTCCTGGGAGAGCAAAGCTTCGGTTCCAACAAGCTTGAGAAGGAGCCTGCGGGGCTCTTTTACAGCAAGAGCCATCTCTCCGGACGCCCCGAGCGAGAGCGGAAATCCATAAGTCGGTTCCATGAACTGAATCTTGGAATTGGTTCCCCAGCGGATGCCCATCTGCTCGATGAGGTTAACAAAGTAGACCTCTGAGTGAAACGGGCTGACACCACCGGTCGTTATCTTCGAAATGCCGTTCAGTAACGGTAGATTTTGAGTCTCAAGTTCATGCCTGCCTGGTCCAAACGAATCCAGGGCCTGTCCATTAAGGAAGAAAATTGCTTCTTGGGTCTCGTGAACAATGAGTTGCGAGCCCGTATTGAAGTCTTCTGAGGGGTGTTTCCAGATAAAAGTTTGGTTGTTGCCCTCATATTTGATGACATCCGTGATGCTCATAGTCACCTTGTTTCCATGGTTAGTAATGTTGATTTGCTAAGATAGCCGTCGTTGCTACGACGGCAAAAGTGGTGCTGAGACCCAGGCGCAGGATGTCGCCGGGGTACAGCCGGGCGGGTGCTCCGGTGCTGATGTCGAGTTCGTTGTTGTCGGCTGTTCGAATCAGATGCGTGCCGTTGGTCGAACCGAGGTCTTGTGCGTACCAAGCATTGTTCTCGGCGAAGATACGGAGATGTCTGGCGGAGACATCCAGCCCAACATCGGTGACAGCGCCGTCTTCGAGTGCGAGCGCTCCGATGGTGGTGCCCATGGCAGAAGGCTCAATGACATAAGGGCCGCCGATGACGAGTTCGTTATCGATCCTGATAAGGCCGATCGCATGTTCGGTGCCCGTTTGTTTTAAATCGCATGGACAGAAAGAAATACTTGAGGGGGTAAACGACCTGACATTCTCTGCGAATTCAAAGCGGTTCCTGATGTACGCGATAGCACGGGCCGGATCGCACCAACAGGCGGTCGAAACAACGAGCGCGATTGAGATAAGAGCCCTGTCATCTTTGTCTGGCTGGCAGCTGACGAGGCGCGAGGCGGCGTTCCGGTAAAGGAGCCCATTGCGCCCACAGACACTGAGCGCTTGAGCCATCGCGTCAGTTGCTGCCGCAATCATGGTATAGATGTCGGCGTTCGAATACCCTTTTTCCTGTAGCTTGTGCAGGATTTGATTCGATGCGCAGGACCAGTCGGTAAAGTAGCGATCTTCTAGGGAACCCGGCTGCGAGTGCACAATCGTGCGCGAAAGCCAGCTGGTGTCCTGTGCCATTTGGGCGGTAGGCTGTCCATTTGTTAACGGCAGATCGGATAGTAACAGTTCAGCAAGTGCGCGATGGCTCAGGGTAAATGAAGTCTTGAACAGGGAGAACATGACCTCGAGTGGTGTTTGCCGTCTTGGCATGATACTCTCCCTTCCTTGACCTTATTCGCTAAACAAAGGATAAGGGTGCCACTAGCCGATTTTACTGTGCAACAAATTGCACGTCGGCGAGCGGTCGTGCTGCCTGATGCGCTTGCTCCAGAATGAGAGCTGGTTATCTTAGGGGTGCTATACGGTCTCGTTTTGATTAGGATGGCATGACTCAACCGCCCTTCGGGAAACTGTGCCCCGGAATGGATAACCAGATTGGGATGTAGTTTCCGCAGTCCCGACCCGTTGCGGAAACGGTGTCCCAGAATCGGCGTTCGAAACGGGACGCAGTTTCCCTTACAAACAGAACAAGGCGCGCTGCCTGCGGTTGATGCAGACAGCGCGCCTTTTGCGTTGAGCTCCGTTGAGGTCCGAAATCGTGGCTTGCGACCTTTAGGAGCGGGCGGCTCCGTCGACGGGGAGCACGGCGCCAGTGACGTAGGAGGACATGTCGCTCGCCAGGAAAACAAAGGCGTTAGCGACATCCTCGGGCTCGCCCATGCGACCCAGCGGAATGGTGGCGATGATGGGCTTGATGACCTCTTCGGGCAGGTTGGCGACCATATCGGTCTTGGTCACGCCGGGTGCGACGGCATTGACGCGAATGCCCATGGGGGCGAGCTCGCGCGAGAGCGACTGGACCATACCGTTGACGGCAAACTTGGACGTGGGATAGCCAACGCCGGAGGGCTGGCCGTACTTGGCGACCATCGAGCTTGTGGTAGTGATGGTGCCGCCGTGGCCGGCCTCGGTCATGATCTTGGCGGCAGCCTGGTGGCCGTTAAAGACGGCGACGACGTTGAGGTCCATAACTTTGGCGAACTCCTCAGCCGTGTAGTTGAGCAGCGGCGAGCGCTGGGAAATTCCGGCGTTGTTGACGACCGTGTCCAAGCCGCCCATGTCGGCTGCAGCCTGGGTAAAGGCCTCGGTCACGGCTTCGAGTGAGGTGAGGTCGCAGGAGCGGCCCCAGACCTTGGCGTCGGGATAGGCGGCTGTCAGCTTCTCAACGGCCGCATCGGCGGTCTCCTGACGCGAGCCAAAGACAGTGACGGCGGCGCCCTCCTCGATAAAACGGCAGGCGATGGCATAGCCGATACCGCGCGTGCCTCCGGTGATGATTGCTTTCTTGCCCTCGAGCAACATGGTATTTCCTCTCATCGCGGGCGGACATTCGCAGCACAGCGTAGCCGTAACCGGAATCGGCCGTGTTTGCATATCGGTGAACGGTAGCCCGCGTTACCGATGAGCGGCTCGCGCAAATGTGCCCTGTCGTTGTGCTTAGGGCCGGAGACAAAAGGGCTCCCATCCCACATCGGACGGGAGCCCTCAAAGCGCGTATTGCTAGGCGAGCGTTGGGTTAGTTGGCCATGACGCCTTCGGTCCAAGCCTCAACGTCCTCGATGCGCAGGACGTTGGCGACCTCGGCCACACAGCCGACGCTGGCAAGCTCGGCCGCGGCAGCCTGGACGTCCTTCTCGAGCGCGCGATGCGTCAGGAAGATGACCGAGCAGGCATCGTTGACGCCCGACTTGCCGTCCTCGACCTGGTTGATGAGCGAGATCGAGATGTTGTGCTTGGCAAAGATGTCGACCGTCTCGGACAGGGCGCCCACGCGGTCGGCGACCTTCAGGCGCACATAGTACTTGGTCTGGAGCTCGTCCATGGGCTTAAAGGCGAGGTTGTGACCATAGGGCTCAATCTCGGGCAGCGGAGCCACGCCGCGGCTGATCTGCTCGGAGAGCGACAGGATGTCGCCCACGACGGCGCTCGCGGTGGGGAAGGAGCCTGCGCCGGCACCGTAGAACATGGTCTCGCCCACGGCGTCGCCTACCACGTAGACAGCGTTCATGGCGCCGTTGACCTTGGCAAGCATGTGGTCGGCGGGGATCAGCGTGGGATGCACACGGACGTCGACGCCGGCGTCGGTGTTGCGGGCGATGCCGAGCAGCTTAATGGTGTAGCCGAGCTCACGGGCCTGGGCGATGTCCTCGGCACCGATGGTACGGATACCCTGCTGGTAAACATCGTCGGTGGTAACGCGGGTGCCAAAGCCGATGGAGGCGAGGATTGCCGTCTTGCTGGCGGCATCGAAGCCGTCGACGTCGGCGGACGGGTCGGCCTCGGCATAGCCCTTTGCCTGGGCGTCGGCGAGCACGTCAGCGTAATCGGCGCCCTCGGCGTCCATGCGCGACAGGATGTAGTTGGTGGTGCCGTTGAGAATGCCAGCGATGGTCAGGATCTTGTTGCCCACCAGGTCGTGCTCGAGCGTGCTGACAATGGGGATGCCACCGCCGCAGCTGGCCTCGCACTTAATCTGCACGCCGCACGCGCGCGCCTTCTCGGCGAGCGTCTCGACATGACGGCCCAGCAGGGCCTTGTTGGCAGAGACGACGTGCTTGCCGTTCTCGAAGGCGGTGGTGAAGATTTCGGTCGCGGGGTGCTCGCCGCCGATGAGCTCGACGACGATATCGACGGCGGGGTCGGTGACGACGTCGTGCCAGTCGCTCGTAAAGGCCTCGCGCTCAATACCGGCAGCTTCGGCCTGCTCCCAGGCAAGCGCGCAGGCGCGGGTCAGCTTAAGGTCGATGCCGTAGGCTGCCAGGTACTCATCGTGGTGGCTCTTGATCAGACGGGCCACGCCGCCGCCGACGGTTCCCAGACCGATCAGACCGACGTTCACGGTGCGCAGGGGTTCGCTCATAGATAGCTCCTTCGTGCATCTTATGGATGGATTAACCGCTTAAAGGTTGAGTGCATTCTAGCGTGAACCGAGGGCGCGTGCTCGCCAGGCAACAGGAGTCGCACAAAACGGCACCCCCGAAACGCTGCGGAAACATTGGAAACATGCTCGCTACAAACGGAACTCCGTAACAAACTGTCAACGTTTGCACCATAAGGTTTGCCCTGTACCGCAAGACGGCCGCACCGCGGCCAGCGAAAAGGGGGACACCATGTTTAGCATCAACAACGTACTTAACCGCAGGAGTTTCCTTGCCGGCGCCGCGGCGCTCGGCAGCACCGTCGCGCTTGCTGGCTGCTCGTCGGGTAGCTCGGACGGCGGCTCTGCCGATGACGGCAAGACCTTCAAGATCGGTGTCATCGGCCCTCTGACCGGCGCCGCGGCAACCTATGGCGTTTCGGCCGAGAAGGGTGCCAAGCTCGCCGCCAAGGATTTCTCGACCAAGGACCTCAAACTCTCGCTTAAGTCCGAGGATGACGTCGCTGACGGCGAGAAGGCTATCAACGCCTTCAATACCCTGTGCGACTGGGGCATGCAGGCTCTCGTCGGCCCCGTCACGACTGGTGCCGCCGTCGCCGTCTCGGGTGAGATCGCCGACGATATGCTCATGGTCACGCCTTCGGCCTCGTCGCTCGACGTCACCAAGGATAAGACCGCGGTCTTTCAGGTTTGCTTCACCGATCCCACCATGGGCGCCAGCGCTGCGAAGTTCTTGGCCGAGAAGTACGCGGATGCCAAGATCGCCCTGTTCTACAACTCCGGCGATACGTATAGCTCGGGCGTTGCCGACGCTTTTGCCGAGCAGGCCAAGGCGTCCAAGCTCGACATCGTCGATACCGAGACTTTTAAGGACGACTCCTCCACGAGCTTTACCAACCAGCTCACCAAGGCCAAGGAGGCCGGCGCCACGCTCATCTTTGCGCCGATCTACTACACGCCGGCGTCCGTTTTGCTCAAGAACGCCAAGGACATGGGCTACGACATGACCCTCATGGGTACCGACGGCATGGACGGCCTGCTCTCTGTGGAAGGCTTCGATACCTCTCTTGCCGAGGGCGTGCTGCTTATGACCCCGTTCTCTGCCGACGACGAGAAGAATGCCGACTTCGTCAAGGCATATAAGGACGCCTACGACGAGACGCCTAACCAGTTTGCCGCCGACGCCTACGATTGCGTCCACGCAATCGTCGAGGCTATCGATAAAGCGGGCATCGACCTTACGGCCGACGGCGCCGACATTGCCGGCGACCTTGCCAAGGCCATGCGCAAGATCAAGATCGACGGCCTGACCGGCGAGCTAACGTGGAATGACGAAGGTCAGGTCGAAAAGCCTGCTACGGCCTATGTGATTCAGGACGGTAAGTACATCGCCGCCTAAGTGCATATACATCGAGACCGGCGGGCCGTTTTATTCAGGGCAAGGACGCCTGTAACAGAACGGAAACATTACTTTCACACAATAAAGTGGCTAAACTGCATAAACTGACAGGAATACGCAGAATTATGGATAAATGGACAAAACAAAAGAAAAGTTGAAATAATCGCCACTTTCCTTAACTAAAGCGTCTAGTATTTTGCGAACGCCGAACACGGCGAAGGATGGCCTGTCGGGTAACCGAAACCCGACGAGATTTGAGAGGAGAGCCGCATGTCGAGCCTCACCGGTAAGTCATTGAACCCTGTTATGAATCGCAGGAGCGTTATCGCGAGCGCAGCAGGTCTGGGGGCGATGTCCATTCTAGCTGGCTGCTCCTCCAACGGCGGCGACAGCGGTTCCGCGTCGGGCGACGCTTCGTTTAAGATCGGCACCATCGGCCCGCTGACCGGTGCCAACGCGTCCTACGGCAAGTCCGTTACACAGGCTGTCGAGCTTGGCTGCAAGGATTTCTCGACCAAGGAGCTGCCGCTTGTCAGCAAGGCCGAGGACGACCAGGCTGACGGCGAGAAGGCCGTCAACGCCTTCAACACCCTGCTCGACTGGGGCATGCAGGCCCTTGTCGGTCCGACCACCACGGGTGCGTCGGTCGCCGTTGCTGCTGAGTGCGGTAACGACCCCGAGACGTTCATGATTACCCCGTCCGCGTCCTCCGAGGACGTTACCAAGGGCAAGGATTGCGTCTTCCAGGTTTGCTTTACCGACCCCAACCAAGGTGTCAACGCTGCCAAGTTCCTGGCGCAGAAGTATGCGAACGAGAAGTTCGTGCTGTTCTATAACTCCGGCGACGCCTATTCTTCGGGCATCGCAGATTCCTTTAAGGCCCAGGCCGCTAAGTCTAAGCTTGAGATTGTCGACGAGGAGACCTTTAAGGACGACTCCGCCACGAGCTTTACCAACCAGCTGACCAAGGCCAAGCAGGCAGGCGCCACCATGATCTTTGCGCCGATCTACTACACGCCGGCGTCCGTCCTGCTCAAGAACGCCAAGGACATGGGCTACGACGTCAAGATGATGGGCTGCGACGGCATGGATGGCATCCTGGGCGTTGAGGGCTTCGACACCTCTCTTGCCGAGGGTCTGCTGCTCATGACCCCGTTTTCCGCCGACGACGAGAAGAACGCCGACTTCGTCAACGCTTACAAAGATAAGTACGGCGATACCCCCGACCAGTTTGCCGCCGACGCCTACGACGGCGTGCATGCTGTGGTCGAGGCTCTCAAGGAGGCCGGCCTGGGTGTCGACGCCGATCCCACCGAGGTTGCCGAGAAGCTTCCCGAGGCTATGCGCAACATTACTGTTGACGGCCTGACTGGCAAGCTCTCCTGGAACGACAAGGGCCAGGTCCAGAAGGAGCCCACGGCGTACGTCATCACCGATGGCAAGTACGTACAGGCCTAATTGGCCGCCTTACATAGAGCGGTTTTGATCCCAAGCAGGGGAGGTTTTGGCCTTCCCTGCTTGCTTGGTATCTAGGGACAGTGTAACGTCCCTGTTTCATACATTAACTGGAAACCTATTCGAAAGGGGGATGTGGAACATGACGGTCTTTATCCAATACCTGGTCAACGGCCTGTCCATGGGCAGCGTCTACGCCATCATCGCGTTGGGCTACACCATGGTCTACGGTATCGCCAAGATGCTGAACTTCGCTCACGGCGATGTCATCATGGTCGGTGCCTATGTCTCGTTCTGCGCCACGTCGTATCTCGGCCTTCCGGGCTGGGCATCTGTAGCTCTCTCTTGTGTGGTCTGCACGGTTCTCGGTGTTCTCATCGAGGGTCTGGCATACAAGCCGCTGCGCCAAGCAGGCCCGCTGGCCGTTCTGATCACGGCTATCGGCGTGTCTTACTTCCTGCAGAACGCCGCGCAGCTTCTGTGGGGCGCCACGCCCAAGAACTTCACTTCGCTCGTCACCTTCCAGGTGCCGGAGTTCTTGGCCAAGTTCAACGTGAGCGCCGTCTCGCTCGTCACCATCGTCGCCTGCCTGGTTATCATGGCCGGCCTGATGTTCTTTACAGGTAAGACCAAGATGGGCAAGGCCATGCGCGCCGTGTCCGAGGACAAGGCTGCCGCTCAGCTCATGGGCATCAACGTCAACCGCACCATTTCGATGACGTTTGCCATCGGCTCTGCCCTTGCCGCCATCGCCGGCGTGCTGCTGTGCTCCTACTCGCCGGTGCTGCAGCCCACGACGGGTGCTATGCCTGGCATCAAGGCCTTCGACGCCGCTGTCTTCGGTGGCATCGGCTCCATCCCCGGCGCTTTTGTCGGTGGCATTCTCATCGGCATCATCGAGGCGATGGCGCAGGCTTACATTTCCACGAGCCTTGCCAACTCCATCGTCTTTGGTGTTTTGATCATCGTCCTGCTCGTCAAGCCTGCCGGCCTCTTGGGCAAGTACGTCCCCGAGAAGGTGTAGGTGAGCGTTATGAAGTTTCTTAAAGACAAGCAGACGCGTCACGACTTTGTTACGTACGCCATGTGCGTTGTGGCGTTCGCCATCGTGTTCTTTATGCAGTCCAACCACATGATCCCGCGCATGATTGCTGGTCAGTTGGTTCCTATTACGGCCTACATCGTCATGGCCATTTCCCTCAACCTTGTCGTCGGCATCGCGGGCGACCTGTCGCTGGGCCATGCGGGCTTTATGAGTGTCGGTGCCTACACGGGCATCGTCACCGCGGTCGCGCTGGAGAGCGCCGTTCCCTCCGATCCGGTGCGCCTTATCATCAGTATCGTGGTCGGTGCCATCGCCGCTGCCATCTTGGGCTTCTTGATTGGTATCCCGGTCCTGCGCCTGAGCGGCGATTACCTGGCTATCGTGACGCTGGCCTTTGGCGAGATCATCAAAGAGATCGTCACCTGCCTCATTGTGGGCGTCGACTCCCGCGGCCTGCACGTGATCTTTAACATCACGGGCAACTCTACGATCGACGACCTGCACCTGCTCGAGGACGGCACCGCCATCATCAAGGGCGCCCAGGGCGCCTCGGGCGTGTCGACGTACTCGACCTTCCTCGCCGGTGCCATCCTGGTCATGGTCGCACTCGTGATCGTGCTCAACCTGGTTCGCAGCCGTACCGGCCGTGCCATTATGGCCGTGCGCGATAACAAGATTGCAGCCGAGTCCGTAGGCATCTCCGTCACCGAGTACCGCATGATCGCCTTCGTGGTTTCCGCTGCCCTCGCCGGTGCTGCCGGAGCCCTCTTCGGCGGTAACTTCTCGCAGCTCTCCGCCACCAAGTTCGACTTCAACACGTCCATTCTCATCCTGGTGTTCGTGGTCCTGGGCGGCCTGGGCAACATGCGCGGTTCCGTCATCGCGGCGGCGTTGCTCACGGTGCTTCCCGAGCTGCTTCGTCAGTTCTCGGACTACCGCATGCTCATCTACGCCATCGTGCTGATCCTGGTCATGATTTTTACCAACAACCCGCAGCTCAAGGCGTTCTTCGGTCGCGTCAAGGACCGCTTTGCTTCCAAGAAGGAGGTGGCAGCCGATGCCCAGTAAATTTGAGTTCAAGAAGGGCAAGATGGTCCCGTATCCTTCTGGCGCCATCGTTCCCGATCGTGACCTGGGCGAGCGCCCTGCACTCGAGTGCATCCACCTGGGCATTGAGTTCGGTGGCCTTAAGGCAGTCGACGACTTTAGCCTGACTATCGGCAAGACCGAGATCGCCGGTCTCATCGGCCCCAACGGCGCCGGCAAGACCACGGTCTTCAACCTGCTCACCAAGGTGTACCAGCCCACGCATGGCACCATCCTGCTCGACGGCGAGGACACTTCGGGCAAGTCGGTCTACCAGGTCAACCGCATGGGTATTGCCCGTACCTTCCAGAACATTCGCCTATTCAACACCATGACGGTGGAGGATAACGTCAAGGTCGGCCTGCATAACCAGGAGCGTTACTCCGGCTTTGAGGGCGTGCTACGCCTGCCGACGTATTGGAAGCACGAGAAGGCTGCTCACGATCGCGCTATGGAGCTGCTGTCCATCTTTGATATGGAGCATCTGGCAAACGAGCAGGCCGGATCGCTGCCTTACGGCGCTCAGCGTCGTCTGGAGATCGTCCGCGCGCTTGCCACCAACCCCAAGCTACTGCTGCTCGACGAGCCTGCTGCCGGCATGAACCCGTCCGAGACCGCGGAGCTCATGGAGAACATCGTCAAGATTCGCGACACCTTTGGCATTGCCATCATGCTTATCGAGCATGATATGTCGCTCGTTATGAACATCTGCGAGGGCATCTGCGTGCTCAACTTTGGTAAGGTCATCGCCAAGGGCACGGCAGAGGAAATCCAGAACAACGACGCTGTTATTGAGGCATATCTGGGCAAGCAGGATAAGGGGGAGAACTAAATGGCAGAGCCGATGCTTTCCGTCTACAACATCAACGTCTGGTACGGCGCCATCCACGCCATTAAGGACATCTCCTTTAACGTTAACGAGGGCGAGATCGTGGCCTTGATTGGTGCCAACGGTGCCGGCAAGTCCACAACGCTCAAGACCGTCTCGGGCCTGCTGCGTTCCAAGACCGGTTCCATCAAGTTTATGGGTGAGGACATTACTCATACGCCCGCTGATAAGCTGGTTGGTAAGGGCCTGGCTCAGGTTCCCGAGGGTCGTCGCGCCTTTTTGCAGATGACGGTCGAGGAGAACCTGGAGATGGGTGCCTATGCGCAGCCCAAGTCCACGGTGGCTCCGGGCCTGGAGCGCGTCTACGAGCAGTTCCCGCGCCTGAAGGAACGTCGTCGCCAGGTCGCCGGCACCCTTTCAGGCGGCGAGCAGCAGATGCTCGTTATGGGGCGCGCCCTTATGAGTAACCCCAAACTGCTTATGCTCGACGAACCTTCCATGGGTCTGGCACCGATTCTGATCGAACAGATCTTCCAAATTGTCGAGGATCTGCACAAGGCCGGCACCACGGTGCTTCTGGTCGAGCAGAACGCACAGATGGCTCTTTCCATCGCCACACGCGGCTATGTGCTCGAGACCGGCAAGATCACCATGACCGGCACCGGCCAAGAGCTACTGCACGACGACAACGTGCGTAAAGCCTACCTGGGTGGTTAATCCATTCAACAAAGGGGACGCTGACCAACCCGGTCAGCGCCCCCTTTAAGTTGCGGTGGAATAGGGACTAAATGGGAGTCTCAGAGGCCAAAAGAGTCCCTATTCCACCGCAACTTCATGGGGATGTGTGACAATGCCCGTCGGAAAACATCTGCTGTCTTTGGGGGTCTATCTATGGTGTACGAGTTTTGTGCCGAGAACTTTGAGCGGGTGCCGGCGGCTATCGATGCCGGTGCAAGGCGTATTGAACTGTGCGACAACCTTGCCGTCGGTGGCACTACACCCTCGGCCGGTGTTATCAGCGCTACAGTCAGCTATGCTCACGAGCATGACGCGCGAGTGATGTGCATGATTCGCCCGCGTGGCGGTGACTTTCATTACAACCAAGACGAGCTGCGCATGATGGAGATGGACCTGGGCCTTGCCGTAAGCGCCGGCGTTGACGGCTTGGTCTTTGGCAGCTGCAAGCCCTGCGCTGGCGGATGGGCGCTCGACGAGCTTACGTTGGGCGCCCTCGTGATGGCCGCGGGCTGCGCGACCGAGGAATGCAAGCGTGAGCCCATCGACATCACCTTCCACATGGCGTTTGATCAGCTCTCGCCCGAGGCTCAGCTCGACGCGATTGACATACTCGTCGACTGCGGCATCACACGCATCTTGACGCATGGCGGCGCTGCCGGTACGCCGATCGAGGACAACTTCGAAAACCTGGCCCGCTTGATCGAGTATGCGGGCGATCGCTTGACCATCCTTCCCGGCGGCGGCATTTCCACGGCCAACCGCGATACCGTGGCGGCGGCACTGGGCGTCTCCGAGCTCCATGGCACAAGGATCGTACCGCTGGAGGTGTAGCCCGTGGCGCTTGTATTCGATGTTCAGCAGGCGAGTGGCAAGCCCGACGACAACCGTCGTCCCGGCACCGCGTGCCCCTTTTGCGATACAGAAGGGCTCACCAACATCATCCAGCGCGACGGTGACTGCATCTGGCTCGAGAATAAGTTCAAAACCCTGCGCGCCACCCATCAAACCGTGCTAATCGAGTCGGCCGATCACGATGCCGACCTGGTGACCTATGAGCCGGATGAACTCCACCATGTGATGCGGTTTGCCCTGGGTTGCTGGCAGCAGATGATCGATTCACAGCAGTATCGAAGCGTGCTCATGTACAAGAACAAGGGTCCGCTCTCGGGCGGTAGTCTCGTTCATCCGCACATGCAGATTGTGGGTTTGGAGCAGGAAGACGGCTACACTTCGCTGACTTCTGCCAATTTCGAAGGCATCAATGTCTGGCAACAGGGGAGGATCTCGGTCAACATCTCAACCGAACCCATCATGGGGTTCTTTGAGGTCAACGTTTCAGCCCCGCAGGGAATCGCTGCCAGCGATGGCATGCGAGACCAAGCCGAGGCGGATCTCTTCGCCGATGCGATCCAGGTGGCTCTGCGCTATATCCTGAACGAGCACCACGGTGGTCGCGCAGAGTCGTACAACCTGTTCTTCTATCACCTGGGCGGTCGGACCATTGCCAAGGCGCTGCCGCGTTGGGTGGTTTCGCCCTACTTTGTCGGCTATCGTTTGGCCCAGGTCAATGCTGAGACCACGCTCGATGTCGATGCGGAGCGACTCCGCGCACATCTGGAGGCGCTCACATCGTAAAGTGAGCGCCCGCACACTGCGGACGGTTTAGCGCGCCATTGCATCGCGGCCGGCCTTGACGCGCTTGCGCTGGGCGGCGCGCTCCTCGCCGGTCAGACGCTCAAAGAAGTGCCCGATAAGCGAGGCGAGCACCTGCTGAAACAACGTTCCACACATGACGGGAAACACAACTTCGCCCGGAAAGTATTGCGTGGCGATGACGGCGCCCGAAGAGATATTGCGCATACCGCAGGTAAAGCACATGGTGGTCGTTTCGCTATATGGCAGATGCAGCGCGCGGGCGACCAGAATGCCGACGACAAAGCCGCTGATGACGAAGACCAAAATAAAGAGGGCGACTTCCAAGCGCACCGCGTTCATGTGCAGCACGTACTCGCTCATGGCGGTGGAGTTGGAGGCGATAACGCCCATCATCATGAACTTGCAGGCGGGCGAGAGCGCGGGGGAGAGCTTCTCGTGTCCCCATCCGCGCGTGAGCCCGTTGATCACGATGCCGAGCACGGCGGGGATGGCGATCATAAAGGCCATGTTCTGCATCATGCTCGGCACGTCGATCGAGACGGTGGCGCCCAGCAGGAGCTTGAGCGTAAGCGGAATCGTCACAGGGGAGATGACCGAGGACGTCAGGATGATGGTGAGCGCGAGCGGGCCGTTGCCGCCGAACATGCTGATCCACATAAAAGCGGTGACTGCCACGGGCACACTGTATTCGAGCACGATGCCGCAGACAAGGTTGGGGTTGGAACCAAAGAACAACGATCCCATGGCATAGGCCGCGATGGGAATAAGCGCCGCCGAGACCAACAACGCCAGAATCAGGTGCAGCGGACGGTGGAACACCTCGGCTACCTGGTGAAAGGTGTTGCTGAGCGCACCCTGAAACGTCATAAAGGCGAAGAGGGCGGGAACAATGGGCTTGAGAACGCCGATCTGTTGAGGAAAGAGCACGCCGAGCGCCACACAAATCGGAACGATGATCTGCATGTGCCCCGCGAGGAACTTCCCCAGTCCAGCCCATTGCTTCATATGCCCCGCGACTCCCTTTATCCGCGAACTTGTTTGTATGGATATGCTAGACGCTCGTATGTGTCCGTGCGGCTGAAACGCTCGATTGTTTCGAGGCCATTACCGCCATCGTTTGCCGAAACCGCGGCGCACCGCGGCGTTTTGCGTCCGCGCTGCACGGTATAATAAATCCGTACAACAGATCTGCCTGCCGAAGCGGGCATACACAGAGGACTCATCGCTATGAACCGTGAGAGGTATCGCGGCGACCTGCTCCTATCGGGGGTGGGTGCCTATGTCATCGCTTAAGACGACGCATCGCTGGGCGGTCGCTCAGCAAAATCCCGAGCTCGAAAAGGAACTTTCGGCTGGTCTGGGCATTCCTGGGCTGGTGGCGCGCATTATGGTCGCGCACAGCATTACATCCATCGAGGAAGGCCAGCTGTTTTTGACGCCTTCGCTCGATCGCGACTGGGCCGACCCACTCATTATCCCGGGCATGTCGGTCGTTGCCGACCGCGTTGAGCGCGCTATTCGCAACCACGAGCACATTGCAGTCTTTGGCGATTTTGACGTTGACGGCATTACGTCGACCTGCCTGTTGACCGAGGCGCTGCGCACGTTTGGCGCCGATGTCACGCCGTTTATTCCGCATCGCTTTGATGAGGGCTACGGTCTTTCGCGCGCGGCACTCGACCGCGTTAACGAGCTCGCTCGCCCCCAGCTGATCGTGACCGTCGATAACGGCATTGCCGCCAAGGAAGAGGTTTCCTATCTGGAGAGCCTGGGGATCGATTTGGTGGTCACGGACCATCACGAGCCCTCCGACCAGGTGCCGCAGGGTGTGCCCCTGACCGACCCCAAGCTCGAGGACGAGGGCCCCTCGCGCGAGCTTGCCGGTGCTGGTGTGGCGCTCAAGCTGGTGCAAGTCCTGGGTGAGCGCCTGGGCAAGCCGTCGTATTGGCGTTCGCTAATCGAGGTCGCGGCGCTGGGCACCGTGTCCGACATGATGCCGCTCACGCCCGAGAACCGCGCGCTGGTTGCCGAGGGCATCCAGCAGATGCGCGTAACCGCTCGCCCCGGCTATATCGCGCTTGCCGCGCTCGCCAAGGCGGACCTTTCGAGCATTACGGCGGATGGCCTGTCATTCTCGCTCATTCCCCGCTTAAACGCTGCCGGTCGCATGGCCGATCCCAAGCTGGCGCTCGACCTGCTGCTTGCCCGCAATCCCATCGAAGCAAGCGCGCTGGCGGCTGAGCTCGAGGAAATCAACCGCCAGCGCCGTGAGATCGAGGCGGAGCTCACGCGCGATGCCATGGCAAAGGTCGAGGAGACCTATGACGGCGGACGCGCGATCGTCGTGGGCGGCGAAGGCTGGCACGAGGGCGTCAAGGGCATCGTGGCAAGCCGTCTGACCAACCGCTACCACGTGCCGGCGCTGCTGTTCTCGATCGAGGATGGTATCGCGCGCGGCTCTGGTCGCTCGGTGGGCAAAGTTAACCTGTTTGACGCTATCGAGCGCTGTTCCGATCTGATGATTCGTCGCGGCGGACATGCCGGCGCGGTGGGTGTGACCATCGAGGCGTCCAAGCTCGATGAGTTCCGCCGTCGCCTTTCCGCCGTGTTGTCCGAGCTTCCCGCCGAGGACTTTGAGGACACCGACGAGGTTGCCGCCACGGTCGACCTTTCCGAGCTGAATATCGAGACTATAGAGCAGATTTCCCGCCTTGAGCCGTTTGGCCAGGGTAATAAGGTGCCGCTGCTGGCCGCCGAGGGCGTGACGATGTGTGATCGCGCCGTGGTGGGTAAGACCGGCGAGCACATGCGCTTTGTGGCGACCGATGGCGCCGCGAGTGTGCCGGCTATTATGTTCCGCGTGCCGCAAATCGATAAGCTCATCAACTGCGATAGCGCTGTCGACTTGGTGTTCGAGGCCGTTGCCGAGCATTGGCAGGGTCGTGTGAAGCCCAAGCTCATGGTCAAGGATGTTCTGGTCCGCGATACCACGCTGCCCAGCGTCGACGATCCGGCATGCGAGCTTCGTCGTGGCGTGCAGCCGGCGGATTCCGGCCTGCGCTTGGAGTCGCGCAAGCGCGAGACGCTCGCCCAGCTTTCCTATACCGAGCTCACGCGCTCGCTTATCCATAGCTTTATCGGCTCGAACCAGCCACATCGCGCGCAGGTCGAGGCGCTCGATGCCCTGGCCGATCACCAAAGTGTTCTGGCCGTTATGGGAACGGGGCGCGGCAAGTCGCTCATCTTCCATGTGCATGCCGCGCGTGAGGCGGTGCTTCGCGGACGTTCGAGCATCTTTGTCTATCCGCTGCGTGCGCTCGTTGCCGACCAGGCCTATTACCTCTCGTCGACGATGGCAGCGCTCGGTATTGGTGTTGGCGTGCTGACCGGCGAGACCGTGGAGGCCGCACGCGATGATGTGTTCGCCGGCCTAGCTTCGGGCCGCACCGGTATCGTGCTCACGACGCCCGAGTTCCTATCTATCCACCGTGACCGCTTCGCACGTTCGGGCCGCATCGGCTTTGTCGTTATCGACGAGGCGCACCACGCCGGCCTTGCCAAGGGCGGCGACCGCAGCGCCTATCTCGACATGCCCGATATCCTCAAAGCCCTGGGCGACCCGGTCGTTATGGCTGCGACGGCCACCGCGACGGCTCCGGTCGTGGCCGAGCTTGCCCGCATGCTGCCGATCACTCGCACGGTGGTCGACGAGACGGTGCGCGAGAACCTGCGGCTCGAGGACGACCGCGATCTTGCAAGTCGCGAGAACCGTTTGGTGTCGATTGTGGCGACGGGGGAAAAGACCGTCATCTACGTCAATTCGCGCGACCAGTCCGTGGCGCTCGCCAAGACGTTGCGCAAGCGTGTGCCCGATTGCGCAACCCATATCGCGTTCTATAACGCGGGGCTTGCGCGTTCCGATCGCCGTCGCGTGGAGGAAGCATTCCGAGACGGAAGCCTCAGCTGCATCGTCTCGACATCTGCCTTTGGCGAGGGCGTCAACCTTCCCGATATTCGCCATGTCGTGCTCTATCACATGCCGTTTGGCGGCATTGAGTTTAACCAGATGAGCGGCCGTGCCGGTCGCGATGGCCAGCCCGCCGTGATCCATCTGCTCTATTCGTCGCGCGACGCCCGCATTAACGAGCGCCTACTCGACTGCTATGCGCCCGAGCGCGACGAGCTCGTCACGCTCTATCGCGCGCTGCAGACCATGTGGCGCTCCAACCGCGGCAAAACCGGGGACGATTCCTTTAGCGCGAGCGATATCGACATCGCACAGATGTGCCTTGCCATCGATGCTCGCACGCCGGTCGACGAGCGCTCGGTGGAAAGCGGCCTGGGAATCTTCGAAGAGCTTGGTTTCTGTCGCGTTTCGGGGTTTGACGACACTCGTCGTATCGCGATGGCCGAAAACCCCGGCCGCGTGCAATTGAGCAGGTCAATTCGCTATTTGGAGGGCTTGCGCTCGCGCATGGAGTTCTCGGCTTTCCGGAGCTGGGCGCTCGATTCGTGCGCTTCTGATATGCTAGCCAAAGTTAACCGCCCGATCGTACCGCGGGCCTAGGGGAAGGGGACCTCGATGGATGCCGCAGCCCGTACCGCCCATGATTCCACCCTCCAGCCGTTTTCGGAGATGGAGCACTATAAGCATGCCGATGAGCTGCCGCCCGAGATTATGGCGGACAGCTACGACAAGCTGGAGCGCCTGTGCCTCAAATATATGAATGAGGACGACTTTTCTAAGGTTGAGCAGGCCTACTGCTTTGCCGCCGAGAAGCACTGCAACCAAAAGCGCCGCTCGGGCGAGATGTACATTAACCATCCCGTCGAGGTTGCCATCATTTTGGCCGATCTCAAGATGGACTGCGATGTGGTGTGTGCCGCGCTGCTGCACGATACCGTCGAGGATACCGAGACCTCGCTCACCGATGTTTCCGGCCTGTTTGGCGAAACCGTTGCTGAGCTCGTCGATGGCGTGACCAAGCTCACCAACATCGAAGTCGACAGCATGGACGAGAAACAGGCCCTCACGCTGCGCAAGATGTTCCTCGCCATGTCCAAGGACATTCGTGTCATCATCGTTAAACTTGCCGACCGTCTGCACAACATGCGTACGCTGGCGGCCCTGCGTGAGGATCGTCGCCTGTTTAAGGCTCGCGAGACCATGGACGTGTACGCGCCCTTGGCCGACCGCCTGGGCATGAGCTCTATTAAGTGGGAGCTCGAGGACCTGTCCTTCTTCTACCTGGAGCCCGATGCCTACCAGCGCATCGCGCGCATGGTGGCTGAGTCGCGCGAGGTCCGCGAGCGCTACCTTGCCGAGACCATCAAGACGCTCACCGACGAACTCAACCGCATTGGCCTGGAGGGCTTCCAGATTAATGGCCGCTCCAAGCACTATTGGTCCATCTACCAAAAGATGAAGCGCAAGGGCAAGGAGTTCTCCGAGATCTACGACCTGGTGGCGCTGCGTGTTATTACCCATTCGGTGCGCGATTGCTACTCCACGCTCGGTGCGGTGCATACGCTGTGGCATCCCATGCCTGGTCGCTTTAAAGACTATATTGCCATGCCCAAGGTCAATAACTACCAGTCGCTCCACACGACGGTCATCGGCCCCACGGCTCGTCCGCTCGAGATTCAGATTCGAACCTACGAGATGCATGAGCAGGCCGAGTATGGCATTGCCGCCCACTGGCTATATAAGAAGTCGGGCGGATCGTCTGCTTCCAAGACCAATGACGCTCAACGTTTGGACGACCAGATCAACTGGCTCAAGCATTCGCTCGATTGGGCGGCTTCCGACGAAATCACCGATGCCAAGGAATACCTGCATTCGCTGAAGGTCGACCTCTTCGATCAGGAGATTTTCGTCTTTACGCCCAAGGGCGAGGTCATGGCGCTTCGTGCCGGCTCCACGCCGCTCGACTTTGCCTACGCCGTTCACACCGAGGTGGGAAACCACTGCGTCGGCGCTAAGATCAACGGTGCGGTGGCCCCGCTCACGCACGAGATCAAGACGGGCGACCGCGTTGAAATCCTGACTAACAAGAGTTCCAAACCGTCGCGTGATTGGCTCAAGATCGTCAAGACGCCTTCCGCCAAGTCAAAGATCCGCCGCTATTTTGCCGCTG
Organism: uncultured Collinsella sp.; assembly: GCA_900549135.1. Taxonomy (GTDB): domain Bacteria; phylum Actinomycetota; class Coriobacteriia; order Coriobacteriales; family Coriobacteriaceae; genus Collinsella. The sequence continues at coordinate 60,066 of URNI01000001.1, forward strand.
CGACCAAGGACGACGACGCTGCCGCCGGCCGCGATATGCTGGCCAAGGACCTGCGTAAGCGTGGCTATGGCATTTCTACGCCGCGTTCGACGCGCGCGCTCAATGCCGTGGCGGAGCAGTTTAACTTCAAGCAGCTCGAGGACCTGTTTGCCGCCGTCGGCGCCGGCAAGGTTGCCCCGCGCGCTGTGGGCAATAAGGTCGAGCAAATCTTGGACCCAAAGCCCGAGGAACAGCTCACCAAGGCCGAGGCTATCGCCGAGGTCGTGAAACAGCCTGCTCGCGGCTCCAACCGCAAGCCGCAAAAGCGCGGCAAGAGCGCCAGTAACGGCATTATCGTCAAGGGCGAGAGCAACAGCGGCCTGCTAGTCCGTCTGGCTCATTGCTGCAACCCCGTGACGGGCGACGACATCGTCGGCTTTATCACGCGCGGCCGAGGTGTCTCAGTGCATCGCGCCAACTGCCCCAACGTCAAGGGCCTCATGGAGCACCCCGAGCGCATGATTGACGTAGAGTGGGATGGTGCTGCCGACACTCTCTTCCAGGTCGAGATCGTGGTCGAGTGCCTGGACCGCATGGGCCTGCTCAAGGACGTCACCATTGCCATTGGCGATGCAGGCGGCAATATCCTTTCCGCCGCCACCTCGACCAACCGCGAGGGTATTGCGACCCTGCGCTTTATGGTCGAGATTTCGGATGCGAGCGGCCTGGATCCGCTGCTGGCTTCCATCAGCAGCGTCGACTCGGTCTACGACGCTCGCCGTCTTATGCCCGGCGAGGGCGGAGCGCAACTCAAGCGCCGTGTGTAGGTGCGAGAGCCTCTCAGCATCATAGATATTGGTTACGTTCGAGGCATCGTTTGGTGCCTCGAACGTATTTTAGAAGGAGGGTATGCGCATGGGCGATATGACTTTGGACCTGACACCCCGAGGCGCGGCTTCGATTGAGGCGCTCGTCAACGGCCCGATTCAGACCAACAGCTACGCCGTGATTTCGAATGACGAGTGCTTAATCGTCGATCCGGCGTGGGAGGGCGAGCGTCTTGTGGAGCATATCCGCACCGCGCATCCCGAGGTGCGCGTGCTCGGCTCTGTCTGCACGCACGGTCATGCCGACCATGTTGGCGGGGTTGCCGGGGTTCGAGCTGTCGTTGGCGACAGCGCACTATATGAGTTGTGCGCTAAGGACGTGACGGTACCTCGCGCAAATATCGAGGAGCAGCGCGCCATGTGGGGTATCGAGACGCCCGATCCGGGTGAGCCGACGCGTTTGCTTGCCGAGGGCGATACAATCGAGGTGGGCGACGTCTGCCTGCAGGTGATCGAGACGCCGGGGCATACGCCGGGCGGCATCGTCCTGTTCGCCGCGACCGAGCAGGGGAACATCGCCTTTGTGGGCGACACGCTTTTCCCGGGCAGTCACGGTCGTACCGATCTTTCCGGCGGTGACGAGGCGGCGATTATGCGCTCGCTCTCCAAACTTGCCAAGACGCTTCCGCCCGATACCGTTTGCTTGACGGGCCATGGCGATTCGACCACGATGGCGCGCGAACTTATGCAGAACCCGTTTATGCAGATGTAGGCTTGAAGCCGTCTTTCGAACCACGAAGACCGCTCAATCGTCAAGCTATTTTCCCCAGTGGGTCGATTCTGTGGGGCAAACGGTCAAAATTTGTCCAATCGGATGGTATTCGTGAACAAACGAACGTTTATGCTCGGGTATGTCGTGGTAAAATCTCAGGCGTTATCGGAGCAACCTTACAGGAGGTTTCTTTTATGCTCGTCAACGCAGCAGACATGCTCAAGAAGGCCGAGGCCGGCAAGTACGGTCTCGGTGCCTTCAACACCAACAACCTCGAGTGGACCCTGGCTATTCTCCAGGCCGCCGAGGAGGCCAAGTCTCCGCTGATCCTTCAGTGCACCGCTGGTGCCGCTAAGTGGATGGGCGGTTTCAAGGTCTGCGCCGACATGGTCAAGGCTGCCGTCGAGGCCACGGGCGTTACCGTTCCCGTCGCCCTTCACCTCGATCACGGTTCTTACGAGGACTGCTTCAAGTGCATCGAGGCCGGCTTCACGTCCATCATGTATGACGGCTCTCACGAGGAGACCTTCCAGCTTAACCTCGACCGCACCAAGGAGCTCGTTGAGCTTGCCCACTCCAAGGGCATGTCCATCGAGGCCGAGGTCGGCGGCATCGGCGGCACCGAGGACGGCGTGACCTCCAGCGGCGAGCTCGCTGATCCTGCCGAGTGCAAGCAGATCGCTGACCTGGGCGTCGACTTCCTCGCCTGCGGTATCGGCAACATCCACGGCGTGTACCCTGCCGACTGGGCTGGCCTTTCCTTCGAGCGCCTGGGCGAGATCAAGGCTCAGACCGGCGACCTGCCCCTCGTCCTGCACGGTGGCACCGGCATCCCCGAGGATCAGATCAAGAAGGCCATCTCCCTGGGTATCTCCAAGATCAACGTCAACACCGACCTGCAGCTCGTCTTCGCCAAGGGCGTCCGCGAGTACATCGAGGCTGGCAAGGATCAGCAGGGCAAGGGCTTCGACCCCCGCAAGCTCCTCAAGCCTGGTCGCGACAACATCGTTGCCCGCACCAAGGAGCTCATGGAGGAGTTTGGCTCCGTCAACAAGGCGTAAGCGTCGCTAAACTTCCCGTCGGAAGCCCCGTCCCCCTACACTGTTTCCTTTACGCTCACCTGACTTCGCCAGAAGTCGCGCCAAGGAAACAGTTCCGGGGGACGGGGCTTCCTTCGTTTAACGCCGCAGGGTTACGAGTCTGAATTAAGATGGCTACTGGCTTCGCCAGAAGTCGCGCAATGGGAAAAGCTTCGGGTGAACGGGGCCTCCTTCGTTAACTCGCTACAGGGTTACTGGGCTGAATTCATTTTTAGAGGTACCGTTTATCGGTGTTGAGGGTTCCTTTATTGGGGCTTTCTTTTTTATCTCGCTACAATGGGCTTCAAGAGTTCTAATGACTTGGAGTTTGGTATGGCTGTTATTAATGTGCTGCCTTCGGATGGGAAGGTTATTGACGAGGGTCCTGTTGGTTGCTCTGTTGATGTTTGCTGTGATGACTTTCGTTATCTCGATATTGGACTGCCGCCTGAGATTCTTCGTCTTAAGGATGCCGGGTATTTGACGCAGGCTGTTGCTGCCTGCGATCGCCTTTTGGAGCAGAACCCTGAGCCTTCGCTGGCTGCCTGCGTTCGCGCCGAGCGGTATCGCATGATCGAGACGCCGCTTCATTTTTCGGTGTCGCGCGATCGAGCTATTGCGATGATTCGCGAGGAGTGGCCAGAGTTTACCGATGAGCAGTTTGACGACCTGATTGACCGCAAGCATATCGATTGCCGCTTTATCGATGGTGAACTGTTCGTTCTTGACAACTTCCTTGATTCTTTGCGCGTGTATCCCAAGGAGGTTCCGGGTCTGCGTCCCGATTCTGCGGATGGAATTACGCTGCGCAACCAGATGCTCGAGGAGATGGAGTCACGGGGCGGGCTGTCTCGCTCCATCACGCTTAAGGCATGCGTATCTGTCCCCGGTGCTTTGGAGGGGGAGACCGTTCGCGCTTGGCTTCCCGTCGCGGCTGCCTGCCGTCAGCAGTCTCGGGTCGAGATTCTCGACATGACGCCGGAGGGTACTGTTGCTCCCGCGAACGCTTCGGCGCGTACTGTCTCGTGGTCTTCTTCGAGTGAGCGCTCATTCTCGGCGACCTATCGCTATCAAATCAATGCCGCTTATCGCGATATTTATGGGGGTGCGCTTCCGTCGCATCCGTGTATGGACGCGCCGTTGCCCGAAGATATTTCTGAGGACCGTTCGCACATTGCATTCACGCCGTATCTGCAACAGCTGACCGAGCATGTCGTTGATGGCCTCGAGGATCCGCTCGATCGCGCTCGTGCTATCTATGATTACCTGACACAGCATATCGACTATCGCTATCAGCCACCGTACCTGCTTTTGGGATCTATTGCCGATGACTGCGCGCATTCGCTCCGCGGCGATTGCGGCGTTATGGCGCTCACGTTTATCACCATGTGTCGCATCGCGGGCGTGCCTGCCCGTTGGCAGAGCGGCCTGTACGTTGCGCCCGATTCGGTGGGGTCGCACGACTGGGCAGAGTTCTATACGCCGCAGACCGGTTGGCTCAACGCTGACGTGTCATTTGGATCTTCTGCTCGCAGGATGGGGGAGGAATGGCGCCGCCGTCACTACTTTGGCAATCTCGACCCGTGGCGTATGGTGGCCAACAATCGATTCCAGGCAGAGTTTGAGCCCTCTTTCGACGGCATGCGCGAGGACCCTTACGATAACCAGATGGGTGAGGCTTCGGTCGGCGGTCGCGGATGTCGTCAGCGCGAGATGCTCCGCACAGTCGAACTCATCGAAATGCTCGAAGTTCCATTTTCGGACTAATCGGTAGAAAGCTGTGATAAACTAACTTGCGCATTACGTGCCCGAGTGGCGGAATTGGCAGACGCAGTGGACTCAAAATCCACCGTTGGCAACAACGTGCGAGTTCGAGTCTCGCCTCGGGCACCATACATGCAAGTGAGCGTTCAAGGGGGTTGCGGCCCCCTTTTTCGTGTACGTAATGTGATAACGCGCTGCGCGTGTTATTATCCACAAGGCGTTGTTCCCGCAATGCCCTAAAGAGGAACCCGAGGGTTCCCACCTTTTGGCGCCAATGAGCAGCTGACTGGTCATACAACTTAGATTCGCTCCCTCAAATCGAGGATGTCTATGTGTACGACCTGGTTGCTGAGAAGCGCCGGGTTATTTTTTTATGAATGGAGGTAGGGAAAATAGCTAAGTCTGATGACACCCGCATCAACGACGAGATCACTGCATCTTCGTGCCGTTTGATTGGCGTCGATGGCTCTCAGCTCGGCCTGTTCGCCATCCGCGATGCCCAGCGCGTCGCCGACGATCAGGGTCTTGACCTGGTCGAGATCGCTCCCAACGCGGAGCCGCCGGTCTGCAAGGTCATGGACTACGGTAAGTTCAAGTACCAGCAGGCCATGAAGGCCAAGGCTGCTCGTAAGAACCAGTCCAAGGTCGAGGTCAAGGAAATGAAGTTCCGACCCAAGATCGACGTTGGCGACTACGAGACCAAGAAGGGCCACGTTCTGCGTTTCCTCAAGAAGGGCGCACGCGTTAAGATCACCATCATGTTCCGCGGCCGTGAGATGGCTCACCCGGAGCAGGGCCTTAACGTTCTCGAGCGTCTCGCCGAGGATCTCAAGCCTTACGCTACGGTCGAGTCCAAGCCTAAGATGGAAGGCCGTAACATGCTTATGCTGCTCGCCCCGATTAAGGGCGCCTTCGATGAGGATAAAGCGGCAAGCGATACCAAGTAACTAGTGTTCTGTAACCGATTAAGGAGTATTTCATGCCTAAGATGAAGTCCCACAGCGGCACCAAGAAGCGTTTCCGCAAGACTGGTACCGGCAAGCTTATGCGCGCCAAGGCTTTCAAGAGCCACATCCTGAGCAAGAAGTCCACCAAGCGTAAGCGTGGCTTCCGTCAGGAGACCGAGATCGCCGCTGCCGACCGCAAGGTCATCAAGTCGCGTCTCGCCTAAGTTCGCGTTCCCGTTTTTCGTTTTACCGTCTAGGAGTTGATAGAACATGGCACGTATTAAGCGCGCTGTTGCCGCCAAGAAGAAGCGCCGTACCGTTATGCACCGTGCGAAGGGTTACTACGGTGCCGCTTCGCGTACTTACAAGCATGCTAAAGAGCAGGTCCAGCACTCCCTGCAGTATCAGTATCGTGATCGCCGCAACAAGAAGCGCGAGATCCGTTCTCTCTGGATCACTCGTATCAACGCTGCTGCTCGCCTGAACGACATCTCTTACTCTCAGTTCATGCACGGCCTGAAGGTTGCCGGCATCGAGCTCGACCGCAAGGTCCTGGCTCAGATGGCTTACGAGGACATCGAGTCCTTCAACGAGCTGGCTACCATCGCCAAGAAGGCTCTCGAGGCCTAATAGATTCTCTTGAATCGCTAGGGGAGTGTCGCGTTGTGCGCGGCGCTCCCTCTTTTTATCTAGAGCGCTGGTTTATATAGCAAAAGCGCGGGTAGATAGACGCTTACAGGTGACCGATCTTTATATATCTCTTAACCGAAGGGTCATCATCTGATACGTGCAGTATTTCTGCACCAGCCTTTCTATGACTTATATAGGAAGCGATGTATTGTGTAGGACTTGTGAAGAGTTGAATTCCCGCCCACGGGGCCCCTCCGGTCTGGCAATATATCTCCTTGCCGCGCGGCCCGGTGCAACCGGGAACCGGCGCAGGCGTGCACCTTGAGAACCGGATACTGCGAGGATGGACACACCAGCTGTGTCGCATCCGGGCAGACATCGAACCATTTGAAATGGTCTAACTTGGATTTGT
>URNI01000002.1 GCA_900549135.1 uncultured Collinsella sp.
CCGTGCCGCTTTGTATAATCGGCTGGCAGTCGCGCTCAACTGAGCCATTTCGGTAAAAGCCGAGCCATCAAAACAGCTGCGGCGCCGTCTGGAGGAATGGACCCTTGCTTCCGGTCTTTTCCTCCAAGCGGCGCCGCAGCTTTGTGCCCCGGTTACGCCCCAACGCAGTTGCGGTGAAATAGGGACTGTTTGCGCCACCTAGGCCGCAAAACAGTCCCTATTTCACCGCAACTTATATGGGGATTGATTAGATGGCCGAGTCTTTGGACAGCTCAAAATAGTCGGGATGCAAGGCGATAACCGGGCCCTGCTCCTCGGGCATCAGGTGCAAGTGCGTCTCTGCCAGATAGCTCGCCGCATCGGTATCGCCCCTCTTAATGGCCTCGAGAATCCGGCGATGCTGCCGACGAATCGGCTCCCAATCCAGGTCCTGCGACACCATACGCAACCAGTTGTATCGCTCAAAATGCGTGTTGATGCTCTTCATCCAATCCCACAACATGTGACGGCCGGCAATCTCAAAACACGTCTCATGGAACAGGTTGTCCAGATCGAAAAAGCGACGCGTTTCGCTATGGTCGAGCGACTCGGACTCGGCAAGAATCTGCTCAAGCCGATGCTTTTGCTCGGGCGAGGCGGCCGAACAGCATTTAATAAGCACGCTTCTCTCGAGTTTCTCGCGCAAGAAACAAGCATTCTCGGCGCGTTCCATGCTGATCTTAGAAACGTAGGTGCCGCTTTTGGGACGCGTTTCCACCAGCTCCTGCTCGCGCAGGCGCACAAAGGACTCGCGAATGGGCGTGCGCCCGATTCCCGTCTCCTTTTCCAGACCAATCGCCGAAAGGCGCGTGCCGGGCTTGAGCTCGGCATAGATGATCTTGGAGCGCAATGCGTTGTATGCCTGATCTTGCAGGCTCTGATAATGCTGGTGCTGTTCCATAAAGCCCTCGGATGAAGCCTCGGTTAATCGAATACCACCATGCAATACTATCGCATCCCCCGCCCCATCATAAGTTGCGGTGGAATAGTTCCTGTTCAAGGCCTTCAGCAGCAAAAACAGGAACTATTCCACCGCAACTACAGCCAACGAGTTGTTGCGATTAGGTGAACGTTCACCTTTTTATTGTTTTTCTCTTCGCAAATAAAATCCCGTGCGTATACTTAGACTCAAACGAAACCGATTTCGTTGAGCGTGGGCAATAGGATGCTAAGACGCACCCTACCATCTTGGCATCTTATCGCCCACGCAATACCATTTGCTTTCTTCCCGTCTCGTTGGACCTTTAGTCCCATTCCGGCACAGCGAGACACTTCCTAGACGACTGACCGTGGGGCCGGCTTTTCTGCTTTTGCAGCAGTGCCTCCGATAACCCTCTTTTGCCGGCCCGGGTCAGCTTTTTCACACAACCGAAAGGACGGGTAGCAACATGCGACCGCTCATCATCATGCATGGCGAGAACATCGACTGGTGCCATACCGTCATCAGAATGCTGATGTATCTTGTGGGCGTTGCAGTACTGGCACTCGGTATGAGTCTCCAGACGGCATCCGGCCTGGGCGTCGCCGCGCTCACGTGCTTTGCCACAACCCTATCCATGCTCACTGGCAAGACGCTCGGCTTTTGGATCACCGCAACCTACGTCGCCTACATCGTGGCGCAATTAGCCATCTTGCGAAGCGAGTTCCAGCCGCGCATCCTGCTCGAATTGTTCTTCTCAACGCTGATTGGCGGCTTGACCGACCTCTTCATGGCGGTCAACCCACTGCATCCCACGGCACTCCCCACACAGATTGCGACCATGCTGCTCTCCCTCGCTGTCACCGCATTTGGCGTAAGTCTCGTCGTCAACATGGGCGTTGTCCCCAACGCGCCCGACGGCTTGGTGCAAGTCATTGCCGAAAAGCTTAAACGCCGCTTTGGTGACGTAAAAGTCGTGTTTGACTGCTCACATGTCGCCGCCTCGCTCGCGTTGTCGCTGATCTTTATGTACAACCTGGGCGGCTTTGGCGTCACGACCGCCATCTCGGCACTGTTCCTGGGCCATGTCATCAACATCGCCAACAAGCTGTTCGCCCAGCGCTTTATCCGCGCGGCATTCGGAAAATAGCACCACCGTAAGAACCCGCAAACAGCGCTATACGTTGCTATATCTCACTATACTTTGCTATATCTTGCTATACTTTGCTATATCTTGCTATATCTTGAGCAAAGGTGGCTCACATGCAAACAAACCCTTTTAAGCCCACAGCAGGTAAAACACCTCCCACGATTATCGGCCGCGAAGATGTACTCGAAGAATTCAATGAAGGCCTCGTCAACGGGCCTGGTGCCCCGGGGCGCCTAATGCGCATAGCCGGCGTCCGTGGAACAGGCAAGACGGTCCTCCTTGACGAGTGCTCACGTTTGGCGCAAAGCCGTGGCTGGACGGTCATAAAAGAGGTCGCAACCGAGGGACTTTGCCAACGCATTCTCGAACAGCTGCAGCCCAAATTCCAGGCCAAACACGCCAGATTTGAGCCCACCGTAGCTGGCATATCCATCGGCAGCATAGACATTGAGCGAATCGGTCCATCGCTACGCGACGCCATGAGACAGACAATATCCAAGAATGAAAATGGCCTGCTCATCACTCTCGACGAGGTTCAAGACGCAGAGCTCGATGAGGTCCGAACGCTCTCCATTGCGATTCAGCAGGTTATCGGCGAAGACCTTGATATCGCCTTTGTTTTTGCGGGGCTGCCTTCGATGATTGAAAGCATCATCAACGGAAAGACACTTACGTTTTTGCGCCGTGCCCTCCCCTTTGACCTGAAGGCTGTGGCAGTAACCGAAGTGTCGTACTCCCTCGAGGAAACCATTGAAGCGTCTGGCATGGAGTTGCAGCCAGGTATTGCCGGCCAACTTGCCGAGGCAACGCAAGGTTATCCTTTCATGATCCAACTCGTTGGATACTACGCATGGCAGTTGGCAAGACGCGCACATACACCGATTATTGGAGAAGAAGAAGCCGAGCGCGGCATTGCAACGGCACGCGAACGCTTCTGTGCCATGGTGATTGAGCCCGCGCTACAGCGCATTCCGCCCACGTGCATCGCTTATCTGCTGAGCATGGCATCTTTGGGGCAGACGAGCTCGACCAGCATGGTTGCCGATGCCCTAAACAAAACGCCTCAACAGGTGAGTTTCGTCCGCAGCCGCCTGTTAAGAGAGTCGATTATCGAGGCTCCCTCGTACGGCAAGGTCTCATTTGCCATCCCCTACATGCGCGACTACCTCTACGAGCACAAAGCCGAACTGGAAGTTGAACTGTAGAAACGGCAACTGCCCTGCAAGACGAAAACCGTTTTCGTACGGATTTAAAGCAGACGTAAACGATTTTCGTCTTGATTTGCGTACGGAATTAAGACGTAAATTGCGCTTTCGTACGCTTATTACCAGACGCAAATTGTTTTCGTCCGGCCATGCGTCCCCAATCTAGACGAAAAGAGCCCCGAGCTCGTATTGAACTGCATCCCAATTCTTGGACGGGCGCCGATGCCCTGATCTCTGCCATGTCGAGGTGCGAGATCAAATCCTTGGCGCGCTCGCCGGAGTGGTATACCTTGTTCGGCGCCACCTTCCTGTAGAGCTTCTTGAGCTTCGTCTTCCCCTTGTTGCCCGGCGGCATCTCCGTCTCAGGTGGCAGCCCTAGGAAGGACAGGACGCCGGGCAGGTCGCACAGCATCACGTCCTCGATGTCGGCCTTGGCCGCCAGGTCGACGACTCTCTGCGCTGTCGGCGAGATGTTCGGGGTGCTGCTACCGCCCGCTGGTTCGGAAGCTGGCGGGCAGTAGCGGGCAGTAGCGGCAGTAGCGGTGTGGCTCGATAGGCCCGAATATCCGTAAGGAAGGTGCTCGCTCTCATATGTGCTGATATGCCTCGCCTCGCGAACCTTGGGATGCTTCCTGAGGTAATCCCTCAATTCGAGCCACTCTTTATGCTCATAACGCTTCGAAATCGTTTCCCCGTCGACAGTTTCCTTCACATAATGGTATGTTCGAACGCCTTCGAACTTGCCGAACCCGTTCTCGACGCTGAAGTTTCTGAACCAGCGCGAAAACCCATTCAGGTCCATGAAGTTGACTTGGGGATGCCTGTCTTTCGTTCGTTCGAATGAGTGGACGAGCGGAGTGCCTTTGACTTGTTCCAGGCCGAAGGCTTCCATTTCGCGGGCCTGCTCCTTTTTCCAGAATTCGAGATACGACGTCAGCGTCTCGCTTATCGAGATCCTCCGCACGCTTTTCTTGCTTTTGGGCGAGCGAACGCTTCGATCGGCCGCGAACTGCTGCTCAATGAGGATGCTTCTGTTCTCGACGGAGACATCGGACCACGTCATCCCGAGGGCTTCTGCCCTTCTCATGTCGGTGTCGAGCATGAGCATCACGCATGTGATGTGCGCGTCCGGTTCTCGATTGAGTAGGATGTCGAGTAGGCGAGCGGCGTGATGGTTCCTTCGCGGTTGTCGTGGAACTTTTTTGCGTACGAGCCGACGGTGTCCCTCGATTTTTGGACGTAGGTGCCGCTGTTGAGTTCTGCCTTGTAGGCTTCGAGTGCGGCGTCGACCTCTCGGCTTTTGGTGGTATGTATGGTCTGCCACGGCGAATAGCGGTATTTGCCCGTGACCGGATCCTTGCCGAGGCTGTGACGGTAGCGCCACGTATATTTGTCGCGGCGTTGCTTCGTTCCTTTGCCTATGACGAGAGGTCGGTCGTTCATCGTGTTCCTTGCCTGAAGTGCCTGAGAATCGCGCTCGGTTGCGCGGAATGGCGCAAAGGGCTGGGGCGGGTGGGCATTACCCTTGGTGGTGGGCCCTGCGTGGGGTCACACCCCAAGGGTAATGCTCCGCCTGACCGCTTTCAAGCTCGTTGTGGGTCGAATTTGGGTCGAATTATTCCGCGTACTTTTCTTTCGTAAATCTATGAAAACATCAAATGACCTGGAGTTATATTGAGTTCAATTTGGGTCGAAATGTCTGAATGAAACAACGTCGTAGCGACCTCATAATCCGAAGGTCGGTGGTTCAAATCCGCCCCCCGCGACCATGAAACTTCAGGTCGGAAGCATAAAAGCTCCCGACCTTTTTCTTTGTCTAGGGGTTTCGGCATCTCTCGTTCTTTGGGTACCTCGAGGCGGGCAATCAGATAGATGCTTACGAGTATCATAGGGTCTTTTTACGTCGCGGTCGTGTCTCGTACTGGTGCGCCGCTCTTTGTGGGACGTGTCACTTTGCCATAGGTTGTCCGGCGGCGGGGCGCAGGTCGTTCCCCGTGGCGTCGCTCCTTTCGACGCTACGCTGCCTGGCTACTCGTTCCACTGGTGCTTTTTCATGTCGACGCAGCCGTTGTCTCGGAAGGCGACTCCTTCCTCCGTCAGTAGTGCTCGCTGGTCGGGGAAGTTTGGCGCGAGGCGTCCCGCGTGGTTGACGACGCGGTGGCAGGGATAATCGCCGTAGCGATCCGCCTCGCTCAGCACCGCTCCGACCAGGCGAGAGTTTTTCTCCCTGCCGATGAGGCGCGCTATCTGACCGTACGAGGCGACGCATCCCGCCGGAATCTCTGCCACGACGGAGAGAATCTCATAAACCAAATCTTCGTCCAGGACTTTTCCCATCGTATCGCTCCCGTGTTCGCTTTTGCCTTCGGGGGCGCGGCGCCGATCACCCGTGCTGCGATTTTCGCAGCTCCCCTTACCGAAGCATCGAGGGAAAGCGCGTGCGTGTCAAGGTTGTCTGGTCCAGTTGCTGGCTCGATGCCTCGAGATGTTCGCCTCAAGTGCGACCTGCCCCTATTGGAAAAGGATGCCGAAGATGTATTTGGTGATGGCGGAGCGGCGGATGACCCCCACGAGTTTGCCCTCGTCATCAACCACAGGAAGCTTCTTGAACTTCTTCTTCGCCAGCAGCGCGGCGACGCGGGCGATGCTCTGCTCGGGACGGGCACACACTACCTGGCGCGTCGCGAAATCCATGACGCAGCGATCCTTCAGGTCTTCGATGCGCTGCTCAAGGCTCTGATCGTCGAAGTACAGCATGGACGCGTCGCCGCCCGTGAAGATGGTGTGAGCGCGATGCTGCGCGATGGCTCCCATGACATCGCCGTCGGAGATGAACCCGACCACCTGGTTGCGCTCATCGATTACGGGCATGCTGCTCACCTCGTTTTCGGCGAGCATGCGCACCACGTCGGAAATCGTGCAATCCTGCGTGCAGGTGAACGGCTCTTCAATCATGATGCTCGAAACGGGCGTCCCCTCGAGCTCGAGCGGGATGCGCTCGGACAGAATCTCGGACATCGCTTATGCCTCCTTCGTTTTCGGTGCGGTTTTCTTGGTGCGCACGCTGAATATGGCACAGATAAGGGAAACGAGGCCGATTGCCGCGCACACCTTGTAAGCGACGCCCGCGCCCACGGCGGTGGCTACTTGGATGCTCGCATCGACGCCGGCCGACGCGGTGACGCTTGTCATGACCGTGATGATGAGCGCCGTGCACAAACCGCCGGCGACCTGGCGGCCGGTGTTCGCGATGGCGTTGCCGTGGGCGATCATGTCATTTTTCAAGGCATTGACACCCCATGTGTTCACCGGCATGTTCGCGAGCGACTGGCCGGCGGACTGCAGCATGCAGAACAGCGCAACCACCAAGATGGGCGTGTTTACCGTCGAAAGCGAGAGCAGGAACAGGGCGCCGGTCATGAGGGCCAGGCCGACGATCGAGATGGCACGCGGACCGAACTTGTCGAACACCACGCCGGAGATAGGGCTGATGATGATGCCCACCGCCGCGGCGGGAAGCATGGCCATGCCAGTTTCGAAGGCCGAAGCGCCAAGCGAGGTTTGCAGCAGCAACGGCAACAGCGTGTTGGTGACCAGGCATGCGGCGTTGATGAGCGTGACGATGATGGCGGCCACGCGGAACTCGCGCGTCTTGAGCGTGCCCAGTTGAAGCAGCGGGTCCTCGATTTTGCCCTGGCGTACGACGAACAGCACCAAGCACACGACACCCGCGACGATCGAGCCGAGCACCACGGGGTTGCCCCAACCCATCGACGAGGCGCTCGAGAACCCGTAGAGAAGTCCGCCGAAGGCGATGGTGGAGAGGACGACCGAGGGCAGGTCGAGCTTGGGGTTCTTCAGCTCGCCCACGTTTTTCAGCATGAACACGCCCAGCACCAGCACGAGAATTGCGAGGGGGACGATGGCGCCGATCATGGTGCGCCAGCCGTACGTGTCGATCACCGCGCCGCCTACGACGGGGCCGACCGCGGGACCCGCCGACATGACGATGCCCGCCATGCCCATAGCCGTTCCTCGTTTCTCGACGGGGAACACCAGCATGGGAACCACCGAGACAAGCGGCATGAGCACGCCTGAGCCCGCCGCTTGCAACACGCGACCGATGATGAGGAACAGGAAATCAGGGGCTGCGGCGCACAGCAGCGTGCCCAGCGCGAACACCAGCGTCGCCCCGAAGAATAGCGCGCGGGTGCTGAACTTGTCGATAAGGAACGCCGAAACGGGGACCATGATGCCGCTCACCAGCGGGTATATGGACATGATCCACTGGGCAGTCGAGGCATCGATGGCGAAATCGGACATGATGACCGGCAGCGCAGGCGACATCACCGTTTGGTTCAGTAGCGCCAAGAAGGCACCCAGGACGACGACCGCGACGATGCGGATCTGGGTACCGGTAATGCGCCCATTGGCGGGCGCGACCGTACAATTATCAGACATAAGCTTCCTTCGTATCTATTCGATTCTTCGCCGAAGGCGCGCCGGCCCACGGGCGAAATAACATGCACGTGCTATGCGTGCATCAGATACGACAGGAAGAAAGCGGCTGCTCAGAGCGCACTTGGGGAACAACAGGAGAGGCCCCGTATACCAGGGGCCGCCGAATTGCGATGTATGCTTTGGTCAAATCCTTCATAGCGGGGAGGTATTCTAGCAGCCGTCTTCGCCCCTTTCAAGGGATGTAACCCAGACGTTGATTTTCTTCACCGAGGCGCCATCGTTGACGGGTGGCGTGCTTCTCTATCGCCACACCGCGGGGCGAGGGAACGCCGCGGCGAGCTTGTACATCGGCTATGTGTGCAGCTGCGAGCGTGTCGCCGGCGCGCGCTGGGCGCCAGTCCGATCCGGCCGACTCTTGCCGACGGTCGGTCGCCGTCCTCCTCCATCTCCGCCTGCTCTGTTTTTACTCGGCTCCCTTGTCGTATCATGGACGGACGAGAATTGAGCGAAGGCGGTACGTTGAACATCCAGATATTCGGCACGAAGAAAAGCTTCGATACTAAGAAGGCGCAGCGCTATTTCAAGGAACGTCGTGTGAAGTTCCAGTTCATCGACTTGAAGGAAAAGGGGATGAGCAAAGGCGAGCTCGAAAGCGTGGCGCGCGCCGTCGGCGGGATCGACGCTGTGATCGATCCAAAGGCGAAAGATGCCGACACGGTTGCGCTCGTACAGTATCTTGCTGCCGACCAGAAGTTCGAAATGGTGCTCGATAACCAGCAGATTCTTCGTGAGCCCATCGTTCGCAACGGCCGCCAGGCAACCGTTGGCTACGAGCCTGACGTGTGGAAGGGCTGGGAATAAAGCGGCTGGGAATAAAGTGAAGCGCCCACGCCCGTGGTTTTATCCACGGACGCGGGCGCTTGCGTAAGACGTCTCTTGTCGTTTGAGTGGAGCGCCCCGGCGGCGCTGAACAACGCGCCCCGGTGACGTGGCTCGGGGCTCTTTGTGCCGCGCATCTATGAGAGGAGATATTTGATGCGCATGGGCGCTACTCCATGTAGCCACCCTGAATGGCGGAAACTGCATGCTCGGTAAAGAACTTGAGCGTGCCGGAGGTGTAACGATTAGCCTTGGGCTTCCAAGCGGCTCGGCGCTCGGCCAGGACGGCGTCGACCTCGGCCGGCTCCATCTCCTTGCCGGCGATGCCCACGATGGACAGCGAGCGCCCGGGGATGTTGATTCGGATAAGGTCGCCCTCCTCAATCAGGGCAATCGGACCGCCCACAGCGGCCTCGGGCGAAACGTGACCGATAGCCGGGCCCTTGGAGGCGCCGGAGAAGCGGCCGTCAGTGATCAGGGCAATGCTCGCGCCCAGCTCGGGGTCGCTGGCGATAGCTTCGGTGGTGTAGAACATCTCGGGCATACCGGAACCCTTGGGTCCCTCATAGCGAATGATAACGGCATCGCCGGGCTTGACCTCGTGCGTCAGGACGGCGTGAATGGCGTCCTCCTCGCAGTCGAACGGACGGGCCTTAAGCGTGGCCTGGAACATCTCGCGCGGAACAACCGTGTGTTTGACGACAGCACCCTCGGGGGCAAGGTTGCCGTGGAGGATGGCGATAGAGCCGTCGGTACCAAAAGCCTGGTCAAATGGGCGAATGATGTCCTCGCGCTTGAGGTTCCACTTCTCCAAGTAGCGGCCGCACTTCTCGTAGTAGCCGTTGTTCTTGAGGTCCTCGAGGTTCTCGCCGAGGGTCTTGCCGGTGACGGTCATGACATCGAGGTGGAGCATCGACTTGATCTCCTCCATGATGCGCGGCACGCCGCCCGCATAGTAGAAGAACTGCGCCGGCCACTCACCTGCGGGACGGACGTTGAGCAGGTAGTGGGCGCCACGATGCAGGCGATCGAAGTCGTCGGCGGACATCTCGATTCCGAACTCGCGAGCGATCGCGGGGATGTGCAGCAGCGAGTTGGTGGAGCCCGAAATTGCGCCGTGGACCATGATGAGGTTCTCGAAGGATTCCTTGGTTACGATGTCGCGAGGGCACAGGTTGTGCTCGGAGAGCCACACGGACTGACGGCCGGCCTCGCGCGCAAACTCGCGCAGGTCGGAGCTGGTGGCGGGCAGCAGGGCCGTGCCGGGGAGCATAAGGCCCAGGGCCTCGGCGGTAACCTGCATGGTCGAGGCGGTACCCATAAAGGAGCAGGCGCCGCAGCTGGGGCATGCGTTGTGCTTGGCAAACTCGAGCTCCTCGCGGGAAATCTCGCCGCGCTCATAGCGGGCCGAGATGGCGCCGAGCTGCTCCAGGGTCAACAGATCGGGACCGGCATCCATGACACCGCCGGTAACGACGATGGAGGGGATGTTGATGCGGCCCATGGCCATAAGGTTCGCAGGCAGGCCCTTATCGCAGCTGGCAACAAAGACGCCGGCGTCGAACGGGGTGGCCTTGGCATGAATCTCGATCATGTTGGCGATCATGTCGCGACTGGGCAGCGAGTAGTTGATGCCGTCGTGGCCCTGGGCCTCGCCGTCGCAGATATCGGTGCAGAAGTAACGGGCACCATGACCGCCAGCCTCGGCAACGCCGGCACGAACCTCCTCGACCAGCTCAAACAGGCCGGCAGAACCCGGATGCGAGTCGCCGAACGTCGACTCGATAATGACCTGCGGCTTGTCCAGATCCTCGATGGACCAGCCAGAGCCCAGACGCAGCGGGTCCATCTCGGGGCTGATGGTGCGGAACTTGCCGGAACGCGGCTGCAGCTTGGCAACCAGGTCGGCTGCCTCCTGCTGAATCTGTGCCTTGGTCTTCTCGTCCATGATGCTCTCCTCTTTTGATTTGAACGGTTGTACCAATCGTTGGTTAATGAATCAGGTGTAAATGGGTACCGAGCGATGCGCTCGGCAAAAGATGCTTAGCCACGCGAACTAGGCGAAGAACGAAATCACCAGGGCGCAGGCAAGACCCGAAAGGCCGATGAGCGTCTCCATAACGGTCCAGGACTTGAGGGTGGTTTTCTCGTCAATCTCCAGGAACGAGGAGCACATCCAAAAACCGGCATCGTTGACGTGCGAGAGGGCCGTGGCACCGCCGCAGATAGCAAGACAGATGGAGGCACGCATGAGCACCGAAGCGCCGGCGACCGCGGGCATGGCGGCCATAATGCCCGATGCCATGGTCATAGCGACGATGGAGCTGCCAACAGAGGCACGCACCATGACGGCAATCAAAAAGGCAACGACCACCAAAGGCAGCGGTGAAGCCTCGAGCATGGGCCCAATAACCTGGCCCAAGCCGCAGTCCTGCAGCATCCAGCGGATCACACCGCCGCAGGCAATGACCAGCAAGATCATGCCGACGGGCTTAAGCGAACGGTCGAGCAGGGCCTTGAGCTCGGCGCCGGAGTAGCCGCGCCGCGCGCCCAGCAGATACATCGCGACGAGCGTGGCGAGCGTCAAAGCGACAAACGGCTTGCCCAGGAAGGCGAGAATCGAGGCGAGCTCGGCGGGCATGGGGATATAAGAGGACAACGTGCCCAGCAAAATCAGACAAAGCGGCGTGAGCACGATGGCAAGCACCATGCCAAAGGAGGGAAGCTCCTTTTCGTCGCTCGCACCCTCGGCAGAGGTAAAGTGCTCCGGAACATCGGTAAAAATGCGACTGCCCACGTTGCGACCCCAGATGACGCCGGCGATCGCCATAGCGATGAAGGCGGTAGGGATACCGACGAGAATCATGGTGCCCAGGTCGACACCGAGCGTGCCGGCGACCAGAACCGAACCGGCCGATGGCGGCACAAACGCATAGCCAGCGGCAAGTCCTGCGAGCAGCGCGATGCCGTAGTAGAGCGTCGACTTTTTGGTCTGCGATGCCACGCTAAACGCAAGTGGGATCAAAACGACCACGCCGGCCTCAAAGAACACCGTAGTGCCGATAACCAGACCGGTAATTCCCAGCGCCCAGCTGGAATGACCCTGCCCAAAGGTATCGATGAAGGTCTGGGCGATCTTCTTGGCGCCGCCGCTCTCCTCAAGAATCTGGCCAAACATCGAACCCAGGCCAATGAGCAGGGCGATGTTTTGCAGCGTGGTGCCCACGCCCTTGGTGACAGTGTCCGCCACCAGGTCGAGCGGCATACCGGCGCCGATGCCGATCGCGAGCGCCGAGACCATCATCGAAAGCACGGGATGCAGCTTGAACTTAATGATGAGCGCAAGCAGCAGCGCAATGCCCACGATGGCGGCGATGACCAGCCTGGTGGGGTCGGCCATAAACGTTGGGTCTGACATCTTTCCTCCAATTCATCAGACCTTTTGAATTCGGCTTAGACTATAGCGCGTTTTCAATAGGTCTGATGTTTAAAAGGGAAACTTTTTCGAAATACATCTGATGTATTTGCTGAACGATCTGTTTTTGACGGTAAACGGCCACTTACAGTTCTCCATTGTCGGAGCGAACCACCGCGGCTTCTGTTAAATGAGCTAGAATAGCTCTGATGAATTCTTTTGATATGAGGTGAAGCGTGGCACGAGCCGATTCGGGACTCCCCGAGCAGATTTCGGAGAAAATTATTCAACTGATCCTGGATGAGCATCTTGAGCAAGGCGACCGCCTGCCCAAGGAGGCTGTGCTCGTCGAGCGCCTGGGTGCTGGCAGGAGCACCGTACGCGAGGCTATGAAGCTGCTGCAGTCGCGCAACATCGTGCGCATTAAGCAGGGCTCGGGCACCTATGTGGCATCAAACCCCGGCGTTGCCGACGATCCGCTGGGCTTTACCTTTATCGATGACAAGAGGCGCCTGGCACGCGACCTGCTCGAAGTGCGCTTTATGATCGAGCCGCAGATGGCCAGCATGGCCGCAGAGCACGCGACCGACGATCAAATCATCTGCATCAAAGAGCTCTGCGACGAATCCGAGCGCCTGGCCGAGGCCGGTGAGGATTACTCCGCCGCCGACACCGCGTTCCACAATGCCATTGCCGAGAGCTCCGGAAACCTCGTCGTTCCCCGCCTGATGGGCGTGCTCAAGGCATCCGTCCCCCTCTTTATCGACGTAACCGGCAAAAAGCTGGTTGAGGAAACCATCCGCACCCACCGTGGCGTGGCCGACGCCATCGCCGCGCGCAATCCCACCGCAGCGCACGACGCGATGTACCTGCATCTGGTGTACAACCGCAACATGATCGCAGAGGGAGCGCAGGAACAGAGCAAATAGACGTCCGCACGGCAAGGGCGAGACCACCGTTTACCTTTTAAAAGTGAACGTTCACCTGTTTTTAGGAGAATCTGTCTTTTAATTCCCCCTCTTCTCCTATACTGACCTTGTATGAAAAGCAAGACTTATATAGATGAACGTTTCTTTTGAAAGGATCGCTATGTCTGATCTTATGGACAGCTTCCGCCTGGATGGCAAGGTCGCGCTCGTGACCGGCGCCACCTACGGCATTGGCATGGCCATTGCCGAGGCGCTCGGAGAGGCCGGCGCCAAAATCGCCTTTAACGCCCGTCACGCCGACAAGGTCGCCGAGGCCGAGAAGCACTACCGCGAGCTGGACTTTGACGCTCACGGCTATGTTGCCGATGTCACCGACGAGGCCGTCGTCGCCGAGCTCATCGCCAAGATTGAGGCCGACTTTGGCACCACGCCCGATATCCTGGTCAACAACGCTGGCGTCATCCAGCGTACCCCGATGCTCGACATGAGCGCCGAGGACTTCCGCCGCGTCGTCGATATTGACCTCAACGCACCGTTTATCGTGTCCAAGGCCTGCCTGCCTGGCATGATCGCCAAGGGCCACGGCAAGATCATCAACATCTGCTCGATGATGAGCGAGCTGGGTCGCGAGACCATCGCCGGCTATGCCGCCGCCAAGGGCGGACTCAAGATGCTCACCAAGAACATCTGCTCGGAGTTTGGCGAGGCCAATATCCAGTGCAACGGCATTGGACCCGGCTACATCGCCACGCCACAAACCGCACCCCTGCGCGAGACGCAGCCCGACGGCAGCCGCCATCCGTTTGACCAGTTCATCATTGCCAAGACGCCGGCCGCCCGCTGGGGCACGCCCGAGGATCTGAAGGGCCCCGCCGTGTTCTTGGCTTCCGATGCATCGAACTTCGTCAACGGCCACATCCTCTATGTCGACGGCGGCATCCTCGCATACATTGGAAAACAGCCTCAATAAGCGTCGCCGCAACTGCCCACATCAGGTTTCACCCACTCGTTTTTCATTTGAGTTGCGGTGAGATAAGGATTGGTTTTGGCTTCTATCAGGCAAAACAGTCCGTATTTCACCGCAAGTTAGAAATAGGAAGGTATTTCGCAATGAAGATCGCTCTGATCAATGAGAACTCTCAGAACTCCAAGAACCCTATGATCGAGGCTGCCCTTAAGAAGGTTGTCGAGCCCATGGGGCACACCGTCTTTAACTATGGTATGTATGCCGACGCCGACTCCAAGCCCCTCACCTACGTGCAGAACGGCATCCTTGCCGCCGTGCTGCTGAACTCCGGTGCTGCCGACTACGTCGTGACCGGCTGCGGCACCGGCGAGGGCGCCATGCTCGCCTGTAACTCCTTCCCCGGCGTGCTGTGCGGCCACGTTGCCGACCCGCTCGACGCCTACACCTTTGCCCAGGTCAACGATGGCAACGCCGTTGCCATGCCCTTCGCCCTCAAGAACGGCTGGGGCCAGGAGCTCAACCTTGAGTACACCTTCGAGAAGCTCTTTGGCTTTGGTTCGGGCAACGGCTACCCAGCCGAGCGTGTTGAGCCCGAGCAGCGCAACAAGAAGATCCTCGACGGCGTGCGCGCTGTGACCATGCGTCCGCTCGTCGACGTCCTGGGCGAGATCGATCAGGACCTGGTGAAGGGCGCACTTGCCGGCGAGCACTTCCAGGAGTACTTCTTTGCCAACGCCACCGACGAGGCCATCATCGCCAAGGTCAAGGAGCTCCTGGGGCTCTAATCGCACGACTCATTGCAGCTAACGCAAGCGGCGGTCGTCCCACGTACGGGACGACCGCCGCTTTTTGCTATCTGTCGACTGGCGCCGCGGGGACAGGTCCCCATGCATCAAAGAGTTGACTAGAGCTCGCAGGCAACCTTATAGCCATCGCCGATGGCGTCGCGAATGTTGCCACACTTGTTGGCATCGCCCAGCACGTGGGTGGTAACGCCGGCAGCGGCAAGGTCGTCGGCAAGCTTGGTGTTGGGACGATAGCCCATGGCAAGCACCAGTGTATCGGCACCGGTGATGGTGTGGACCTCGCCGTCCTTCTCGTAACTGATGGTGTCCTCGGTAATCTCGGTCACCTTGGCCTCGGTCAGCACGTGAACGCCCTTGGAGAGCATGCGCGTGATGAGCACCGCGCGACCGGCACCGCCCTCGTTGGCGGCGAGCGTCTTGGTCATCTCGATGACGGTGACATCGCGGTTGGCCGGCGACAGGTCGTTGACCAGCGGGGCCAGGTAGTCGGCCGTCTCGCAACCGACGGTGCCGCCGCCGACGATGACAATCTTCTTGCCCGGGAAAGCCTTGCCACCCAGCAGGTCGTCAGCTGTCATAACCTGCTTAAAGCCCTGCATAAAGGCCGGAGCGATGGGCTCGGCGCCATAAGCCAGGACAACTTCGTAACCCGCGTAGTCACGCTGAATGTCCTCGGCAGTAAGCTCGGTGCCAAATACGCACTTCACGCCGGCCTCGGCCAGGCGACGGTACTGATACTTGATCACGCGGGTGAGCTCCTGCTTTGCCGGCGGAACGGCCGCGATGCGCATCTCGCCGCCCGGTTCGTCCTGCTTGTCCACGAGCACCACGTTGTGGCCGCGCTTGGCGGCAATGTAGGCCGCCTCCATACCCGCAGGACCGGCACCCACAACCAGCACGTTCTTGACCTCGGCGGCAGGCTCGTAGCCAGCCTCGTCGCGCTCCACGTCCGGGTTGACAGTGCAGGAGATGCGCTTGCCAAACATAATGCCGTTCAGGCAGCGCAGGCAGCCGATGCAGGGGCGGATGTCGTCGGCGTTGCCGGCAGCGGCCTTATTGCAGAACTCGGCATCGCACAGATTGGCGCGGCCCATCATGCAGATGTCGGCAGCGCCGTCCTCGATCAGCTCCTCGGCGATCCAGGCCTCGTTGATACGTCCGACGGTGGCGACGGGAATGTTGACGTGCTTCTTGATCTCGCGCGAGCAGGCGGCATGCGAGGCCTGCTGCGTACCGGCGGCGGGAATCGCGGAGCCGCGCTTGATGGTGGTGCCGCCCGACACATGAATCATGTCGACGCCGGCCTTCTCCAGGCGACGCGAGACGTAGATCATGTCGTTGAGGGTCAGGCCGCCATCGGTGTACTCGTCGCCCGAGATACGGACGTCGATGATAAAGTCCTTGCCGCAGCGCTCGCGAATCTCGGCGATGACCTCGAGTAAGAAGCGCATGCGGGCGTCGAGCGAGCCGCCGTACTCATCGGTACGCTTGTTATAGAGCGGGGTCAAGAAACCGCCGAGCATGCCGTGGGCGTGCGCCGCATGGACCTCGACGCCATCGACACCGGCCTTCTGCATACGCACGGCAGCGTCGCCAAACTGATGCGTGAGCTCGTGAATCTCATCGACCGTAATGGGGCGCGGCGCCTCGCGGGCATAGGACGGACCCACAAAGGACGGAGCGATCAGGCGCGGCGTACCCGGAATGTTAAAGGCCATGTAGGCGGGGTGGAAGAGCTGCGGCATGATCTTGCAGCCATACTCGTGGACGGCCGCGGCGAGCTTTTCCCAGCCAGGGATAAACGTGTCGTCGTAGCAGCACATGTCACCCGGCAGATAGGTATAGGTAGGCTCGACCGTCACGACCTCGGTGATGATGAGGCCCACGCCGCCCTTGGCGCGGGCACGGTAATGATCGACCAAGTCGTCGGTCACATAGCCATGATCGGCCAGGTTGGTGGACACCGGCGGCATAAAGACGCGGTTCTTGACCTCGGTCGTACCGACCTTGATCGGGCTAAAGAGCATTGGATAGGCAGAGGACTCCATACAGGGTTCCTTTCATTTGAGCCGCTCGGCGGCAGTTGCTGACGTACCTATCGTACCAGCAACCGTGCAGCACCCGACCGCACGCGCTCCCCCAGTCTCTGCTCAACCCCCAAAAAGTTGCGGTGAAATACGGGGCAGCCGAGGCTTTTCACAGCCAAAACAGTCCGTATTTCACCGCAACTGATGGGTGGGATGGAGTTAGAGGCCCAGATAGGTAGTCATGCCTTCGACGGCGAGCTTGGCGCCGGCTACGGCGTGAACAACCGTCAGCGGGCCGTTAACCACGTCGCCGGCGGCAAAGACGCCGGGCACGGTGGTCATGCCGTTCTCGTCGACCGAAAGCAGGCCGCGATGGTCGGTCTCCAGACCACCCGTCGTAAGCACAAGCTTGTCTTTGGGCACCTGCGAAGCCGCAATCACAACTGTGTCGGCAGACGCATGGTCGAGCTCTTCCTCGTACCCCACCACGTTATTCTCCTCGTCGAAGATAGCCGTCTCGAAGAC
Source organism: uncultured Collinsella sp. (assembly GCA_900549135.1). Taxonomy (GTDB): domain Bacteria; phylum Actinomycetota; class Coriobacteriia; order Coriobacteriales; family Coriobacteriaceae; genus Collinsella. Next base: position 17,323 of record URNI01000002.1, read on the forward strand.
CGGACCGTTATCGTCGATGGCGCAGATCGCCTTGCCGCACACAATCTCGGCACCGTCAAGCTCGGTCAGCTCCACCTCGTCATCGATGGCCGAGATATGGCGCGATCGGGCATACACGGTGACCTTACGAGCACCCGAGCGCAGCGCCGTGCGGGCCACATCCATGGCCACATTGCCGGCGCCGATAACCGCCACGTTCTGCCCGATTGCCACGCTCGCGGGATCGACCAGGTAATCGATGCCAAAAAGCACGTTACCGCGCGACTCGCCGGGAATGCCCAGTTTGCGGGCACGCCAGGTACCGGTACCGACAAAGACCGCGTCGTAGCCGTCACGTAGCAGGTCATCGATGTGCAGTGCGCCGCCGATGGTGGTTGAGGGACGAACGCGCACGCCGAGCGAGCACATCACGTGACGATACTTTTGCACGAGCGCACGGGGCAGGCGGAACTCGGGGATACCGTACTCCAGCACACCGCCGATCTCGGGGCGCTGTTCAAATACCGTGACGGCGCAGCCCAGCTGGGCCATCTTAATGGCCACGGTAATGCCGGCGGGACCGGAACCGACCACAGCAATCTGTTTGCCGCACGACGGCGCGGGCGCCCACTCCTTACGATCCAAATACGCTGTTGAGATATAGTTCTCGATGCTCGAGAAATGCACGGGTGTGCCCTTGCGGCCCTGGATGCAAGCACCCTCGCACTGGCCCGAATGGTTGCACACCACGGAGCAGACCGCGCTCATGGGATTGTTCTGGAACAGCAGCTCGCCCGCCTCTTCTAGACGGCGCTGTTTGAACAGGTCGATGACCTGCGGAATAGGCGTCTGAACCGGGCAGCCCTTAATCTGACAGAACGCCCTTTTACAACCTAGGCAACGATTCGCCTCTTCGACAATGTGGATAGCCACGCAACTCCCCTTTTTAATGCAATCCAATGGGGGCGACGATAAAGACCCTTCACCGCCGCCCCCATACAGGTAATCTCAATCTGCCGACACAGCAAAAGCCAATGCTATAACTCGCGATGCGAAGCCCCGCAGCGAGCGGACATGTGCTCGAGTGTCGCCAGGCAGTCAGCCGCCGTCGCCGGCACACTGTTCTCGACCACGCAGGGAATCCCAGGGCAGGCGGCAGCCGCCCAGGCCACTACGGGCTCAAAGTCATAGCGGCCCGTCTCGCCCACGCCATGACACACCAGGCGTGAACCCGTACCGTCGCACCAACCGGCTTCGTCCTCGTTATCAACGACCTCAAAATCCTTGGCGTGCAGCACGCGGATCTTGCTGCCGCATAAATAGAGCATGCGCGCGGTGATTTCCTGCGCTTCGTCAACGACGCTGGGGTGCAGCAGCGACACTGGGTCATAGATCACGCCGAGCGACGGGCTCGAGACGCGCTCCAGCACCTCACGGCAGCGATCTGGCGTGTTGACCGTCTCGTTCCAACCGGGCTCAATTAGAACCTGACCGCCCATGGCCTCGGCACGCTCGCAGACATACGCAAGCCCGTCCACAAAAGCCTCGAGTGCCTCATCGGTCATGCGGTCGTCAGCAACGCGGTTCTGTGCATTGGGGCGACCGGTCTCGGTGCCAACCGGGCATCCGCCGAGCATCTGGGCAAAGTTCAAGCATGCCTCGTACTCGGCAAAGTTATCCATGAGCTGTTGGCGATCGGGCGTCGCCAGATTCTTATAACAGCCGAGCACGGCGACCGAAACGCCCGCCTCGTCGAGCACCGCACGCAAATGGTCGGCAAGCTCGTGGGTCAGGCCGCTTCGATCGATCCCCATCGATGCGTAGAGCACCTTGCTCGGCAGCTGAATGCACGAAAAGCCCAGCTCTCCCGCCATGCGGATGCGTTCCTCGACGGTCCCCTGCGGAAGGTCGTGCAAACGCACACCCGGAGTAATAGCCCCCACGTTATTCACATCCCTTATGAGCGTTGATGCCCGGGGTGTATCCGCCAAACGGGTCCTCGATAGAGCACACGCCCGAGGGAGCAAGCGGGTCATGCCTGCCGGCCAGTTTGTCGTGATGCATGGTCTCGATATAGGCAAGCACCAGCGGCGCCACGCCCTTCGCATCGTTTTTGACGATAGGCTCGCTCATGTAGTAACCAAACGTGCCCTCGCGGTGCGCTGTGTTGCCCAGGCCCGCGACCAGGCAGATGTTGTCGAGCGCCAGCTGGCCATCATGCTCGGACAGGCAGGTCTCGCAGATGCCGTCGAAGGCGCGACGGCCGTACTGGTAGTAACGCTCGCCCAGCACGCCTAGACGCACGCCCTTCATGATGGCATTGGCAAAAATCGCGCTACCAGACTCCTCCAGGTAGTTGGGGGCGATATTGGGCAGGTTGATGACCTGATGCCACATGCCGGTCTTCTCGTCCTGATACGGCAGCATGGCATCGATCAGGTCGTGGAACATCTTGCGAATCTCGTCCTTCTCGGCCGACATCGAAGGCGGCATAAGCTCCCAGGTGTCGATGAGCGCCATGGCAAACCAGCCCTCGGCGCGCAGCCAGAAGTTAGCCGAAAGGCCGGTGACCGGGTCGCACCAGAACTGTTTGCGGCTCGCGTCGTAAGCGTGATAGTACAGACCGTTGAGGGGGTTGCGCATCAGGTCATGCACGACCTGGAACATATGGAAGCTGTCCGAGCAGGCACGACGGTTGTGGAAGCTCAGCTCGTACTGCATGTAGAACGGCTGGGCCATATACATGCCATCGAGCCAGATCTGGTTGGGATAGACGGCCTTGTGCCAAAACACGCCTTCTTTGGTGCGCGGCTGGGTCTCGAGCTGGCGGTAGATGGTGTCCATGGCGGCACGGTACTTGGGCTTGCCCACCAGGTCATAGAGCTTGTAGAGGGTCTTGCCCGCATTGACGTTATCGAGGTTGTACTCCTGCGGGTTGTAATGCTTGATGGTACCGTCGTCCTGGACAAAGAAATCGATGTAGTCATCGGCAAAGGTCAGGTAGCGCTGCTCACCCGTGATCTCGTACAGCTCGATGAGCGCCTTGATCATGCAGCCGTCGATATAGTTCCAGGTGTTCTCCTTGCCGGCGCGAATCTTTTCGATATTCCAAGCCGGCGCCTGCGGCGTAGAGGTTTCGATCAACTGCTCGATATAACGGTCCAGGATTTGATTGCAACCCATTGCTGTCCCCTCTGACATAAACGATAGGTGAACGTTACCCCTAGTGTAACGCGAACGGGGAATATAGGGTGAACGTTAACCCTATATTCCCCGCAAACGGCAGACTTTTAGCGGCAAACGGCGGTGAGACCCGCGGCGATGCGATGCGCCAGGCGCTCATAGCCGGCAGGACTGTAATGCAGGCCGTCCGGCATATAGAGCTCGCGGTGCCCTGGCAAAAACGGGCTGATGCCGCTTTGCGCATACAGGTCAATCACCGGAACGGAGTAACGGTCACAGACCTCCAGCATCGCCCGCACGTAGGCGACCTGCGTCAACCCCAGGTGATTGAGCTCATCGCTTGCCGGGATATCCTTCTCGTGCTTACCGCTCGTCTTGCACGGCGTCATAAACACGAGCTTTGCCCGAGGCGAGCGTGCCGTGATGGTGCGGATCAGGTAATCGAGCGCACCGTAGAACTCATGCACATCGGTACTGCCCAACTCGCCAAGCGGCACGTTGCGGCTAAAGTCGTTGACGCCGCCAAAGACAATGTAGATATCGGCCGCATCGTCGATACCGTCCAGGCGCTCGACAAACGAATCGCTGCGGTCGGCCTTGACGGCGATGCGCGAACCCTTGATGCCAAAGTTCTCGATGGTTGCGCCGCCCAGTAGCGCGCCCAAGTGCGAGGTCCACGAAATGTCGTTGCCTCCCCCACCGCAGCCGTTATCGCCCCAGGTGGTCGAATCGCCAAAGCAGCAAATGGTCGATTCACTCAAGTTCTTCGTTTCCATAATCTTCTCCTCATCCGCCCATTGGCGGCCATACAGGTACGTACCGTTTATTTGCAGCATGCCGAGGGGCTATGCACGGTCGCATTTCGCAACGTGCGAATCGAGCCATTCGATATCCTCGACAAGATGTGTCACTCCCAGATGGTGTTCACCCGGACACACCTCGTGCCGCAGGCCATCTCTGCGACTCAGCAACTTGTAGGCATCGCGCACGATCTCGAGCTGTTCATCGACATTTTTCAGCCCGCGCGAACCGTTCAGATGATCTTCTTCGCAGCTCTGCACTAACAACGGGCGCGGCGCAATAAGCGAGGCAATATCGCCCATGTCGAGCAAGCGCCAAAGTCCGGGTGTGTAGTTGCAGCTGCAATTGCCGTTGAGGTGCAGCAGCGAATCATCGACACCGTACAGGTAGCCCGAGACAAACGTCTTACATACGCGTGGGTCGAGCGCCGCCAGATACAGCGTCATGTATCCGCCGCCCGAAAAGCCAAAACAGCCCAGGTCGTCCATGGCAATGTCGCCGCGCGCCTCTAGGTAATCGATCAGACGCATGTTATCCCAGGCGTTGAGGCCCGCAACGGTAAGTCCCAGCGGCTCGGCCATGCGCGCCTGGTTTAGGCACGTGCCGCGCAGAAAGCTGTTCTCGTCATCGCCCTGACCCTTCCAGTCACGACGGTGTCCCCAACCGCGTGCGTCGGGGCAGACGGTCACGTAACCCATACGCGCCAAACGTAGACCGTAGTCGTAATTGAACTTACGCACAGCATCATCGACCGCCGGCACGCCCGTCACGCCCGCAACACTTGCGGCGCCTGCTCCCTGATGGCCATGCGGGCAGATATAGCAACGCTTAAGCCCCCGTCCATCAAGCTTCGGATGAGACGGCTCCAACAGGTAAAACGACATCCACACATCGTGCTCAACCTGCAGCATCGCATGAGTACGCACAATGCCGCCGGCAACCCGCACGCGGCTGAGCTCACGAATCTCAATCGGGACGCGGTCCATAAGCGAAAGGCCCAAAACATCGTACAGGCGAGTCCTGGTCGCAATCCTCCACGCCTCAAAGTCTGCAGGGGTCTTGCCCGCAAATGCCGCCGAGCGCCCTTCGCGCTTCAGTCGGGCGCGCAGCGCAGGCTCGTCTTCGCAGTACTTCTCGATGTGCACGGTACGGCCATTGGCAGATAGCCTAGTCGTCTCAACCGCATCACCGGTGCCTCCCTCGGGATCCCAGCCATCCGCACCGGCAAGCACCTGCTCGCGAGCGTACCCGGCGGCAGCCATCACATCGAGTTCATTCGCCCACGGCACCCAGCCGGTAGTATCACCCGCCGGCCCATGCAGAATCGCGCCAGCATACTGCACGCAGTTGTGCGCCGCCGGCTTATTCCAATCCCACCAGCCTTCACGCTTGATATGTCGCCCCAGCCAGCAATCGATCAGCACAGTTTGCGCCCATTCGCGCCAAGGACGACCCAGGTAGACCGAATCCGGCGCCACGCCATCCGGAGCTGTAAACGAACAGCCGTGGAACACAAAGCCGTGCGGCTCGCCTTCGGGCGTGGAGGCTGCCGTTACATACCCGTTGACATCCATATCGCGGTTGAGCGAGCGAATCTCGCACCCCTCAAAGTAGGCACACGCGCCGCCAAAGATAAAGTCGACGTCGCCCTCAATCCGGCAGCGTCGAAAAAACTGACGGCCCACCCGACGCGGCGCAAACTGCTTGGGCCCAATGAATCCGCCCGGTTTGACTTCGCGCGGGGGCAACGGGCCCAAAAACAGCGTGTCCTGGCGCCCCGTAATGCAACAGGCGTCGACAACCAGACGGTCGCCATCGGCATACAGGGCAATCGCCTGACCGACCTCGCGCCCATCGCCGGCATCATTTACGATCGTTAGGTTCTCGAGCCGCACGTCATCAGCGTCGACCAAAACGGTATAGGTCCTAAAGGTGCCGAGCATTCCGTCGATGCCCGATCCGTCCCCCGAGGGCATCTTGGCGCCCAAGCCGCCCACGATACGCACGCTATCGGCCGTCTCTCCCTCAATCGTCACATGCGAGCGATGAATCTCGACCCGCTCGCGATACTCGCCCGGATCGACGCGAATCATCACCGGTTGCTCGGCATCCGGATAGAGCTGATCGGCTGCCGCCAAGGCATCGGAAATCGTTGGATACGCTCCTGCCGCAGCCCTCGAAACGCGCAGCGTATAGATACTTTCGCTCATCGTCCATCACGCTCCCATGCAACGAACTGTTCAGGCCAGCCCTGAACTTGTGGCTGAATATGCTCGGCGCAGCCCTTAAATGCCGTTAGGGCCGTGGCGAGCGATGCCCCATGCTTTCCATGCGGAAAGACATGTAGGCTAAAGCCAATCCCGTGGTCGGCAAGAGCCTGCGCAAGAAGGAGGCTATTTTGAACTGGTACCGATGCATCCTCGGCGGTATGCCACAAGAACGTACGGGGGAAGCCCTCGCCCACCATATTCTCGATCGACAACTTTTGAGCCAAAGCGCCATCGGCACCCGTTAGGTGTTCAAATGAACCACGATGAGCATAGGCCCCCGAGCTTACGACCGGATAGCCCAAGCAAAGTGTGTCAGGCCGAATCGACTCAGGCGATGCCGCAATCGACTCTGCAAGCCAGGGTTGGTCCCAAAGCACCCCGAGCAAGCCAACTAGATGCCCACCGGCCGAAAAACCCATGACCGTAATCCGATCAGGATCGACACAGTACTCTGCCGCATGGCTTCGGACGGTATCGACCGCCCGCGCGAGTTCTTGCAATGCCAGCGGATAGACAGCCGGAGCAACCGAATAGTTCAGTACAAACGCTTGGTAGCCCATCGCCAACAAACGGAGCGCTACCGGCTCGCCTTCGCGCGGCGAAACGTGATCGTAGCCGCCTCCTGGCACGACCATAACTGCAGGCAGCGGTTTTAAAGCATAAGCATCTTCGGTCGGGGCAAAAACATAAGACGTAATCGTGGCAGACGAGCCATCGACCCCGACAGGAATCGTTTTATTGAGCATGTATTCCCTTTCACCATGATGCGTAGCGCAGCGCACACGGCCGTATCGCACAAGGGCTGCATTGCCGATTTATCCGACAATGCAGCCCTGGTCATCACCCCGAGTTAGGAACGGATAACCTTGTCGACGTTCTGGAGCTGCAGTTCCTCGCCGTCCTGGCCCTCAATCACCACATTTTGCAGATCGAGTACCTTGACGTTTTGCGCGATGATGCCCTGGCGTACCATGGGCTCAACGCCGCAGGCCATGGCCGGGACAAAGGGCTCGGCATCGTCGGCAAAGGTAACGTGAACGTCTTGGAACGTCAGACGCGTCACCTTGCTCTCGGGCAGACCCGTGATATAGGCCGCGGCAGCATGGCAGTTGGTGGCCTCGATATCGCAAAACGTCGTGGCACCAAAGCCGGGCGTGCGGTCGTCGACAGGCAGCGCCTCGCGAGACTGCACGTAATCGGTCTTGCCGTCCTTGTCACAGAAGTAGAAGGAGTTGACCACGAAGGGCGTGAGCACCTCGTCCATGCGAATGTGCTCAAAGGTAATGCCCTCGTTGACGGCATCCTTGCCGCGCCCGCGGCGGGTCTTGACGCGCAGGCCGCGGTCGGTGCGCTCAAAGAGGCACTTGCTCACGGTAAGGTCCTTGATGCCGCCGGCAGCCTCTGAACCCAGGACCACGGCGCCGTGACCATCGTGCATGTAGCAGTGAGAGATCAGCACGTCGTGCGTGGCGGGACGAAGCTCGGGCTCAATGCCCAGCTTGCCGCTCTTGATGGCGATGCAGTCGTCGCCCACCGAGAACTGACAGCCAAGGATGCGGACAAAGCCGCAGCTCTCGGGATCGAAACCGTCGGTGTTGTGGGAGTTCTTGGGGCCCTCGATGGACAGGCAGAGCGCATCGACGTGCTCGCACAGGATGGGGTGGATGTTCCACGCCGGGCTGTTGCGGACGGTGAAGCCGGCCATGCTCACGTTCTCACACTCGGATAGGAAGATCATGCGCGGGCGGGCGACCTCGCGGCCCTCCTCCGGGCGAAAGATGTTCTTAAAGTCCTTGTTCCACCAGTTGTCCTCGGCAAAATCGGTCTGACCGTCGATGGCACCACGACCATAGATGCACACGTCGTGCACGCTCAGACCCGTAAAGGTAGAGCAGTAGGTCGAGAAACTCTCGCCCTCCCAGCGGCCCAGGGGCAGCATATCGGTGCCGGCATACCCGGCGCCCTCGTCGCCTGTGACCGTGCCCGGAATGTAGGCAAGCGCCGCGCGATCGTGACGGGCCAACAGCACCGCTCCCTCGGCGAGCTCGATGTTGATATTGCTCTTAAGGAAGAGGGACTTGATGCGATAACTACCGGCGGGGATCAGCACGCGCCCGCCCTTGGGGCAGGCCATGATGGCAGCCTGGATGTTGGTGGTGTCGTCGTGCTCGGCATCGCCCTTGGCGCCACAGTCGCGAACGTTGATGGTAAAGGGCTCAGCCGGCGTGGTGACACCTACGCTCAGCTCACGCTCGCCACAAACAAAACGAACCAGGTTGCGCTTGCCGGGGATCAGGCCGTCGACATAGGTCTCGACCGTATTCGTGGTACCGGCGGGCTCGTCGTTGACAAAGATCTCCATCGTATCGGCACAGGTAAAGTAGCCGCCGTCGTCAAGCTCGATCACGGCCGCGCGGGCGTTGCGCCAGATAACGTTCGTCTCCATGGATTTCTCCCTCAAAAAGATGCTCTAAAGGCAAATTGTACGCTGTTAAAAAAGGGCCGTGCCTGCCGGCGGAATTCCGGTGGCACGGCCCTGTGATTTGGACGATATGTCGGCCTTACTCGGCGGGGGTTACGCTACCGTCCTGGAAGCCAACGTTGTTGTGGGCAAAGCAGTCCTCGTACTTAAAGCCGGAGAGCTCCTCGCAAAGCGCCTTGACCTCGGGCTTGACGTCGGCCATCTTGCCACCCTCCTTGACGCGGTGAATCTCGTCGCAAAGGATGTCGCACTGCTCCTTGTCGATCTTGATGCCGCGGGCAAGGACGGCCGCAAGCAGGAAGAAGCCGGCGCAGCCGATGATCATGTAGCCGCAGATATACAGAGGCACGGTAGCGGGCTGGGTCACGGCGTCGCTATTGCCGGCGGTCTGAATGAAGCCGGAGGCAGCAAGGACGATAGCCCACACGTTGACGGCGATAGCCTGGGCGATCTGCTGGCAGAGCTGCTGCGCGGAGCTGTAGATGCCCTCGCGACGACGCAGGGTGATGAGTTCATCGACATCGGGGATGTAGTTGAGCAGAACATCGGGCAGGTACTGGAAGCCGACGTAGAAGAACTTCCAGATGGCGAAGATGATGGGGTAGGCGATCATGGCGATGGCGACCGTGGAGGTGCCGTTGATCTGACCAAAGGCGAAGTAGTTGTAGGCAATGATGCACGCAGCGCAACCGACATTTGCGAGGTACCAAGACTTGTGGAAGCCCTTCTTGGCCATGAGGGCGACCCAGATGGCGGTGCAGACGATAGCGACGACCTTGCCAGGCATCTCCATCACGGACTCGTAGGACTTAGGAATCTGCAGGCAGTAGACGATGAAGAAGGACAGGCAGGCAGACCAGCAGGCAGCAGCAAGCTTCGTGGAGACCTGTGCATACAGGACCTTGCGGAAGGACTTGTTGCGGAAGGTGGAGATAACGTCGATGAAGAACTTCTTGATGCCCTCGCCGACGCTCTCGATCTTCTCCTGAGCGACCTCCTCGGGGGTGTGCTCCCATGTGGACAGGTACACGCAGAGCAGCGAGATTGCCATGACCGAAGCGTTGATCGTAGCGATGATGAAGTAGCTAAACGGGTTGGTCTCGCCGAAGGTGCCAAAGCCAAAGCCGACGAGTGCTGCCATCAGGAAGCCGGCGGCGTTACCAAAGAGATGCTTGTAGCCGGTAAGGTACGTACGCTCCTTAAAGTCGTCGGTCATCTCGATGGTAAGCGGCGACAGGTTGGCGGTGCAGAACGTGTACGCGACGTTGTAGATCAGGTACAGCACAAAGTAGTACGGGAAGCCAAACGGCGTAGCCACGAAGATGAGCGGCTCGGCGATCATCATCGGGATGGCCAGCAAGATCCAGAAACGACGACGACCAAAGATGCGGCCAATCTTGGTGGCATAGAAGTTATCGGCCACAAAGCCCATCAGCGGGCAAAGAATGGCGTTGACATAGATGGCAAACGAGCTGATCAGTGCAGCCTCGCCTGCGGACAGGCCACACTCCGTGGACAGGAACAGCACCATGTAGCTGTGCGTAAAGGTCAGGGCACCGGAATTGAGCATACCGCCCATACCAAAGCCCAAGCGCGTCCAGAATGTGATCTTACGCTTTTTTCCGATCTTATTAGTCATCGAGCTCCCTCTCTTTTCTCGATTGTCTTGTAACAAGACAGTTGAGTCCACACTGACATCTGTCTGCCCAGCGTTCAGGGTGAACGTTTAGTTAGATTATGCGCGATTGCTTACGACAGGTGAACGTTCACTTGAATAATATCCTTGAACGGTCGATTTTTACCGCTGAACGGACACAATTGAGATCCTCACACCTATTTTCTGCTGGTAAAGGTGCCATGCTGGACAGCCATGAGATAGGTGAACGTTTATCAGATTTTCCAACATATTCACTTAACCATGAAACGAAAAGGCCCCGCCGGGAACACTCCCGATGGGGCCGATGACATCTCGCTATGCTTGGGCGCACTTGCCGCTACAAGCAGACGCCGTCCTTCCAGATACTGATCTCGTGACAGCCACGGCGCTCAGCACTCGTGAGCTTACCGCTCGCCGTCTCCAGCACCAGCTGGTACAGATCGTGGGCAGCCTCGTCGAGCGTGCGCTCACCCGTGGCAATCACGCCAGCGTTAAAGTCCATCCAGTTGGCCTTGTGGTCGCACAAACGCTGATTGGTGAACACCTTGAGGGTAGGCGCCGGCGCGCCAAACGGTGTGCCGCGGCCGGTCGAGAACAGAATCACGTGGCAGCCGGCAGCCGTCAACGCCGTGGTGGATACCATGTCGTTGCCCGGACCGCACAGCATGTTCAGGCCGTGTTTATTTGCCTGGCCGGCATACGGCAGCACGTCGACGATGGGGGCAGATCCGCCCTTTTGCACGCAGCCGCAGCTCTTGTCCTCGAGCGTGGTAATACCGCCGTCCTTGTTGCCGGGACTCGGGTTCTCATAAACGACCTCGCCGTGGCTAATAAAGTAGTCCTTAAAACCATTGAGCATGTCGGAGGCAGCGTTAAAGACCTGCTCGTTCTCGCAACGGTCGAGCAGGATGCTCTCCGCGCCAAACATCTCGGGCACCTCGGTAAGCACCGACGTGCCGCCACGGGCGACGACCATATCGCTCACGCGACCGATCGTGGGGTTGGCGGTAATGCCCGAAAGACCGTCGGAGCCGCCACACTTAAGACCAATGACCAGCTCGGAGGCCGGAATGGGCTCGCGCTTGGACTGCTTTGCCAGGTCTGCCAGCTCGGCCAGAATCTTGTGGCCCTCGATTTGCTCGTCGGCTACATCCTGGCAGGTGAGAAAACGAACGCGCTCGTGATCGAAGTCACCGAGCTCGTCGAGCACCTGCTGATGCGTGCAGTTCTCGCAACCGAGCGACAGGAACAGCACGCCCGCGGCATTTGCGTGACGCGACAGTGCCACCAGCAGACGACGGGTCTGGGCATGGTCGGCGCCGGTCTGCGAGCAACCGAACGGATGCGGGAAGTAGTAGACGCCCTCCAGCGAGCCATCGACCAGATCCTGGGCCTGCTCGCACATGGCACGGGCGACTTCGTTGACACAGCCGACCGTGGGGATGATCCACAGCTCGTTGCGCGTCGCGGCACGACCGTCGGCGCGGCGGAACCCCATAAAGGTCTCAGGCTCAACGGGATCCACGACCGGATGCGTGGGGTTGTAGGCGTACTCGACCTCGCCCGAAAGGTTGGTCTTCACATTGTGCGTGTGGAGCCACTGACCGGGCTGGACATCGCCCGTCACGTGTCCGATGGGCAAGCCGTACTTGATGACGTCCTCCCCTGCGGCAATCGAGCGCACGGCCATCTTATGACCCTGCGGAATATCAGCCGCGGCCACGACCTCGCCCACCCCGGGAACCGCGACGGCAGTGCCCTTGGCAAGCGGCGACAGCGCGACAATCACGTTATCGGCCGGATTAATCTGGATAGTGTTCATTACAAATGGTCCTAACCCTACAGGTTGAGCAGAAGTCGAGACGCGGGCACGCCGTCCCGCGCCCGCGTCTGCGCCGGAAATTTACGCCTGAGCGTTGGCGAAGGCCTGCTTGGCGCCCTCGGCACGCACGACGGCGAGCGCGCTGACGACAAACTCCTCAAGACCTGCGATCTGCGTAAGGTCCTCGCCCCACATCTGCTCGTTGGTGAGCACGTCGTGCACCAGCTGGGCATCGTCGGCGCCGGCATGGGCGGCGTAGAAGTCGAGCACGAAGGCGTCGTCCTGAGCGGTGTACTCGGTGCCGTCGGAGCGACGCAGGTGCAGGCCGTCGCCCTCGCGGGACACGAGCTCCTGCGTGTAGAAGGAGATGAGCGTAGCGAGGCTCGTCGCCAGGCACTTGGGCAGGTTGCCGGTCTCGGCAACGTAGTCCTTGAGCGTGGGCAGGTCGCGAGCGCGCCACTTAGCCGTGGAGTTGAGGCAGATGGAGAGCAGCGCATGATCAATAAACGGGTTGTCGAAGCGGTTTTCGACGGCGGCGGCAAAGGCCTTGCAGTCCTCGACATCCAAGTCGGCGGCAAGCGTCGGAATGACCTCGTCGTAGAGCATGGTGTTCATGAAGCCGCGAATGGTCTCGTCATGCATGCAGTCGCGCACGATATCAAAGCCGGCAACCCAGGAACCCGGAACGAAGGCGGTGTGGGCACCGTTGAGAATGCGGACCTTGCGCTTTTTGTACGGGGTGACGTCGGGAGTCACAAAGACACCCGGAAGACCAGCCTTCACAAAGGGAAGCTTCTCGGCAAGCGACTCGTCGCCCTGGATGCCCCACATCTGGAAGGGCTCGCGCACGGCCAGGAAGGGATCCTCGTAGCCCAGACGCTCAGCCACCACGGCGGCCTCGGATGCGTCGCGGATACGGCCCGGTACGATGGTGTCGACGAGCGTGGTGCAGACGGTGCAGTCGTTGGCCATCCACTGCGCAAACTCGTCCTCCCAGCCCCAGTCGCTCACGTACTGGTTCATGATGCGCAGCAACTCCTCGCCGTTGTGATCGATGAGCTCGCAGGCGAGGACGATGACGCCCGGCTTACCGGCAGCCCAGCGGGTGTGGAGCACCTGGGCAAGCTTGGCGGGGAAGCTCGCGGGTGGCATGTCGTCGGCCTTGCAGGACGGGTCATAGGCGATACCGGCCTCGGTGGTGTTGGAGACGATGATCTCTAGGTCGTCGGAGACAGCGACCTCCATCATGGCACGGTAGTCGTCCTCACGATACGGGTTAAGGCAGCGGCTGCAGGCGCTGATCACGCGGGACTCGTCAACCGTGTTGCCGTTCTCCTTGCCGCGCACCAGCACGGTGTACAGATCGTCCTGGGCATTGATACCGTCGGCAAAGCCAAAGGCACCGCTGATGGGCTGCACCATGACGACCTTGCCGTTCCAGCCGGTGGCCTCGTTGCCCATGTCAAAGAAGCGATCGACGAAGGCACGCAGGAAATTGCCCTCGCCAAACTGCAGGACCTTCTCGGGAGCATCCTTGGGCAGCAGATAGCCCTTGTAGCCGATCTTCTCGAGCGCATCGTAGCTGATGTTCTCCATCTATGTGTCTCCTTAGATGTCTGTTAGCGTGCAAGCAAAACGGGGCGCCGCGTGTGGCAACGGCGCCCAGGGTTCAATGTGATTCGATGCGGGCTTAGGCCTCGACGGTGTCCAGGTCAAAGCCAAAGTAGCGGACCGCATTGTTGTAGCTGATATCGCGCACGATGGTGCCCAGCAGCTCCATGTCGGCCGGATACTTGCCCTGCTCAACCCACTCGCCAATCACGCTGCACAACACGCGACGGAAATACTCGTGGCGCGGATAGGACAGGAAGGAGCGGGAATCGGTAAGCATGCCCACAAAGTTGCCCAACACGCCCTCGTTAGCCAGAGCCGTAAGCTGCTCGCGCATGCCGACCTCGTTGTCGTTGAACCACCAGGCGGAGCCGTTCTGAATCTTACCGGCAGTCGGAGCCTCCTGGAAGCAACCCATGACGGTATCGATCATGGTGTTATCGATGGGGTTCAGGCTGTACAGGATGGTCTTGGGCAAGCCGCAGGTCTCCTGGATGGAGTTGAGGAAATCGGCGAGCTGGTCGGACGGCGTGTAGTTGGAGATGCAGTCGTAGCCGGTGTCGGGACCGAGTTTGGCGAACATGGCGCGGTTGTTGTCGCGCTTGCAGCCAAAGTGCAGCTGCATGGCCCAGCCCAGACGGACATACTCGCCGGCAACGAACTGCATAAAGGCAGTCTTGTACTTGAGGACCTCTTCCTCGGTAAGCGGCTCGGCAGCCAGACCCTTGGCAAAGATAGCCTCGATCTCGTCGGCGGTAGCCGGGACGTACATAACGTAGTCGAGTGCGTGGTCGGAGGCGCGGCAGCCCAGCTCGTGAGCAACGTCGTAGCGCTTGGAAATGGCAGCCTTCATGCCCTCAAAGTCGCTGACCTCAACGCCGGCAACCTCGGAAAGGTGCTTGCAGTAGTCGGCAAACTCCTGGCCGCGCTCGATGCGCAAAGCGGCATCGGGGCGCATGGCGGGAACGACCTGAACGTCAAAGCTGTCGTCGGCGGCAATCTTCTTGTGCCACTCAAAGCTGTCGGCGGGGTCGTCGGTAGTGCAGATCATGCGGACGTTGGACTGCTTGATCAGGTTACGGCAGGTAAAGCTAGCCTCAGCGAGCTTGGCGTTGGCAAGGTCCCAGACCTCCTGGGCAGTCTTGCCGTTGAGGACGCCCTCGTAGCCAAAGTAGCGCTTAAGCTCCAGGTGGCTCCACTCAAAGACGGGGTTGCCAACGCAGCGACCCAGGGTCTCGGCCCACTTTTGGAACTTCTCGCGAGCAGGGGCGTCGCCAGTGATAAAACGCTCGTCGACGCCGTTGGCACGCATCAGGCGCCACTTGTAGTGGTCGCCGCCCAGCCAAACCTCGGTGATGTTCTCGAAACGCTTGTCCTCCCAAATCTCCTTAGGAGAAATGTGGCAGTGATAGTCGACGATGGGCATGCCCTCGGCAAAGTTGTGGAACAGCTCCTCGCCGGTCTTAGTGCTCAGCAGGAAATCCTGATCGTCCATAAAGTTTTTCATCAAACAGCCCCTTTGCTGGCAACGCGGGCGCACGGCGCGCTCGTTATCCTTTAGGTGAACGTTCACTATACTAATCCATTGCACCTCAAAAGGTGAACGTTCACCTAACCACCACGGGGTGAACGGTAGATTTTGCCCGTTCAACGGTTGCTGGAGATGTGACTTGCATGTATTGCGGACTGTTTGGCGTCCCCGAACACCGAACTTGAGCGCCTTTGCTCAGGTGGGTCATGTCCCGACGTACATTTTTGGGAGTATTCAGCATTGGAGCGCGCCGTGCTCCATCCTCAGCGTCCTATTTGGAACGCAGATAGCGCCCGATCGGCATAAAAAGTGCCCCCGATGGCAAATTACGCCATCGGAGGCACTTAAAACAGTCGTTCTGCACCTCATTCAGGGCATGCCAATGCTGAATACTCCCAAAAATGCACGTCGCAAGAGGGGGTACCTGCTCAATCGGCTAAATACCCGCAAGTTCGCAGTAGCGGTCGACATTGCTGGCAAATACCATCTCGACGGCACCCTTCTGGACGGGCACCGTCGGGGTCCTTCCCCACAGCAGATAATCGCCCAGCGTCTTAGCGCCGCGATACGCCAGGCTCGTCGGGTCCTTATAGACAATATTGGTAAAGATACCGCGGCGCAAGGCCAGAGCACTTTCGGGAAACAGGTCGTTGCCGATCACCATGACCTGACCGGCCTTGCCGGTCGAGACGAGCGCGTCGGCAACCACTTCGGAACCAACGGCAAAAACGCTACAGATAAGTTCGGGGGCGTCCGGCGCACTCAAGCGCTTTTCGAGCTCATGCTCGAGTTGTTTGACTTGCGCATGGGCACCTGCAAGATCCTCAACCTGCCACGGAATATCACGTTCGCGCAGGTAATTGTGGAAGGCGCGGGCGGTTAGATAGTGCGAATCGGTATATGGGTCGCCTGTCAAAAGGAGCACGCGGGCGTCGGCCCCAGAAGCATGGACCAGGTTTGCCGCCTGCTCGGCCATAAGGCTGCCTGCCGTCGAATAATCGGCCAAGCTCGCACCCAAACGATTCAAATGCGGACGGTCGCCGTCGACAAGCTCAATCGTCACGCCCGCCTCGGCGATCTGCCCCAAAAGCTCAGTCGCACGATCGTCGCCCGGCGCATAGGCGAGCAAGCCATCAATCTTCTCGCCCACCTGCAGACGCTCGTCGATTTGCTCGAGTGCATCAGCGTAGCCGCCCACGCCAAATTCAACGCGCTCAACCGTAATGCCCCGGTCGATGACCTCCTGTTCAAAGCGATTGCAGCCTTCCCACAGGTAACGGAAAAAGTACGCTCCCTCGCGCGATGCGCGGGGCAGGCAAAACACCAGATTGATATCCTTGCGGCGCAGGCTTGAGGCACTTGTGTTGCGGTGATAGCCCATGGCCTCGGCCTTAGCGTTCACCTTGGCGCGCACGGATTCGCTCACGCCGGCCTTTCCCGTCAGGGCCTTGTGCACGGTATTGATGGAAACGCCAAGCTCGGCGGCTATGTCCTTCATGGTTACGCGAGCGCTCATGCGGTAGCTCCGTTATAGATAAGTTGCCAATTAATAGTCCAGTTAACGATACCCCAAAAATACTCTTCGACTCGCCGTGCTCTCCCTCAAATGCACAAAGCGCCCCGCGAACGGATGCCCGCGGAGCGCTTGGATGTCCGGACCTTATTTGATACCGCGACCCAAGTCTTCGGCGATTTTGTCTACGCCCTTAAGTGCAGCGCACGTCTTTTTGTTGGAACAATGCCCCGTGCAAACGCCACCCTGAGCGCAGTCGGCGCAGGTGCCCTTGCGGTAGATGCGCACGCATACCGCGACAAACGCAATACCGATAACAGCCAGTACAACAATATCGATAGGTGCCATAGCAAGCCTCCTCTAGTTAACCACCACTTACTTTACCCCATTCTCCACCTACCAAAAAGGGACAGGTTTATTTTGGTCGGTTTTATCTGCGGAAACGCCACATCTTAACTTCTGGGGCAAAGTAATCTGTCTCCCATGCACAAAAAGCCCGGGGTCGCTGGGACACCCGGGCTCGTGGAAAGGGGTTAATCCTTATTCGGACTTAAGCGGAAACTGCGGCGGAAGCAGTGTTGGTCTCGTCCTCGTCGGTCCATGCATGCTTGGGCATGGGACGGAAGATCTGGAAGAGCATCGCAACCAGCAGCACGATGGCCACAATCGTCCAGATACCAAACTGTCCAAGAACAAGCAAGTTGTAGAACTGGTTGATGAACAGGCCGATCACCCAAGCGAAGGCGCACTCGTAACCGATGGCGATCGCAGTCCACTTGCCGGAATCCATCTGGTTGCGGATGGTGCCAATGGCGGCAAAGCACGGAGCGCACAGCAGGTTGAAGGCGCCGAAGGCAACGCAAGCGCCCATGGTGGGGAACATGCCGGCAAACGCGGTCCACAGGCTCGGGTCGGTCTCGCCCGCGTCGGCGACGGACAGCAGCGAGCCGGCGGTGGCGACGACGTTCTCCTTGGCGACGAGACCCGAGACGGTCAGCGCGGTGGCCTGCCAGGTGCTAAAGCCGAGCGGGGCGAAGATCCAAGCGACCAGGTTGCCGAGCATGGCAAGCACGGAGTAGTCCATGAACTCCTCGGGGATGCCGTCCATCGCAGGCAGGAAACCAAAAGAACCGTTGTAGCTACCAAAGTTGGAGAGGAACCAAACCACGACGGTGGACGCGAAGATGACCGTGCCGGCCTTCTTGATAAAGGCCCAGCAGCGCTCCCAAACGTGCAGTGCCCAAGAGCGAATCGCCGGGAAGTGGTAGGCAGGAAGCTCCATAACGAACGGCGTCGGGCGACCGGCGAAGAGCTTGGTCTTCTTGAGCATGAGGCCCGAAGCAATGACAGCAAAGACGCCCAGGAAGTAGAAGAGCGGGCTGATCCACGCGGCGGTGGTGGAAGAATCGCCGATGATGGAACCCATGAGCAGGGCAATGATCGGCAGCTTAGCGCCACAGGGAATGAACGTGGTGGTCATGACCGTCATGCGGCGGTCCTTCTCGTTCTCGATGGTCTTGGTAGCCATGACGCCGGGAACGCCGCAGCCCGAGGACACGAGCATGGGGATAAAGGACTTACCGGACAGGCCAAAGCGGCGGAACACGCGGTCCATGATGAAGGCGACGCGGGCCATATAGCCGCAGTCCTCCAGGAAGGACAGCATCACAAAGAGCAGGAACATCTGCGGCACAAAACCGAAGATGGCGCCCAGGCCGCCGACGATACCGTCGCAGACCAGCGAATCGACCAGGCCACCGTCCTCGGTACCGCCCGCCACAAGGGCGTCGTGCACCACGGTGGTGATACCCGGGACATAGGGGCCGTACTGCGCCGGGTCGACCGAGTCGGCATTGTCGCCCGCAGCCTCGACGGCCGCGTCGTAGGCGTCGCGGCCCTGACCGAGCACGTACCAACCGTCGGTACCGAAGAGCTGGTCGTTGGTGAAGTCGGTCACCGTGCCGCCCAAGGTAGAAACGGCGATGCAGTACACGCAGAACATGATGACCACAAAGATCGGCAGGCCCAGGATACGGTTGGTAACCACGCGGTCGATCTTCTCGGAGGTGCTCATCTTTGCCGGAGCCTTAGTGAGGCACTCATCGATGATGTGCGCGATGACACCATAGCGCTCACCGGTGATGATGGACTCGGCATCGTCGTCGCAGTCCTGCTCGCACTGGGCGACCAGCTCCTCCACGCGAGCAGCCTTCTCCTTAGTGAGGTTGATGAGCTTGCAGGCGTCCGCGTCGCGCTCGAACAGCTTGACGGCATAATAGCGGCGCTTTTTGGCGGGAACGCTTGCCGGCAGATTGTTCTCGATGTGGTCCAGAACGTCCTCGATGGAGGAATCGAACTTGTGCTCCGGCACCTGGCCCTTAGAAGCAGCGGACTTCTTGACCTGCTCGAAGAGCTCCTTGATGCCCTTGTTCTTAAGAGCCGAGATCATCATGACCGGGCAGCCGAGCTTCTTGGAGAGCTTGTCCGTGTCGATCTTATCGCCGTTCTTCTCGACCAGGTCGGCCATGTTGAGGGCAACGACCACGGGCAGGCCGGTCTCGATAACCTGAAGCGCCAGGTACAGGTTACGCTCGAGGTTGGTGGCATCGACGACTTGGACGACAACATCGGGCTCGCCGCTCATGAGGTAATCGCGCGAGCATTGCTCCTCGGGGCTGTAAGGGGAAAGCGAGTAGATGCCAGGGAGGTCCGTGATGGTAACGTTCTTGTCGCTTAGGAGCTTGGCTTCCTTTTTCTCAACCGTGACGCCGGGCCAGTTGCCAACGTAGCCGTTGGCGCCGGTGATCAGGTTGAAAAGCGTGGTCTTGCCGCAGTTGGGGTTACCCGCCAGCGCGACATGGATCTGAGAATCCGCCATTCAATCCTTCTTCCTTGTGTGCCTGCGCTGCTTTCTCCGCGCAGGCTGGATAATGTGCTTCAAAGATGCTGCATTAAGTTAGAAAAACCTAACTTTATCTGCAGAAATATACGTCGTGAGCCCTTACTGGACCTCGACGACGGCGGCCTCCTCCTTGCGGATGGAAAGCTCGTAGCCGCGCACGTTGATCTCGACCGGATCACCGAGCGGCGCGACCTTCACGACCTTGAACGAAGTGCCCTTGATGAGCCCCAGGTCCATAAGGTGGCGGCGAAGCGCACCCTCACCGTGAAGCTTGACGATGGTGGAGCTCTCGCCCACCTTAACGTCACCCAACGTCTTCATCCTCTTGTCCCCCTTTCGGTTTTTATCAAATGCTGCGAACTAACCGACGGTCATGATGTGCATGGCGACCTTGGAATCGATGCCAAAGCGTGCGCCCAGCACAGTGACGATGATATTGGCGCCACTCGAGCTCACCACGTGGATTTCGCTGCCCTCGACAAAGCCGAGGTCCTTGAGGTGGTGCTTCATATCCTCATTGCCCTTTACACGAGACACGCGCACGGTTTCGCCCGCTTTTACCATCGAAAGCGGCATTGCCGGCATCTGCGGTCCGCAAGACATGAGTGGCTCCTAACGTCAGTTCGTCCTCAACATCGACGCGGTAAAAGTTAACCACGCCTATGTTCGCTTTAGTAAACTAACACGTGGTTAACTTTTTGGAAAGGGTCCCCATTCAGATTTCAAAAAAGTTTCCTATACGAAACAAAGGCGCCGCAAAGACTGTCTCTTTGCGGCGCCTTGCCATACCAATTGATGCAACAGAGGGGACTGCCCCTTTGTCACATTGTTGAGGTTAGAGCGAGAGGTTTCTGATCGACGTAACGCAGGAGGCCTCATCTACGCCCGAAACGCGAAAGATGATGTCCTCGCCGCACTCGCCGTAGAGAGCCATGAGTCCCATGACATCGCGGCCATCCGTGTGGCGATCGCCGATGCTGACTGACACGTCGCTACGATGCTTGGCAATGATGTCATAGAGCAGCGCAACCGGGCGGGCATGTAGTCCCAACGGATCTTTAATCGTCTTTGTAAACTCGACCATGTCCCCTCCCGCGGCATCGCACATTCGGCCGGCAAAACCCAGCCACGTGGTAGCTATTGTACCGTTAGATGCTTCTCGAGAGCTCCTCTGAACACCTCGTGGTCAAAAATGTGGCAAATATGAGTACTGTCACCAATTTAGTAGCAGCAAAATCGAGAGCAAATTGCCTAATTTGAGCGATTCGAAGAGGTTGAAAGCCGTCAAACGCCCTTTAAAGGGAGTTAGATAAATCGATTTTGAGCCCATTTTCGCTCAGAGCAGGCCGAAAAATATGGCACTTCTTTTGCAACAGTACTCATATTTGGCATTTTTTGACCACGGGGGCCAAGACCATGCCCCAAAACACAAAAGGAGGGGCCTCGTAAGGCCCCTCCTTAGGAAAGGGAATCGATTTATTCCACAGCCGTAGATTAATCCTAGCCGCTACTCCATCATATCGAGGACGGAAGGGCGAAGCTCGTTCTCGGCGGCCTCGGGATCGGTCTCGCGCAGGCGGTTGATGTAGCGGTTGTACCACATCACGGCAAGGCCCAAGAAGACAACCACGCCGCCAACGTTGTAGACCAGCGTCAGCCACAGCGGCTGATCGAGCGGAATGGTGCCGCAGATAAGCACGAAGCAGAAGACCACAAGCAGGAATGCGGCAACGACCAGGCCAAAGCTGCGCGAACCCATGCGGAAGCCACGGGGAGCGGCGTCAAAGTTCTTGCGCAGCATAAAGTAGGCAAGCAAAATCAGCAGCGGTGGGAGCAGAGCGGTGGCAGCCGTCATGTTGGTGACGATCATGAGCAGGTCGTCGAGGTTACCGGAGCCCAGGGCCGGAATGATCAGGATGGGGACGACGATGGCGAACTGCAGCCAAGCAGCGCGGGCAGGAATGCCATGCTCGTTGAGCTCGACGATCTTGCTACCAAAGACGCCCTTGGGGATCTCGGTGAAGAAGACCTTGATGGGAGCGGAGGTCCACATCATGAGGGAGCCCAGCGTGGCGGCGAGAAGGATCAAGCCGATGGCGCGCGTAGACACTTCCATGGGAATGCCAAAGTGGGCAAAGACAGCGCCGAATACGTCGAAGATACCGGTGGAGATGGCAACGCCGCCCTCGGGGATGAACAGGTTAACCAGCAGCGAAGCGCCTGCATACAGAAGGCCGATGGTCAGGCCGGCGATAACGACGGTGCGCACGAAGGCCTTGACGCCACCCTTAAGGTCGTTAAGGAACACGCCGACAGACTCAGCGCCGCCAACGCCCTGGATGATCCAGGCAAGCGTACCGAAGAAGCCCCACGCAGTTGCGAAGTTGCTCATGTCGGGAGCCATGTTAGCGGGAGTAGGAGCCGTAGCGAACTCAACGCCGCCAAAGGCAGCAGCCAGGGACAGCAGGATGAACACGGCGGTCAGGCCGAGAGCCGCGGTCGAACCGAAGGAGGAAATGGAGCCGATCCACTTAGCGCCCTTGGTCGAAACCCACGTGGCGATAGCAAAGACGACGATCTCGATAATGGTGATCCACAGCTGCGAAAGCTCGGCGTTGGCACCAAAGAACACGTAGCTCGCGTAGATGATGACGTTGGGCAGGACGGACGCAAAGAAGAACAGGTTAACAAACCAGTAGCTAAATGCCGTCAGGAACGCCCAGCGACCACCCATCGAGGTCTTAACCCATGCGTACACGCCAGACTCGGAGTCCTTGTTGAGGCCGACGAACTCGGCGGTAACCAGGGTATAGGGGACAAAGTACAAAAGCGTGGCGAAGAAGAACGACGGCGCAGCTGCCAAGCCGATGGCCGCGTTGTTGTTGATGATGTTCTTGATACCGAACACGGCGGCGACCGTCATGCCCAGCAGAGCGAACGAACCAATCGTTCCTCGTTTTTCAGAGCTCATAAGCCCTCCCAATCATCTGTTAAATGTCATCTAAAACCGTCCGAGCTGCAAGTGCAAACACGGACGGCGCACCTGCTAAGGGGAATGGGGAAAAGGGAGTCAACAAAGCCATCCCCCTTAACGGCGCGAAGCAAACGTCCAGGCGGACGAATACTACTTGTTGGGGAAGGAATAACCTTCGACTGTCACGTGCAGTACCACGACGCGGGGATCCGCGGCATCGGCCACGACACGGTAGGCCTCGTCAATTTCGACGACGGCAACGCCGCCGGCGGGAATCGTCACGGTCTCCCCCGTACCCTCAAAGCGCTCGCGATCATCGATATCGCTGTAGGCGCGCGTACAGGTAAGATCGGCCTTGGAAGCCACCTCAACGGTCAGATTGCCGTCGAGCGGGGCGAGCACGGCATGGTAGCGACGGTGACCGACCAGATCGGCAGTAGCCGCCTCGTGGGCGTTCACCCACCAATACACCAGCGAGTCGCCGATAGAGTACGCCACATCGTGCTGCAGTTCAGAAACGCCGTCGAGTGCCTGACCGGTACGCATCCACTTCTTGACGGACTTCATCTGGGCGTCGAAATCGGCACGCGAGTTAAAGATATGCATGACTTATGCCTCCTTAATGGGTGCCAGCGCCTGAGCCAGATCGGCAGACGTCAGCGGTCGCAGGGACACCTCAAAGCTGAAGCTCTCAAAACGGGTGCGATAGGAATCGAGCACCTCGGAACCCCAAGAGTTCGAGCCAAGGCCGAGCAGCTGGTCGTTGATGTTGACCGTAACCGTTTCGCCCGGGACAAGATCGTAGACATGCTTGGCGTTATCGATAGCCTCGCAGCTATAGGGCCATGCGGAGAACGAGAACGGATTGGAAGCGGCGTCGCTCGGACGCGTCACGACCAGACCGTCACCGTGGCTGGAGCGCAGGGCGACCCAGCGGGTACCCTCGCGGTTGGCGCAGTCCTGGGGCATAACGTAGGGCATGAACATGTCGTCGACCGTAGTGCGGTAATGACCGACCGGGTTGGCGCGCAGCGAGTCCGGATAGTTCTCGCCCGGGCCGTGGCCATACCACTCGACGGCACGATCACAACCGGGAACCTCGAAGGAGATGCCGATGCGCGGGATAATGTCCGAATAGTCGCCGTAGGGCTCGCCGGAAACCTTGAGGTCGACGCGGCCACTCGGAAGCACGGTATAGACGAGCTCGACGCGCATGCCGAACGCGCGGACGGGAGGAGCGATACGCTGGCTCACGGTAACGACGACCGCATTGCCGTCCTGCTTCCAAGAAACCTTGCGGGTGGACGTCTGCATTACATCGATGAAGTTATCCTTCCACAGGGAGTCGTACTCCTGAGCGTGGTTATCGACGAGCGGATGCCAAAAACCAACCTGGGGACCAGAGGCCATGACGTCACGGCCGGATGCCTTCCACTTGCTCACGGTGCCGTTTACCTTGCTGAAGGTCAGCTCGCCGTTGAGGGAGTGAATGCGAATCTCCTGCTCAGTCTCCTCGACCGTAAGCTCAGGACGAGCTGGGGCGGCGATGGCCGGCGCCGGATGGTTTGCGATGGCAAACTGGCTTGCACCCAGCTGGAACATCGGCTCGCACCAGACGTGAGCGGCCATGGTGTAGGCGCGCACGGTCAGCAGGGTCTCGCCTACCGCGGCCTCGCGAATCACCAGCGGAAGCTGGACGGACTCGCCGGGGGCAACCGCACCGGGTATGAGCGTCTTGCGGCAGACCACGTCGCCGTCCACCAGGGTCTCCGCCGACAGGCAAACATCCTCGAGGGTGGTAAACCAGCGCTTGTTGGTGACAGTCAGCTCGCCCGCCTCGGCGTCATAAGCCATGCGAACCGGGCAGATGACCTGGCCGTACTCGGTAAGGCCCGGGCTCGGCTGCTGCCAGGGGAACACCATGCCATCGATGCAGAAGTTGCTGTTGTTGGGGTAATCGCCGTTGTCGCCGCCATACATATCGTAGGCAATGCCGTCCTCGGTCACAGCAGCCAGACCGTGGTCGCACCATTCCCAGATAAACTGGCCTTGGATGCAATCCCAGCGATCGAAGACCTCCTGATACTCGGACAGGCCTCCGGGGCCGTTGCCCATGGAGTGACCGTACTCGCAGTTGATGCGCGGCTTGGGGAATGGATGCTCACCAAAGTCGTTCATCTGCGACACGCGGGAGTACATGGTGGAGATAACGTCGACGGTATCGGCGTTGCGATCCTCCTCGTAATGGACCGGACGACCATCGAGCTCGTGAGCCTTGGCGTACATCGCGCGGATGTTGCAGCCATAGCCGCTCTCGTTGCCCATCGACCACATAATGATGCAGGCGTGATTGCGCTCCTGCATCACCAGGCGCTCAATGCGGTCGACGTAGGCCGGCTCCCATGCCGGGTCGTCGGTGACCAGGGCGATATTGCCGATATTCTCGAAGCCGTGGCTCTCCATATCGGTCTCGGCGACCAGCATGATGCCATACTCGTCGCACAGCTCGTAAAAGCGCGGGTCGTTGGCGTAGTGGGACGTGCGCACCGCGTTGATGTTGTGCTGCTTCATGAGCTCCAGGTCGCGGCGCATGCGATCGAGGCCCACGGCGCGGCCCTTGTGATCGTCGTGATCGTGGCGGTTGACGCCATGCATCTTAAAGTAAGTGCCGTTGAGGTAGATATGATTGCCCTCGACCGTCACCTCGGCAAGACCCTGGCGATGCGGGACGTACTCGCTGACCTGGTCACCGTCGTAGACCTCAAACGTAAGGTCGTAGAGGAAGGGGTCCTCGGGATTCCAGAAGTGGGCATCGGTCACGCCGCACTCGGCATGGCCGTCGACGCACTCGCCCGCAGCCACCACGTTCTCGCCATCGCTGAGCGTAAACACAACGCGGGAAGAGCCCTCGGCAACCGTATCGAGCGTAATCAGAGCGGTATCGCCCTCGCGGTGCGTGCGGAACCTAAAGTCGACCAGGTGCGCGGCGGGACGCTGCATAAGGTACACATCGCGGAAGATGCCCGAGGCCCACCACATATCCTGGTCCTCGATATAGCTGCCATCGCTGTACTGCAGGACCTTGACCGCAAACAGGTTGTCGCCCTCGACAAGCGCGTCGGTCACGTCGAACTCGGCAGACAGGCGCGAACCCTTGGTCATGCCGATATACTGACCGTTGACGTACAGCTCGCCATAGCTCTCGATGCCGTCGAAGCGAATGATCTCGCGAGCGCCAGCAGGAACGGCGGGAAGGTTGACGATGCGCTGGTAGACGCCCGTGGGGTCGTCGGAGGGAACGAACGGCTGATCAACCGGGAACGGGAAACCCTCGTCGGTGTAGGCAAGGTTGCCATAGCCGTCCACCTGCCACAGGTGCGGAACCTCCACGTGATCCCACTCGGGCTTGTACGTGGAGAGTTCCTCGTTGGAGACGGCAGCGGGGCCCTCAAAGAGGCGGAACTGCCACGAGCCGGACAGCTGGACAAACCCGCGCGACAGCTCGCGGCTGTACGTTGCAGCGAGATCGGCGGTCTCGTAACCCATAAAGTACGCATGGGGTGCCAGGCGGTTCCTGTGGGTGAGCGCTTGGTTTTCCCAATCGTTAATGGCGTCCATGGTGATGCTCCTTCATCATCGTAGTGATTCTTGTGCAACCGGTTGTCCTTATCTTACGGGCGATGCAAAAAACTGTGCAACCGGTTGTCCGCTGAACGGTCGATTTGGCCGGGTTAACGGTGCAACCGGTTGTACAATCGCAACACTTATGTCACCCTGAGTATCGAAACTCAGCACAAGACATCGTTCTTAAGCTCGTAGGCAACCTCCACGCCCGCTGATATCTCACCCACACGAGACGTATTCGATTTCGGCTTGGTTGCAAAACGACACCGGTCACCGGATATCATGAACGCTGTTCAGGCGCACTATAGTAAGCTGTATCCGCACTAGCCCGTATCAGTGACAACATCGACCGCATTTTCCAGGAGACGCCATGACACAACCAGTTCGCACCGCACCTACGCTTGCCGAGGTTGCCGCAGCTGCCGGCGTGTCGCGCTCCACGGCATCGCGCGCCCTCAACGATTCGCCCCGCATTAGCGAGGAAACCAAAAAGCGCGTCCGCGCGGCGGCCAAGGAAGTCAATTTTGTCCCCAACGCTCGTGGCCGAGCGCTCGCTGTCGGGCGCACGGAAATCATCGCCGTGCTCGTGACCGAGCCTCTGAGTGAACTCTTCAGCGACCCCACCTATAGCGAGTTTTTGAGCGGCATTACCGAGGAACTGTCGGAGTTGTCCTATCTGCCCGTTATCTTGCAGGCGTCTTCTACGCATGAGCGCAACCGCGCACGCGAGCACTTTGAGCGCCGCTCGTTCGACGCCGTGATCGACGTCTCTCCCTACAAAGGCAGCGAGCTGCTCGAGGTGCTGCGCGAGCTGGGCGTACCCACCGTGTTGTGCGGCCAGCTCGAGGGCCACCCCTATCGCGATGTGTTCTCGACGGTCTACTCTGACGACGAAGAGGGCGGACATTTTGCGGCACTCGCCATGAAGGATCGCGGGCGCAAAGATATCGTCGCCGTGTTGGGACCGCAAGACAACCCCGCTGTTGTCGACCGCCTGCGCGGCTACCGCGCCGTCTTGGGCGAAGACCTCCCAGACGCAAACGTTATCTATACCGGCTGGAACAGCGGAGACGGCTATCAGGCCATGCACCAGATCCTCGCGCGCGAGATTGCTTTCGATGGCGTGCTCTGCGGATCGGACCGTATCGCGGCTGGCGTCATCACCGCACTCAACGAGGCAGGCCTATCCGTTCCTGCGGACGTTTCTGTCGTCGGCTTCGACGATCACGAGATTGCGGCGCGCTGCGTCCCCGCGCTCACGACCGTCCGCCAGCCCCTGCGCGAAGAAGGACACATGGCCGCCAACATTGCGCTCGACATGATCAAGGGTGCCGAGCCCACCACCACCGTCATGCACATGCAGCTCGTTCAGAGAGACTCGCTATAAGAAACTGGGGCAGGCTTTCCGCCAAACAGTTGTTGCGGAAAGCCTGTCCCGTTTGAGCGCTCATTCTGGGGCACAGTTTCCGTTAGACAGCTCAACCGGAAACTGTGCCCCATTATTTTGCCGAATACTGGGTCGCGCTTTCCCAGAGGACCCCCTTTGGG
>URNI01000003.1 GCA_900549135.1 uncultured Collinsella sp.
GCAGCACGATCTCGCGACGGCGATAACCGCTGGCGAGCAGCGTGCCGATGATGGCACTCTCCTCCTCGATGGTGGCGTCGGTAAGGACCACAAAGACGAACGCCATGATCACGATGATGATGTCGAGCAGCGTCATCCACATCATAGAGTCGCCGTCCACGTCATCGCGCGCATAGCCAATGCCCTGATTGGAATCGGCGTCGATCAGATCGTCCACGCGCGCATCGGCGTCGGTCAGTGCCTCGACCATATCTTGCTCGGCATCGATGCGGTCCGCGGTGGGGAGGTCGCGATCGGTAAAGGTGAAGGAGTAGGTGTAGGCGGGTGCGCCGCCGGCATCTTCGAGCGCGGCAAAGCCGCCATCGGTGACCTCGGCCACGCTGTACGTGATGGTGTTCACCGTAAAGTCCGAATTGTTGAGGAACAGTGCCTGGCTATCGGGCTGGGTCATGATGCCGCAGATGATGTAGGTGCGGCCCTCAAGCTCAACCTTATCGCCTACGGCGAGGTCGTTGTTGGTGGCGAAGACACGGTCGACGGCTACCTCATCGTCCGTCTTGGGCTCCCTGCCCTCACAGTAGGACGCGATATCGACCTTGGTGCGGTGCGCATAGGTGCGCAGCGTGCGCTTGGTGCCGTCGTCGCCGGCGGTCTTTTTGATGATGGCGTCGATGGAGAAATTCTTGTAGAGCGTAACGCCGCCGACGTCGCCGGCTGCATCCTCGGCGGCCTTGAGTTGATCGTCGGTAGCCTCGAAGGAGGTGGTCACGCGGCCGTCCTCAATCGTGTACGCATCGCGCATGTCGTCGATAAGGCAGCCGATGGAATGCGCTGCGAGCAAAAAGCCCGAGGTGAGGGCGATGCTTCCGCACATAAGAAGAAAGATGCCCAGGTACTTGCCGATATTGCGGCGCAGCTCGCGCGGGAGACGTTTTGCGAGAGGTGTCATGGCGCCGCCTACCAATCGAGCTCGGCGGCCGCGACGGGCGACTCGTTGAGCTCATCCTCGACGATGCGTCCGTCGCGCAGGCGCAGCACGCGATTGGCCATGCGCGCGATGGCGGCATTGTGGGTGACAATGATGATGGTGCAGCCGTAGGTGCGGTTGACATCCTCCATGAGCTGCAAGATTTCCTTGGACGTCTTATAGTCAAGTGCGCCCGTGGGCTCGTCGCACAGCAGCAGGCCCGGGTTTTTGACGAGTGCGCGGCCGATGGCACAGCGCTGCTGCTGGCCGCCCGAAACCTGGCGCGGAAACTTGTTGCGGTGCTCGTAAAGGCCCAGCGAACGCAGCAGGTCGTCGACGTTGAGTGGCTTTTTGGACAGGTGTGCCGTGACCTCGATGTTTTCCTTGATGGTGAGGTCGGGCACCAGATTATAGAACTGGAACACGAAGCCCAGCTCGCGGCGTCGGTATTCGCCCAGGTTGGCGGCGTTGAGCGTGGTGAGGTCGCAGCCGTCCACCAGAATAGAGCCGCCGTCGGCATCCTCCAGGCCGCCGATCAGGTTGAGAAAGGTCGACTTACCCGAGCCCGAGGGCCCCAACATGACGCAGATCTCTCCGCGGTTGATGGACGTGTCGATGCCGTCGAGCACCGTCAGGCATGCATCTCCATCGCCGTAGTGCTTTTTGAGATTCTTAACCTGGACGTAGGCTTCCTGCGTTGCCATGCTATCCCCCATTGTTAGCCTTGTACTACTTTATGAGCGTAATAGTAAACCTTGGCGAACTATTTTTGGGCGAGATCGGGGATTTGTTTCAAGACTAGTCGTTGGGGACGCTCTTAAATGACTAGGTGGCTAGGCGCGGGATTTGGCGCGTGCGAGGGCGAAGCCTGCGGCGGCGATGGCCACGGCAAAGAGCACCGTGACGCCTAGGTCGCAGGCGATGTCCCCCAGCACGGCAGACGTCAGGTCCGAGGCAAGCGCCTTGCCGATCGCGTCGTTCACCCAAAACGTCGGCACAAAATGCGCCACGGTCTGCACGGCCGAACCCATGAGCGACAGCGGCATCCAGGCGCCGCCCAAAAACGTCATGAGCATGCCAAGCAAGTTGCCCACACCGTTGAGCAGCTCCTCGCGCGCACCCAGGCTCGAAAGGGCAAAGCCAACGGCCAGCGGCGTGCACGCCAGGGCAAACGTCGCCGCCAGCGCCAGACATACACGGCCCACGCCGACCTCGGCGACCGCGCCGGCAAAGCCCACGACGCCCATCATGCTCGACACAACCCAGATGCAGACGGTGATCACGGCGGCGGCCGCAAACACGGCAAGCGAACGTTGGCGCTCGGAGATTGGGCCGGCATCCATACGACGTACGCGCTCGGGCTCGTTCATGCCCGAGAACACCAGCCCCACCGACACGATGACCGACGAGATAATCGCGTACGCGCCAAAGTTGAAGTACGACTCGAGCGTGGCGGCGGCTGTCGAGTCAACCTTGACCTGCTCGATCTGGACCTCGGCACGCTTCGCGGCCGCATGCTCGGCGGCCTTGGCAACGTCGCCGCTAGAGGCGGCGGGCTCAAGTGCGGCTGCAGCGCCCGCGAGCGAGATCCAGCGCGAGGCCTCGGCAGACGAAAGCGCCGCCGCCATGGTGCCGGCACCGTAGGTCACATCGAGCTTGGGCAGGGACTCCCCCGCGCGGGCGGCTGCAACGAGGTCGTCCTCAAACCCCTCCGGGATAAAGAACACGCAGTCGGCACTGCCCTTGGCGCTGTTGCTCTTGGAGAGCGCGTCCGCAAGGTCGTAGGTGTCGTCGTCGACGCCCGTGACCAGCTCAAAGCGCGAACCCAGATGCTTGGTAAGTGCACGCGAAAGATCGCTGTCGTCGCGATCGACCACGATCACGTTGGCATCGTAGGGCTTGTACTCGGTGAGCTGCGACGAGTTCCAGCTCACCGATGCCGCGATAAACACACCCATGAGCGAGATGAACACCGTATAGATAAGCAGATAGAGCGGGTGCGCCAGCGCCATGCGAAGCGCGGTCTTAAAGGTGCTCATAGCGGCTCCTTCCAAAGATCAGCGTGGCGGCGGCAACGAACAGCAGCGCCATAAGGACCAGTGCGCCGGCGCGAACGGCAAAGGGGCCCAGGTCCTCAAAGAAATACAGGCGGTTGAACATGTCGCAGATAAGCTTGACGGGGTTGAGCCAGCACTCGGCCGGGCAGGCGCGGGCGACGTCATCGGCAAGCGCCATCGCCGGCTCGCCGTAGAGGCCGGCGAACAGGGCGCACGTGGTGGCAAAGCCCGTGAGGATGCCGGACTTGGACGCCTTGCCGCCCTTAACAGGAAGCGTGCCCACAAAGAGTCCCAGGCCCGTGGCGGCAAGCGCGGAAGCGGCGGCGCCCACGAGGCACAGCCCCTCGCGCCCGCCAAAGTCGACGCCAACGACCAGGCGCACGTAGCCGATCGCGATCGTCATCGAAGCAAAGGAAACCAGCCACGAGCCCACAAAGATACCGGCCAGCGATGCCGTCTTGGAAAGACCGCCCACGCAGCGACGCGCGCCAAGGCCCGACAGATTGGGCTGAAGGTCGACGACGCTCAAGGCGGCAAACTCGGCAGACATCATCGCGACCAGGCCAAAGAGCGCGTAGTAGTAGATGACCGTGCCATCGGGCGTGGTGCGTGTCAGGCTTACGCGGCGGATGCCGCCCTCGAGCAACAGGGCGCGCGCAACCGCCTCCGGGTCGGCAAGGGCAGCCGGGTTGTCCTGGGAAATCTGGCGCATGAGCTCGGCATTTTGCGTATACGAGCTTGCCACCGTCTCCAGGATGCTGCGATCGGTGAGCACCGACGAGGCACGCGAGCCGTCATAGCTCGAAAGCAGTGTGAGCTTGGGCGTGCCCGCAGCATCGACCGTGTAGATGCCCGCGACCTCGCCGGCCTTGAGTGCACGGTTCGCATCGGCTGCGTCGTCGCACTCGTGGATCTCGAGCAGTTGGTCGTCGCCTTCCTTGGCAAGCGATGTCGCCACATCCTTAAAGGTCGAGGCGTCCCAGGCCTCATCCACTACGACGGCCACCGGCACCGGGTCGACCGTGCCGTCGGAGCTCAGATTCGCAAACATAAACATGAACATCGTGGAAAGCGCGACGGGAAAGATCGCGCCCCAAACCCACGTGCTCGGCCGACGCAGCAGCGTCTTGACCGTAATGATAATGGTGTTGAACATGGCTGCCCCCTAGTCGCGCAGCTCGCGGCCGGTGATCTCGAGGAACACGTCGTTGAGGGTCGGCGGCTCGCTCCACACGCGGCCGAGCGCCACGTCGGCAGCGCGCAGCGTGTCGAGGATGTCCACCAGGTTGTGCGGGCTCGCCTCGCAGGTGCAGACGAGCTCGCCGCCGGAAAGCTCAACCGAAAGCACGTGCTCGAGGGCGCGCAGCCGCTCGACCGTGGCGGTCTCGACGGCGCCCACCTCGACGGTCACGCGCTCGCCCATCTGAATCATGCGCTTGAGCTCGTCGTTGGTGCCCTGCGCCAGCACGCGCCCGCCGTCCATGATCATGATGCGGCTGCAAATCTGCTCGACTTCCTCCATGTAATGGCTGGTATACACCACCGTAGCGCCCTCGTCGCGCAGACGGCAGATGCCCTCCAGGATGGCGTTGCGGCTCTGCGGGTCGACCGCCACCGTGGGCTCGTCAAAAAAGATGAGCTCGGGCTTGTGCGCAATGCCGCAGGCAATGTTGAGGCGACGCGCCAGGCCGCCCGAGAGCTTGCCGGGGCGAAACTTGGTAAAGTCGCCCAGCCCGACAAAGTCGATGGCCTCGTCGACCAGCGCGCGGCGGCGCTTGCGGTCGCTAACGTAGAGGCTGCAGAAATAGTCGATGTTCTCGCGCACCGTAAGCTCGTCGAACACCGCCACCTGCTGCGGCACCACGCCGATGCGGCGCTTGAGGTCATAGCGGGCGGGCGTCATGGGTTCGCCGAACAGCTCGATGGCGCCTTTGTCGTAGGCGAGCAGCTGCAGAATGCAGTTGATGGACGTGGTCTTGCCCGAGCCGTTGGGGCCCAGCAGGCCAAAGATCTCGCCGGGGGCGATGCTCAGGTTAAAGTGGTCGAGCGCGATAAGATCGTCGTAGCGCTTGACGAGGTTTTCGACGTGGACGATATCTGTCATGAGGCGGCCCTTCTGTTGATTGCGGCCCGGTACGATTGCATCATCGCAGGAGCCGACGGCGCGCGCCAGTGAGCTTTGTCACGAGTGCGAGGGGGCGGAGGCGAAACCCCCGCTCGCGCGAGCGATCGACGCCGCTTTGCCGCGCGGGAGGAATGTCACAGTTGCGCAGGCGGCCCCTCCACCACGCGCGGCTTCGCGTACAATACCCGTATGAACAGGCTTTTCGACAAATCGATCGTGCTGGCGTGCTGCATTGCGGCCGCCACGAGCCTTGCTGTGGACGCTCGCCTGGTCGCGGCGTTTTGCCTTGGCGTTATTGCCACCTCACTGGCCGAGGTCGCACAGGAAGAACGCACGCGCCGCACAAGCGAGGCCGCGAGTTACGCTTACATCATCGCGGCCGTCTTTGTGCCGCCGTTTATGCCGTTTACACCCCTCGCCTTCTATGACATCGCGCGGCGCGTGCGCCGCGAGCACGCCTGGGTCGCGCTGGGCATTGGCTCCGCTTTTGCCTTTGCGCTTGTCGCGAACCTTCGCGCCGATGCGCTCGCCGCCCGAACGTTCCTGTTGACCGCCATCCTTTCGGTTGCCGCCACCTTGTTATCGCTACGTACCGCCCAGTTAGAGCGCGAGCAGCAGCGCATGCGCCGTATCCGCGACGAGTTGCAGGAACGAGCCCTCGCGCTCGAAGCGCGCAACCGCGATCTTGCCGACCGCCAGGACTACGAAGTCGAGCTCGCAACACTCGCCGAACGTGCCCGTATCGCGCGCGAGATCCACGATAACGTGGGCCACCAGCTCACGCGCGCCTCACTGCAAGCCGAAGCCTTGCGCGTGGTCCATGCCGACGAGCCCAGGGTCGCCGCCGATTTCGCCGACGTCAAACGCACGGTTGACGAGGCGCTCCAGCTTGTGCGCACCAGCGTCCACGCGCTCAACGACAACGCCGTCGACCTTTCCGTGCAGCTCGAACGCATTGTTGAAGGCGCGCGCTCGGACGGCGGTCCGCAGATTGAGCTTGAAGTTATGACCGAACATGCGCCCGCAAACGTCGTCAATTGCTTTGCGGCGATCCTGCGCGAGGCGCTCTCCAACACCATGCGCCACGCTTGCGCCCGTACTGTCACCGTACGGTGCATGGAGCATCCGTCGTTTTACCAGCTCATTGTTACCGACGATGGCGCAGGCGGGGCTCAAGCAAGCGGCCGCAACGCCGCGGAGGGCATGGGGCTCGCCTCCATGCGCGAGCGCATCGAGGCGCTTGGCGGCACCTTCACCGCCGGCCCGCGTGTCGGCGCCGGCGGCTGGCGCGTGTTTGCCACCGTTCCCAAACAGCAAGGAGATGAGGACCGATGAGGCTCATCGTTGTCGACGACGACCGCTTGGTGGTCGATTCGCTCAAGATTATCCTGGGCGCCCAGCCGCAGATCGAGGTGGTGGGCACCGGCGCCAATGGCGACGATGCGGTTTCGCTCTATGCCGAACACGCACCCGATATCGCGCTGCTCGACATCCAGATGCCGGGGCGCGACGGACTTTCGGCGGCACGCGAGATCCTTGAGCGCGACCCTTCGGCGCGCGTGGTGTTTCTAACGACATTCTCGGATGACGAGTACATTGTGTCGGCGCTCAAACTGGGTGCCCGCGGCTACCTGATCAAGACCGATGTCGCCGCCATTCCTCCGGCATTGACGCAAGTCATGGACGGCAAACGCGTACTCGAGGGCAAGGCGATCGAGGACATCGATTTTGGCGGAACGGGCGTCGAGGCAGGCGCGACCCGCCGGCCCGCGGCCTTTGCCGGCCTGACCGACCGCGAGTTCGAAGTCGCCGAGCTCATCGCCCGTGGCCTCGACAACAAGGAGATTGCCGCCACCGCCTACATGGGCGAAGGCACCGTACGCAACCACATCAGCTCGATTCTTGCCAAAATGGACCTGCGCAACCGCACCCAAATCGCCATCGCCTACTTGCGAGGGTAATTACCCAGCGATCAACCGCTCCGGCAGAGCAAAATGGCTGCTACCGATTTAATGCCATTTCAATACTATGCCGGTTTACTACGATGAATCGCCCACCATCGACCACGGCAAATTGCGCGCTTGCAAAACCGCAGGTAGAACGCTTGCAGTATTTAGAAAAATGCAGTCATGGTCGGGAATGTCGAATTCATCGTAGTAAACCGACATAGTTTTGTTCGGGCGGCCCTGCACGAGCGCCTCCGCAAGTCTCGCGGGACCAAAATGATCCGTTTTCTTCCGCCCGCGGGGATCGGCTGACGGCGCCCGCCACGAAATCGGCCCATCTACTACGTTTGACTCAATATCCCCGACCATACCCGCTTTTCATGAAAAATCGCAGGCGTTCTACCTGCAGTTTTGTTTTTGCGTTTTTCGCCATGGTTGAGGGTAGCGGCTTAAACGTAGTAGATGGGCCCATTTCGTGGCAGGCGGGTCACGCGGCAGCCATCGCAAGGCCAAAATGATCCGTTTTCCTCCGTCCCCAAGGGATCAGGGGCTGGTACTGACATGGTGGCATTTCAAAACTACGCCGGATTACGGGGCTAAAGTCGGGACCCTCATCCATACCTTCATTTTTTCAAAAACGGCAGGCTATCTACCTGCGGTTTTGTTTTTGCAATTTTCTGTATGGTCGGAGGTTCGCTATCCAGCCCCGTAATCCGGCATAGTTTTGTTCGTAGCGGCCCAACCGCGCGTTCACGCGCGGGGCCGGTGGGGCATTTTGCCCCACCGGCCCCATCCCAGCGCTACTCCGACTTAGTTTCTACCGTGGGAGTCTTATCCGCCGCAACCGGAGTGCGGGCGGTGTCCATAGTCAGACAGTGCTTGGGGCAGCTCTCGATGCACTCGCCGCACACCACGCAGGCATACGGGTCAATCGACCAGGTGCCGCCTTTGCGATCGACCGCAAGCGCGCCTGCCGGGCAGCGACGCGCGCACATGCCGCAGCAAATGCACACGTCCATGTCGTTGACGATGTGCCCGCGCAAGCGCTCGGGTGCCGCGAGCTTCTCCTGCGGATAGCACACCGTGACCGGCTGCTTGACCATAGAACCCAAGGCCGTCTTGGCAAATGTCAGAAAACTCATGCCGTGCCTACCTTTCCGTGCAGCTAATGCAGGGGTCGATGGTCAGGATAATCATGGGCACGTTGGCAAGGAGCACGCCCTGCAGCGCATGCGTCAGACCCGCCAGGTTTTGCGATGTCGGCGTGCGCACACGGAAGCGGTCCAGGTTCTTGGTGCCGTTGCCGCGCACATAGTAGTACGCCTCGCCGCGCGGCTGCTCAATCACAACCTCGCCGCGCGCGCCGTCGGCCGGTGTGAGCTTGGTACGCCCGCCGATGCCGTCGTGCGGAATCTTGCCCACAAGCTCCTTAATGATGTCCATGGCCTGCGTGACCTCGGCGCAACGCACCTGGCAGCGGGCATAGCAGTCGCCATCGGTAGCAACGATGGGCTCAAACGCGGCCAGATCCGCATAGGCGCCGTCGCCGAACATGCGCACGTCGTAATCCACGCCCGAGGCGCGACCGAACGGACCGACCATCGAAAGCTCCAGCGCGTCTTTCTTGCTAATCACGCCCACGCCATGCAGGCGCTCGCCACAGCTGTCGTCGTCCAAAAACGTATGCACCAGGGCCTCGTAGTCAGGACGCATGGCATCGAGCGTCTGGACAATGCCGGCCAGCTCGGAGTCCTCGATATCGTGCTTAAGGCCGCCGATCTCGTTAATCGACAGAATCACGCGGCCGCCGCACGTGCTCTCAAAGATCTTGAGAATCTGCTCGCGCAGGGTCCAAGAACGATAGAACAGCGCCTCGAAGCCAAAGGCATCGGCGAGCAGGCCCAGCCACAGCAGGTGTGAGTGAATGCGCGAAAGCTCATGCAGAATGGTGCGGATATACTGCACGCGGCCAGGCACCTCGATGTCGAGCATGCGCTCGCAGGCGCTGGCATAGCCGCAGCTGTGGCCCACGGCGCAGATGCCGCAGATGCGCTCGGCGATGTAGCCAAACTGGTGCATGTCACGCTTTTCGGTGAGCTTCTCGAGTCCGCGATGCACAAAACCGATCTGTGGAATTGCCTCGATGACGCGATCGTCCTCGATCACCAGGTCCAGATGAAGCGGCTCGGGCAGCACCGGGTGTTGCGGGCCAAACGGAATAACGGAGCGATGTGCCATGGACCTTACGCCTCCTTTTTCTGCTTGTCGCGGGCGGCCTTTGCGGCAAGCGCCGCGCGGACCTTGGCCGCTTTCTTGGGATCCATGGCGGCGAGCTTTGCCTCCATCTCGGCAGCCTTGAGCGCGGCCTTCGCAGCAGCTTCATCGTGCTGAGCATCGGAGCCGGTTGCCGCAGCGGGCTGAGCGACGGCAGCGCCCGCAGCATCGCCAGCGCCCGCAACGCCCTCCCCCGCAGCAGCAGCGGCGGCGGCGGCCTTTTCGGCCGCGGCCTTGCGCGCCTTGGCCTCGGCGGCGGCACGGACCTTCATGGCCTTCTCGCGCGCGGCTTTCACCTCGGGCGTGATAACGCTCATGGGCTCGGCAGTCGAAACCTGGTAGAAAAAGCCCTTAAAGTCGAGCTGCATGTCGGTGATGGCAAGACCAAACAGGTCGTGCGCTTCGTTCTCAAACGGGAATACCGCCGGATAATACGAGCTGATGGACGGAATCTCCTGGTACTGGTCGATGCCCTCAACCACCAGGTTCTCGATCGCATAGCTGCCGTCCTGCACAATATGCTCCTGAGCAGCACGAACGTTGATAAACGTATAGAGCAGGCGATACGAGCCGTCATCGACGTTGCGCTCGGCGTGCATTTGCACAAAGCGCGCGCCGACACCCTTGAGCGCCTGGACATGCGACAGGAGCTCGTCGATCCCGACGGTGGTATAGATTGCCTTTTGCATTACTCGGCCTCCTTTGCAGCGGCGGGTGCGGCGGGCGTCCCAGCGGGCGTGTCACCGGCACCATCAGCCCCGGCCCCCGCAGCCACAAACCCGTCCTCGCCCAGCTCAACGCCACCGTCCCAGGTAGCGGCACCGCCCACGGTAAGCGGATCGCCGCCGGCGCGCATCACGGCCTCCTTCTGGTCCAGGATGCCGCACGCCTCCACGATGGCGTCGATCACCGTCTCGGGACGAATGGCGCACCCGGGCGCGTACACGTCCACGGGAATTGCGCGGTCCACGCCGCCGATCACGTTGTACGCATCGCGGAACACGCCGCCCGAGCACGCGCAGATGCCGCACGCCACCACGCACTTGGGCTCGAGCATCTGGTTGTAGATCTGGCGCACGACGGGCAGGTTCTGGGCATTGACCGACCCCGTCACCAAAAAGATATCCGCATGCTTGGGGTTGCCGGTGTTGACCACACCAAAGCGCTCCGCATCGAACAGCGGCGTAAGCGAGGCCAGCACCTCGATATCGCATCCGTTGCAGCTCGAGCCGTCGTAATGAATAACCCACGGCGAGTGCGACATTTTATGATCCATGGATGCCGCCTCCTAAATAAATACGTCGACGAGGATGGGCATAAGGTTGAGCAGGCCAAACACCAGCGCCACGCCCCAGCCGAGCTTAAAGCAGCTGCGCCAGGTGCTGCGCGCGAAGGTGTTGTCGATCAGAACCTCGACAAAATACGTCGCGCCCATAACGACCAGGGCTACGACCCAGCTCACCGGGTTGTCCCAAACAAAGAACATGCCCACCCACATCAAAAACAGCACGGTCTCGCACCAGTGCATAAGGGTCATCTTGGCCAGCGTGCCGCCGCTCATCTCGGTGGCGACGCCCTGGACGATCTCCTGATGCGCGTGATGCGAATACGAAAGGTCAAACGGCGACTTGCGCAGCTTGATGGTAAGCACCGCGAGCAGTGCGAGGAAAATGGGCGCGCTGTACACGATGATGGGGGCCGACTGCCCCGTCACGGCGATGGAATCGAAGCTGTCGGTGGCAAGGTACAGGCCCACGCTCATCAGCAAAACGGCAGGCTCGTAACTCATAACCTGCAGCAGCTCGCGGTCGGCACCGACCTGGGCAAACGGGCTTTGCGTCGAGGCGGACGCCAACACCACAAAGATCGCGGCGAGCGTAACCATAAAGGCGCACAACAGCGTGTTGGAACCCGACACAAAGATGCCGCCGCCCACCACGGTAAAGATGAGCGCGCACGCCATGTAGGTATCGTCCATGGTGTTTACGCTGGCGGGAGCCTTGCGCAGCAGCTTGGCCACATCGTAGAAAGGCTGCAGCAGGCGCGGGCCCACGCGGCCCTGCATGCGAGCCGAAAACTTACGGTCAAGACCGTCGATCAGGCCGCCTACAAGCGGCGCCAGCAAGGCAAACGCCACGGTACCAATAAAAATGCCCACGACGCCCGAACCTTCAAAATACTTGCCGCGCAGCACCGAGGGCGCACTCATGGCAAGTCTCTCGGGCCCAATCCACGCGCAGCACAGCAGCGCAAACAAGATAATGCTGCAGCACACGACGCTACCCGCGGGGCCAATACGCTTCTCGCCAAGGGCGTCCTCCGAGTACCAATTGCGCTTTTCGGCCTTCATCTCGTGTCCCATCGAGCCACGGAAATGGCGATATTTGTCGGTCCCCACGCCCGACAGGTACACGTTGACGTGCGGTTTGTTGCTCACGCGGAATGACGTCAGCAGCACCACGGCGATAAAAGCCACGATAACCACCATCAGATACATGGCGTCCTTGCCAATAACGTACGGCACGCGGCCAAACACCATGGCCAAGTAAGGCGATACCAGACCGCTCGAAATAACCGGGAACGCCACACAGCACAGAATCAGCAGCGCGGCGATGGTGTTGAGGGCCATCCATTCGGTCTTATGGACATTGACCTCAACGTTTTGAGCCGTGGGGTCGACGCCCGAAAGCTTGGCAAGCCACTTGCCCCAGAAGTAAAACGTCGCGGCCGAGCCAAAGGCAAGCACCATGATCATGAGCACGTTGCCGGTCTGGGCAAACGCCACCAGGGCGCCCCACTTGGACACGAGCATGCCAAACGGCGCCACAAACATGCCCATGATGCCCAGCATCATCAGGCGCGTCAGGTGCGGCATGCGGCTGAACATACCGTCCATGTCCTCGATATTGCGGCTGCCGATATGATGCTCGGCGGTGCCCACGCACAGGAACAGCAGCGACTTTGCCACCGTATGGAACAGGATCAGGAAGATGGCGGCCCACACGGCCTCGGGTGCGCCGACACCCAGGCAAGCACTGATGAGGCCCAAGTTGGAAATGGTGGAGTACGCGAGAACGCGCTTGGCGTTGCTCTGCGAGATGGCCATGAGGGCGGCGAGCAAAAACGTGATGGCACCCACACTCGTGACCATAAAGCCGGTCACGGGATAGATGGCATAGAGCGGGCTCAGCTTGACCATTAGGAACACGCCGGCTTTGACCATGGTTGACGAGTGCAGCAGGGCGCTCGTGGGAGTAGGGGCAACCATGGCACCGAGCAACCAGGTATGGAACGGCATCTGTGCGGCCTTGGTGAGTGCGGCGAGCGACAACAGGATGACCGGCATCACCAGCAGCGCGGATTGTGCGGTTCCGGCGCCGGAAAGCTCGATCATGCCCGAAATGGTCAGCGGCATGCCGTTAACGTGCAGGTACATGAGTCCGGCCAAAAACGCGATGCCGCCCAGCATGTTGAGGATGATCTGGGTGAAGGCGTTCTTGATGGCCTCGAGCGTGCGCGTGTAGCCAATCATAAGGAACGAGCACACGGTGGTGATTTCCCAACCGCAGAACAACCACTCAAGGTTGTCGCTCGTCACAATGACGAACATGGCCGAGAGGAACAGGAACATAAGCGCCAGGAACTGCGGGCGACGGTCGGGCGCGGCCTGCCCGCGCAGAACGGCCTCATGCTCGTCGTGCGCTTGGAAGTCCTTCATGTAGCCCAGGGCATACACGCAGATAAGGCTGCCGACAATGCCGACGGCGAGGACCATGATCACGCTCATGTAGTCCAGGTAGAGCGGCGTCGCCGTGACGACCTCGGCCGCGGGCAGCGTCATGGCTGCAAAGACGAGCGAGCCCACCAGCTGGACTATGCCGAGCACCGTGGTGAGCGCGTTCCTATATTTGTACGCGTTGTACAGGATGACGGCGCACAGGATGACGTCGATGACGGAGCTGATGATCGAGAGCACATGCGAGGTGCCGAGGGCAACCTCAAAGCTCTGCGGACCCGTGCAAAAAAACATGACGGCGACTACAACTGTCACCGCCATAATAATGCCGGAGCCTATGAGCCCCACCGCATCGCGGGCTCGGTCACCGCGCGCGAGCAGCATGCCCAGCGCCGGTACCAGCGGAAACAGGGTAAGGAAATACAGTAGCGTCATACCATCGCTCCCCCATGCAAAAACGCTGCAATTGTTTAACGTTATAGCTCAATTGAGGAGTAGCGGAGGCAGGTTTTCGGTCAAGTGGGGAGTTTTAGGCGTACGGGGCAAGGGCGCGTCCGCATTGGAGTAGAGGGGCGGCAAGAAAAATGCGCCCCTGTGGGCGCACCATCCCGTTCGCTATTCCGCCTTTTTAGCGCGCGGCTTGCGCCCGCGCGGCTTATCGACCAGTGCGGACTCACCGCTCTCGCGGTACTGGCGGCACCAGGCCTTGACCGAAGATTCGCTGGGAATCTTGTACTTGATCATGGCCTCGCGAACCGTCAAGCCGTTTTCCAGACGGTCCTTAACCACGGCGAGCTTTACATCGTACGAATAGGTATGATGACGAGCGCCCGCATTAAGCACGGCGTCGGCACCGCCCACGGCATATGCGCGGGCCCACTGACGAGCCGTGGCCTGGGGAATGCCAAGCTTTGCGGCGAGGGCGCGGTGACCGACCCCCTCTTGGAGGATCTCGACGGCGCGTTGCCTAACCTCGGGCGCATGCGCGCGAGTCCTTGTTGCTTCTGACATGCCTGCCACTTCTTAGCCTTAACCGTTAATCTGCTTTCTTACGTGCTTGTTAGATAGTAGCATTTTGCTGTTTGCGCGTAGCAGTTAATTAAAATAGACGCGGCGTTATCTGGGCATTTGGCACCAAATTACGACATTTCTTTATCGATTATTTACGCTGGTAGCTGACTCGCAGCTAATCGTCATTCGCTTGTCAACAAAATTGGCATCTCTTTATGTCCTTTGGTATAGAGGATATATTTATTAACCCCTCCCCCAATATTTTTGAGTGATTTGCAAGGCAGTAGACGTCCTCACTCCTCATGATTACCGCGCATTGCCATCCACCGGAGCAAAACAAAAAGGGCGGGACCTACTGCGCTTGCAGGCCCCGCACCGGTTGACACCCGACGGGACACAGCCGGGCGAGGCGGATCCGTGCTACCGCCCCGCCTGGCCGCGATGCTCAACTACAGCTCGTTGGCCGCGTGATACGCCGTGCGGATGGCGCTCGCAATGTCGGCGGTGCGCTCGCCCGAGCAGTCGCCCACGCAGGTCACGGGCACCGTCACGCCGTCCAGGTCAAACGCGTTGGCCTTGGAGCCCACGGCCATCACCACGTAATCGCAGGCGATATTTACCGGCTCCTCGGCGCCGTCCTCGGTGGTGCGCACGGCCTCCACGCCCTCGTCGGTAATGGCGGTCAGGCGGGTCTTCACGTGCTGCTCCAC
The DNA here is from genome assembly GCA_900549135.1 of uncultured Collinsella sp. GTDB lineage: Bacteria > Actinomycetota > Coriobacteriia > Coriobacteriales > Coriobacteriaceae > Collinsella. Next base: position 14,827 of record URNI01000003.1, read on the forward strand.
GTTGTGCTCGGCAAAGTCGCTCATAATCAGCGGCAGAATGGTCTCGGACTCGCCCGCGGCAATCTTGTCGAGCATCTCCACGATCGCCACCTCGCAGCCGTGCTGCAGCAGGTACTCGGCAGTCTCGGTGCCCACCAGGCCGCCGCCAATGACGGCGACGCGGCCCGTAAGCTCCACCTTGCCGACCAGCACGTCCCAGCTCGAGACGACCTTCTCCGAGTCGGCGCCCGGAACGGGGATGACCACGTCGTGCGCGCCCACGGCCACAATCGCGGCGTCGGCGGCGTTGAGGTCCTCAGCGGTAGCGGCATGGCTGAGCTCAACCTTCACGCCCAGGCCAGGCAGAATCTTCTCGTAGTACTCGACCGAGCGCATGATCTCGTCCTTGCGCGGAGGCGCGGCCGCCAGCACGATCTGGCCGCCCAGATGATCGCTCGCCTCGTAGACGGTCACGTCGTAGCCACGCTTGGCCGCCACGCGCGCGGCCTCCAGGCCGGCAATACCGCCGCCCACCACGGCGATCTTCTTGTCGCCCTCGCCCGGCTTAATGGCGATGGTCGCCTCGTCGCCGTTCTCGGCATTGAGCACGCACGAAATGTACTTGCGGTTTTGAATCGCGTCGACGCAACCTTTGTTGCAGTTGAGGCACTCGCGGATGGGTTCGCCCGTGGCGGCCTTCAGCGCAATGTCGGGGTCGCACATGAGCGAGCGGCCATAGGCGATGATATCGGCGGCGCCGTCTTCCAGAATCTTCTCGCCGGCCTCGACCGAGACAACACGGCCCACGGTTGCCACCGGCACGGAGACCAGGGCCTTGACGCGCTCGGCCACGGGCAGCGTCCAGTTGTAGGGCATGGCGCCCATGGGCGGAATGGTGTCGCCCATGTTGCCGGTGTGGTTGGCCTGTGCGACCTGGATCATATCGATGCCCGCGCCCTCGAGCAGCTTGGCGAACTCGCAGGCCTCGTCGGGCCGCAGGCCGCCCTTGCCGCGCGGCGTGCCGTCGGGGTTCTCCATGATCACGGGGAGCTTGTACTCCACCATCAGCTGCGGCGCGGCTTCCTTAATGGCAGCGACAACCTCCAGCGCGTAGCGGACGCGGTTCTCGAACGAGCCACCGTACTCGTCGGTGCGCTGGTTGAGGATGGCCGAGCACAGCGAACCCACCAAGCGGTCGCCGTGGACCTCGATGGCATCGATGCCGGCCTGCTGCGCACGGGCGGCCGAGGCAGCGATGGCCTCCTTGATCTGGGTGAGTTGCTCTACGCTCGCCTCGTTCACAAAGTGCTGCATGTCGTGATGCAGCTTGGCGTAGGCCTGGTTGCGGATCTCGTTGGACTCGGCCATCTTGGCGGCAAAGGTCTCCTCGTCGCCGGCGGCCTTGGCCTCCTGCGCGGCCTTGGCAGCGGCCATGGAGCCCATGACCATGCGGCCGACACCGGGCACGTCGTACTCGGGGTGGAACAGCTGCAGCGCGACCTTGGCGCCGTGCTTGTGGACGGCATCGGCCAGCGCCTTAAACGTGGGGATCTGGGCGTCGGTTGCCAGCTTGGGCGTGGGGCTTGCGGTCATGACGGGAGCAACGTCGCCGATGACGATGTAGCTCACGCCGCCACGGGCCAAGCGCTCGTAAAAAGCCAGGCTGCGCTCGCCGATGGAACCGTCACGCTCCTCGTAGCCGGTGGTCAGCGGCGGAAACATAATGCGGTTCTTGAGCTCAAGGGGGCCAACCGTAATGGGCTGGAGCAGCTTGGATGCAGGTGCGGTCATGGATATTCCTCTCTTGTAGGCGCGGCGGCGATGATGCCGCGTAGTTGTCTAGAGGATATGGCATGGGAATACAACAGCGCAACGGAAATCGGCGGACGGCAGGTAGCGGCAGGTGGATGGGGATGGGCGGGGCGGCCCGTCGGTTCGTCTCAATCTGTAACAGTTACTCGGCAAAACCGGGTCTTACTGTTACAGATCGAGATATTCCCCTCGACCCAACCTCAACAATCTCAATCTGTAACAGCTAGACCCACTTTTGACCCCTACCTGTTACAGATCGAGACAAACCAAACCCGCCTGCTAGAAAATCTAAATCTATAACAACAACTCGGCAAAATCCGTCCCTCGTGTTACAGATTTAGACAAACACGACCCAACCCACCGGTATATCTCGATCTGTAACACCTAGCCGCCCAAATCGGGTCTAGATGTTACAGATCGAGATTTTGTTTGAGAGGCCGAGAATTGAACCGAAGAAACGATCCCGGAATAACAAAAAAGCTCGCCGACTAGGCCGACGAGCTGCAAGTTCTTGGTCGCGGGGGCAGGATTTGAACCTACGACCTCCGGGTTATGAGAGTGCTTTATATTATTCTGTCCTGCAAATCTAATAGCTCTTCTTTCATGTGATAACATGGTATTTGAGCTGCTGTTTTGTTCATACAGTTCATATGGTTGCGTAATGTTTAATCATTCAGTTAGTTCTTTAGAATCAGCTGTTTGCTACATGATTGCTACAACGCTGCTACAAATACGAATATGAAATGTTCTTGAAGGGTTTGGCTATGGGCACGCTTTACTACACAGGGCAAGAGTTGCTAGAGGATAAAAAACGCGGCAAGTTTCGCGGGCGGCTGTCATACCGTGACACCAACAACAAACGCCGATATATAACGCGCACGCTAAACGCCACGGGCAAGCGGGCTGCTAACGCAGAGCTAGCAGCATGGCGGCAAGAAAAAGAACGGGAACATAGCGAAAGCCTTGACCGCAACGGCGGCATATCGTTACACGCGGCAGATACGCCCATATCCGATTATGTGTCCCAATACATAGACGCAAAGGAGCGGACTAAAGCTATTGAACCGTCAACCATAAGCAGCTATCGCGATTCGCTGCGGTATATAGCCGCAACTTTTAGCGAAACACGAATAAAAGATTTACAGCCTATTGATGCTGAAAAATGGATAGCCGAGCTTGTTAAGGAAGACCGTTCACCCTCCACTATAGGAAAGGCTTTCAGGCTGCTAAAGATGGTTCTTAATAACGCTATCGCTACGGGCGTTATTGACAAGAACCCGCTATCCCTTGTTAAGCCGCCCAAGCGTGTCAACAAAAAGCAGGGTATCAACGCGCTAGACGAAACGGCGCTTGCCGAACTTCTCGACAAGCTAAGTCTGCTTGAGCTGTCCCCCGTTACTGTCGCGGCATACATAGCACTAAACACAGGAATACGGCGCGGGGAGGTATGCGGGCTGCAATGGCAAGACGTTGACGCGGACAATCGCGTTATATGGATTAGGCGCTCAATTGGACTCGGCAAAGGAGGTGCATATATCAAGCAGCCAAAGACCGACAAGGCAAGAGACGTTGTTCTGCCCGACACTTTGCTAGAAGTGCTTGAGCAATGGCAGGAAAAGCAGCGGCAGACATTCGCCGATAATATGGCATCGCTTAACCCCAATTCTTTCATTCTTGGCGATGCGCTCGGGTACTACCACCCAGACAGGCTATCTAAAGACTGGGCATCTTTAACAAAGATGCTCGGCACGCGTGGCACCGAGGGGCGGCGTTTGTCTTTCCACGATTTGCGCCATACGTGGGCAACATTGGCGCTTGCCCACGGCATGGACGTTAAGACCGTCTCAAGCAACCTAGGACACGCCAACGCAGCAATGACGCTGAACGTATACGCAAGTGCAGACCCAGACGCGAAGCGGCGGGCGGCGGGCATCGTAGAGTGCCTAATGAGGTGCGACCAGTCAACGAACAGGTAAGTACGTTTCTATACCTAGAAAGGACATAGCAACATGGATAAACAGAGCAAAGCACTGATAACGTTCAACGATGAACCAGAGGATGCTATTTCAGCCCTAAATGGCGCGGCGTGCCTGCTGAAAATGCTTGCAGGCGCAGCCGATGCGGGCATATGCCCAGACAATCACGTTGGCGATGCTTACTATACGCTGGGCGCTGTTATCGAAGCCGCAACGCACAAACTAGGAGAGACAGTTTTCAGCAGCGACAAATAAGCGCCCCAGCCACCCCATACGCCCGATATGGCAACTCTATAGGGTGGCTTTACTCTTTGTATAGCGACCCTATAGGGTGCCAATACAGATAAGAACAGATAAGACTAGATAACAGCAGCCCGCCACGCTTGCGCCTTTAGGGGCAAGCGCGAGCGCGGCGGGCGTGCAACTTTATTAGAAGAAAAGAAGACGGCAAGCATTGTTGAAAACTGGTTGAAAACCTGTTGAAAACTTGTTTTAGCACACCGAGTTATGAAGTCCATATGTTAATCAAAAACTCATTTACACACTTTAGCGTAATAAAAAAGCGCTGGTAAACATACCTTTAAGGGTTAACCCAACCTAAAACCATCGCTTTAGTAATTACCCGAGGTCACATATTACGTTTTGGCGAGTCTCTTTTAATCACGCCCGCTGCTGATTCAATCTTTTCTGAATGATATAGCTTATTAAATTGCCTATTGGCGTATTCGTTTGCTAGAAGCCCATAGAACGCTTTTATGTTTATATAGCCCCATAGAATCGCGATTCGTCCAACTCGGCACGTTGAAAGGGGCACTAATGAAAAGCACCGAGCGGCAAGAAGCACCGCGCAACTTAAAAGACTTTCAAGAGCTTGTAACCGTTAAGCAGGTTGCAGACTGCTTGCAAATCTCAAAGGGCACTGTTTACAACCTTGTTAAAGATAGGCAGCTGTCGGCGGTAAGGATTCGCGGAAATATGATTCGTCTTAACCGCGACCAAGTGTGTCAATATTTCGGTTTATAACGGGCGGCGGCTATGGGCGATGAACTTAACAAAGCAGGTGAAGCATGTGCGGCGCGGGCACTTTCCAACTGCCCCATATCATAGGTTAAGCATGAAGCCGCTAACGCTGGGAACCCCTATCTTAATCAACTTATTTCAGTCGGTGGAATGGAGTCCTACGGGCGTTATTGGCGGCTTGTTGAACTGCTTTCGAACACGACCACACACGCCATACCGCGCGAGGGTGAACAGGGTTATAGGGGCTTTCAGCTCGGTTTGCACTTCAACTGCCCCGAGGAATACGAAGCCTTTATAGCAACGCTAATAGACCTTGAACTTGTAACTGTCGGCAGCAGCGGGCGGCGTGGTATGCCACTTGTTGATGAATCGGCGCTTGCGATAGGAAAAGCCCGACTAAACGGTAGCAAAGGCGGCAGGACGGCAGCACGTAACCGCCAACGTTAAAACGGACAAATGGAGCGATTCGAAATGAATAGAAGCCTACTTGACGATTCAATCATGCAATGTTCAATCAACAACCGAAACGATGAGCGCGAATCATGCTTTGACGCTTTCAGCACTTGCGAGACGTGCTTTCGTGAAGAAATGAGCCTTGCAAATCAAGCCTTTAGCGATTTGGCACGCTTGCCAAGTGATTTAGATTTGTGCGAGCCGTTGCACCGAGACGAAAGACGCGTACAGGACGCAAATGTCCAGTTTTGCCAAATCCTCGAAGCGCTCGACATAGGCAACGCGGCAGAGCTTGCAGACGCTTTAAGCATCGACATAGGGATTTGCAAACGCGTTTATAACAATCCCTTGCTATGCAATGGAAAGGAACGCGCCCTCATATTGCAAGGGCTTGACGATTCAAGTTCACCTTTTCTTGATGTTTGGAGTACCGAATACAGGAATGGTGAATCTGTAGGCGAAGCGTTAGCAGCGTGGACGCGTGAGAACTTCAATACGCCGTATCAGTTCTATAAGCAGGCGCAAGAGTTTGAGTTGAAAAGCTATCTCATTGGAATTGTCGGGAAGCTCAACGACCGCGAGCGATTCGGTCTGCTTGCGCCAAGTCTCGAACGGGCGATTAAAGAAGCGGCGGCGATAGCACTTGAGGACACGCCAACAGGCGAACCAGCTATAGAGCAGATTAACGCTTGCATTGCATCGCTCAACCACGCCAAGGAACAGCTGCTTGATTCTTTCAGTGTTTTAGTTGAAGCGCGAAAGCAATAAATCGTGACGGGAAACACGGGCGCGGCGGGCGGCGTGCGATTTGTTATAGCCCTATGCGACCGCAAACACCGTTCGAGTTTATCAGCGTATCAGCGGCAGTTTGGCAATATAGCGACAAAGACTCTGGCATTTGAGCGTGTCCCAAAAGCACACGTTAAGAGACGGCGATAAGCAACCGAGAACAAAGCAAAAAACAGGCGCTTTAACCGTCTCTTTAACTATCTCTTTATTATTGTCCCGAAATGCTTTAGACTTTTAGATACACCTACAAAGGGGGCAAGTAATGATATTTGGATATGCACGCGTTAGCACCAAAGAACAGAACCTAGACCGACAGCTAGACCAGTTGGCTAAACGTGGCGTTGATAAGATTTTTAGCGACAAAATCAGCGGCGTTAAGGAAAGCCGCCCCGAACTCGACAAAATGCTTGGACAGTTAAGGAGGGGCGATACTGTTGTAGTTTGCAGTTATGACCGCTTGGCGCGAAGCAGCAAGCAACTATTCAGCCTTGCCGAGCGCTTCGAGGAAAACGGCGTTTCGCTTGTATCCATCAAAGAGGGCACCGATACCAGCACCCCACAAGGACGTTTCTTCTTTGCAATGTGCGCGGCTATGGCACAGTTTGAACGCGAACTGATTAAGGAAAGACAAGCAGAGGGCATCGCGGCGGCAAAAGCACGCGGGCGGCAGTTTGGCAGACCCGCCACAGACCCCGACAAGATGGATACCGCCATAAGGCTATACAAAGACGGCGGCATTTCCGTTAAGGAGATATGCGAGCGCACAGGCGTAAGCCGCGCTCCGCTTTATAGGGAACTCAAGAAAAAGGGCATCGAGCGATAGCACCGCCTGCTACAACGCTGCTACAATCAATTCGCCCATAGCCGAACAGGCTAACGAAAAAGAGCGCTTGCCATTCAGTTGGCGGGCGCTCTTTTTCGTTGTTGTATGGCGATATTTGCCGCTTTGACCAATTCGCACGTACCCAATAAGCGGCAGGGGCAAGAAAGCCGCTTGCAATGCCACCACAGAGCCGCAAAACAGCAATAGCGGGCGGCGGGCTTTAACCAAGTTGGCGCTTTTAATTAAAAGACGGGCGAAATACCCCCAACTCGGCGTAAAGGTTAAAGTTTCTAAATATATCGGTCTTATTCTTCTAAAAGAAGACCACCCCCGTCTGAAAAACCCTAACACGCAGTAATTTATCTCCCGTCATTGGTGCCCTATGGCTATAGCCCTACTTGAACATGGGGGGGGATACCCCAGTAGCAAACTAGCGGACTATTAGCGTGGCTCGAATTGAGTTTAGTTTGCAGTGTCATTTGCTACAAAGTCTGCTATAACGCTGCTACAAATATAAGATATAAAAGAAAGCAGCCCAGAGGAACAATGCCTTTGAGCTGCTAAAAGTCCTTGGTCGCGGGGGCAGGATTTGAACCTACGACCTCCGGGTTATGAGGGCGGGGCGGCTCTTTCTCTGTAGAACCTATTATACGTTTACGCAGGTAAATAGCTGTATCATGCATTTATTATCGAGCATTTTTATCTGCTCATTATCTGCTCATATCATCATTCTGAGCATATTCTGATCGGATTCCGCCGCCATATTTGAACAGCTTTAATATCACCCCTGCTGATTAACAAACAACCAATACGCAAGTCTGCAAATGACACCTATGACGGAAATGACAGCTTCAATGGGATATGCCCGACGCCGTCACGCTTTCGCGGTTTTGGCAATGAACAGGCCCTTGCCACACGAGTCGCCCGCTTTTGCTTCGATTAGCCCGGCGGGGTCGTTCCAGCAGGCACCACGATCGGCATCTAGGGGAGATACGCCCCAGTAAGCGCAGTTGTAGCATTTTCTAGCGCCGTCATTAGGCTGCAAGATGTCACCGAGCTCGTTAGCCGCCCTTCGCTGCCACTCATCGTTTGTATGAGTGTAGATATCGAAGGCCTGATCGTTCTTGTGACCGCTCATGCTCTTCGCGGTCCGCCGGTCCACTCCACAGTCGCGGCTCAACAAGGTCACGTATGTATGCCTAAACCCATGAAACTCGAAGTCGTCGGGTATCGGATACTCGAGCCTTGCCGAATCGAACCAACGCGTGAAAGACCGCTGAAGGATGTGCTTTGCGTTTCTGCTGTTTACAATGGGTGCGCCTTCGCTCCAGCGAAGGCCGAGGTTGTCCGAGTAAATGCGCCTTTGGATCTTCTGCCACTCATCGAGGACCGGTATGAGCGGCATCGGGACAGGGACTCTCCTGTTGTCTTCGTTCTTCGTCGACTTGTACGTCTGCTTCTCTTTGTTCAGCGCTTTAGTTACAGACAGCACGCCGCCTTCATAATCTTGCCAGGTCAACGCGAGCATCTCGGAAAGTCTAAGCCCGCAGTTCAGCGCAAGCAGCACGCCAATGGCATGTGCCTCCAGGGGGCGACTCGTTATGTAGTTAAATAGCGCCTGGGCTTGAAATAAAGTGAGTGCGACCTTCTCCTTGGTATCCCTTTTGGGAGCGTCAATCGAATCGCAGGGGTTCTTGTCGATATAGCCCCGCTCGACGGCGTCCTTGAGCAGCTGCCGCAGAAACGCATGACTTTTCTCAATCGTCGTTCCGGAGTAGACCCTGCCGGCAAGGTTATCGTCCCCCGGACTCCCCATGCAGGCATATGCCTCATCGATGACGAAGGGCGTCACCCGCCTCAGAGGCAGATCGCCGAGGTACGGCCGGAGTCTTGCCCAGGCCTCGCGGTTGCTTTCGATGGTCCTCTCCTGGACTTTTCGCCGTCTCTCCCGCATCGCGATATAGGACATGGCGAATCCATCGAGCGTTAGGACGTCACCCTCGGAATGTCCTTTTGCCCTGCGTCTCCACTCGGGTACGTCTTGCGGAAGGCCCCCGTGATAAACGTAGTCGTTGATGGCTTTGATCAGCGCGATGGCCTCGGCCTCCGAAGCGACCTCTTCGCGATATTCGTCGTATCGCTTCTTGCGCTCATTCCAGCCGAGCGGGTACTTTACCTGCCAAGAGCTACCAACCGTCCTAGGAGCGTAACTACCCTTGTTGCGGGGCACCGTCGCCATGCTACCGCACCTCTAGTGAAGAAAGATGGTTGCCACGCCGGTGGCGGCAAGCGCGAGCGCCGCGAACGGAAGCCCGAAACCGATCGACGACATAGCCAAGTCGCGCCAAGACGCCTCGACCATCGAGCCCCGATCCCCGAGCTTCCTGCGGACCACTTGATACAGCATGGTTGCGGTGGCGACCGCCAGCCACACCGCGCCCGCGATGATAAACGGATTCATCTAGAGCCCCGCCTTTCGATTCGAATACTGCGTCCTGCACGACGGGGAACAGAACTCGCGCCTCTTCCCCCTGGTTTTGACCAAAATGCCGTTTCCGCAATTTTTGCACGTCGTGGGGACACAGCCGTATCGGTAGAAGATAGCCCCGAACATCGCCGCCGCCGTCGAGTGGAAATGGTATCTGGGCACCGGCACATCATCGAAGATCGAAGGCCCGCCTACAGACCACCCAAGTTGATCGCCGTCCTTCGTCGTCAGCCCGGCCAGCATTTCGGCAACGGACTCCACGAAGGCAATGGCCTCGTCTCTCTGGGTACCCCCGTCATCGATACCGAGATACAGCTGGGTCTTTTCGACCTCCGGCTTCCAGCCGATGTCGAAAAACGGTGCGCCCTCGCCGGTCTTTATCTGCGCGGTTATCAGAACCGCGTTGGGGACCGATCCGAAAAGAACCTTACTCTTTCTCGGCCTAAGATCGAGGATGCGCGTCTCGAGCGGATTAATGACCATATAGGAAAAGACGTTCTTGAACCACTTGGTCGAGTAGTTGAGAGTCATATCGAAGGAGGAATTGTGCTGGAATGGCAGGACGTAATAGGAGTCCTTGAGCTCCCCAGTAATCCACCAGCGACGTTTCTTTTCGAAGCGCTTGAACCCGCTTTTCTCAAGGACGTTCTCATGCCCCGACATGATGTTTGCGATCAACCTGAGCAGAACCGAACCTAGATTTCGGCATAGGACGACATCCCTCAAGGGTTCAATCACAACGACGCAGTCGGGATCTTCTTCCTGCCATTTCTTCAACTCGTCAAGGCCGTTGGACTCAATAAGTCCATGACGATTGAGGTCGCGAGTAATGGAGGCCTGAGAGGGATAGAGTGACGAAGCGCTGCCCGTCGTAGACATCCCCTCAAGGCACAGCTGGAGATAGAGGAAGTCTTCGTCACAACGCGTGAAACCACGCTCGCCGCCGACGGACTCCTCCACGACCTCGATGGCCTCGTCGATAGACAGCCGCCTATTCTCCTCTTTATAGATGCTGCGGTCGATGAGGGGACCAGAATCCGAAATGGCCGTGACGAGCTCGTCGAGAGTGCCCCAGCGCATGAGGCGCTCCGCAAGTTCGAAGTCCATTGGAGCCGACTTCTCCGCCGCCTCAACCCCACGAACCACCTCGACCAGGGAGTGGAATCCGGTGCTTCGGTTCCTCGCGATGAATACTTTTCTAGCCATTACTTAATCAACTTTCTAAATAAAGCTTTATAGCGATGTTGGTTTCAACTTTAGCCTTTATCTATGTCTCATTTCAATTTGGTTTTTGTTTTTCTTAGTTTCTCTTTGTTAATAGTGTACAATGGAATTAACGATAAGAGAGGAGGTATATATGGACAAGCTCCTGTCTCTCGCTGAGGCCAGCGAGATTATGAATGTGAGCTATTCCAAGGCTCAAAAGCTCGCCAAGGCCGGTGAGCTTCCGTTTCGTAAGCTCGGAAAGACGTGGTACATCGCCCGCTCCGCGCTCTACCGCGAGCTCGGGCTAAAAGAGCCCGACGACCGAAAGGAGATGGCCGGCGTTGGCTAGCCTGAAAAAGAAAAACGGGTGCCCTCCCGCCAAGAAGCAGCACCCGTCCGCGGTACATAAACCGCATGGTCCATATTACATGCTCCATGCGGCCCATATCTACAAGGAGCACAAATGGACTATTCCGCCTACTTTGAGCACGCCGAGCGCGTAGCGCGCACGCTGGAGGCCCACGGTCTCCCGCGCAATCCTACCGATGAGGACATTCTCGGATTCGCTATCGAACAGGCGGACCGCATCGACGCGCTCTGCACAGCCCTCGGCGTCGAGATCGTCACCGACTATCGCGGCCGCTGTCGCGTCATCCGCGCGGAGGCGGTCTAGATGCCCGGTGAGCTCGAGGTGCGCAGCGCGCAGGACCTCCTCGAAAGCCCCCTTGCAAGCGTAACCTGGCTCGTTGAGGAGCTCATCCCGACCGGTCTCGTGGTGCTCGCCGGCACCCCCAAAGTCGGTAAGAGCTGGTTCTGCCTTTGGCTGGCCATCTGCGTCAGTACTGGACGGGCATTCCTCGATCACGCCACCGAGCGCGCAGGGGTGCTCTATCTCTGCCTTGAGGATACCTTCGGGCGCATCCAAAACCGCTTATTCCACCTCGTTGACGTCGCCAACGACGACCTAAAATTCGCCATCGTAGCCGACAAACTCAACAACGGACTTACCGTTCAGCTGGAGCGCTTCGTTTCCGCCCAGCCGACGACACGGCTCGTCATCATCGATACGCTGCAAAAGGTCAGGGTTGCAACCGGAGACAGCGTGTATGCATCCGACTATCAGGATATAGGCCTGCTCAAGGCCTTTGCAGACAAAAACGGCCTGTGCATCTTGCTTGTTCATCACACTCGCAAAATGGGCGACGAGGCTAACATCTTCAATACGATCAGCGGCTCGAACGGCATCCTCGGAGCAGCAGATGAATGTCTGTTGCTATCTAAAGACGCGATGTTCGACGGAAAAGCGACCCTCTCCATCACTGGACGCGACGTCGACCTAGCCGAATATAAACTCGCGTTCAACGACTGTCGATGGCAACTTGTTGAGCAAACCAGCCGCGAGGAGTTGCGCGAGCGCGAGGTCCCGAGCTGCGTCATGTCTGTCCTCGATTTCATGGCAACGAGGCCCGGAGCATGGGAGGGCACCGCGACACAGCTCATCGCGGACGCGGCGCTCGACGACGCCACCCCCGCGGTACTCGCAAAGCGGCTTAACGAGCACCGCACCTTCCTTGCCGAGCGCGGCGTCGAGTATGGCTTCCGCCGCACGGCAACGGCACGCCTGATAACCCTCACCCAAGCCCACAACCAAAACTAACTGACCGGTGGGACCGACCGTCCGGTCCCATCATCCCATCGAAAGGAACCCTCATGGAGTTCAAGTCCCTCAAGCTGTCGGGCAACCGATTCGAGATCGCCCCGAAGTTCACCATCGAGCTCAACCCCGAGGAGGCCGGCAAGAGGAGCCACGTTTTCTTCGTCTGGCCGTTTTCGCCGGAAGCCTATCCCGATATCCCCTCGCTCGACTCCGTCATCCAGGAGGAGGTCCCCGGCACGCTCTTCGCATACCACTGCGACAATCCCGATCTCCCCGTCGTTTCATACCGCGGCGTCCCCGTGACGCGCGAGCACCTTACCGAGCTTGAAGCCTCCTATCTCGACCTCCAGTCCCTTGTGTTCGACGCCCGATCCACTACACCCTACACTGAGGCACCGTTCGCGTTCGCGTTCGCCCTCTGCGACAGCACGGGGAACGCCCATCGCGTCGGCATCTCCCATGCTTTCATCCCTGCCGGAATGGCGGACGATGAGTAGCCCCCAGCGTTCGGGACGCATCTATGTCAGGGTCTCCTCGCAGGAGCGCGCCGCCATCGAGCGGCGCGCCGCCGCCGCGGGCCTTAACATGAGCGATTATCTGCGTCGACGTGCTCTTGTCGATGGCGATCGCCCCGTTATCTCCACCGATCCCGAAACGTTGAAACTCCTGTACCGGGACCTCCGACTTGCCGGATCGAACCTGAATCAGTTAACGCATGAGGTCCACATCACGCATGACCCCGGCCGAATCTCCCCGTTCCTCAACGCCGCGCTCACAAGGGTCGGAAGCACCGCGGAGGCCGTCTCGTCCTTCCTTGCCGACGCCCGAAACGTTTAGGGAGGGCGCAACCGTGAACAATCTCAAGTTCAACGCAATTCTATCGGCCGCGTTCGCCACCGTGCTTACCGTCGCCTGCTATCCCCTCGCAGCGCCCGTTGTCGGATGCATCGCCGCTTCGCTTCCCGTCAACTGGGTGGCCTGGCTCGACGCCATCGGTTTCGACATGTGGTCGGCCTTCTGGCTTTCCGGGGCATGGCTCGGTCACATTCCGTTCATGTTCGCAGCGTTCTGTCTCCTGTTTCTCGTTCTCCTCGGCTATACGGTCGCAAAGGACGCCGAACGCAACCGGAACGTCGACGAAGGTATCTACGGCGACGCCCACGTCGTCCGGGGCGCAGTGGAACTCAACCGCCGCAACGATTTCTGGGACGGGTCCGGCGCGCCGGCCAGAGCGGGTTTCGTGCTCGGCGCGACCAAGGGCGGATACTGGTTCGACTCGTCCGTTCCGCACGCGATCAGCATTGGAAAAACGGGGTCTGGTAAGTCACAATTCCAAGTCCTGGAAGATATGCATATGTTCCTGGCAGCCGGTTGGAACGTCGTCTCCACCGGAAAGCCCGAGATCCTTGAGCTCACCGCCGACAAGGCGAGGGAGCTCGGCTACGAGACCATTGTCCTCGACCTGACCGGCTATCCCGGTGCCAGCTCGTACAACCCCATCGGACTTGTCGCCGACGCCGTCGAGGCGGGCGACATTGACGGGGCCGTGAGGACGGCCCGGCAGGTTGCCGTCGACCTCATCCCAATCGGCGGGGAGAAGAACACGTATTTCCCCAAGGCAGCGCGCAACATGCTCGCCGCCTGCATCCTCGTCGTCTGCACGGCCGACATCCCCCGCAGGCAGAAGAACCTCGCGAGCGTCGCCGCGCTTGTGGAGCGCGGGACCGCCGGCGACGACCCGAAGGACCCCTCGGCCCCGCTTAAGGACTACATCCGCGAGCTCGGGCCGTCGCACCCGGCGTTCTCGCCGGCGTCCGACCTCCTCGGTGACGGCGGCGCGACGACGGCCGGCAAGAACGTCGTCTCGACCCTCAAGGAGGCACTGAGCATCTTCTCGGACGGAGCGCTCCGCGCCGTGACTTCCGAGAGCAGCGTCTCCATTCGCGACCTCATCGAGAGGAAGACGGCGGTCTACATCGAGATGCTCGACGAGGGAGACCCGTACGGGGTCGTCTACACCTGCTTCCTGAACCAGTGGTGGCAGGTGGCGCAGCGGGCGTGCAAGGGAAACGGGGGCCGCATGCCACACGAGACAGCGCTCGTGCTCGACGAAATCGGCAACCTCAACGTCAAGGTCGCGTGTCTGCCGGCCATCGCGACGCTCGGACGGTCGATGGGAATACGCGAGCAAATCTTCGTTCAAAATCTCAAAGAATTGAATGCCTACAACGACCCAGGCGACGGCGGGGCCGGTCGCGACAAGCTGATCGGCTCCATCGGCATCAAGGTCGCTCTGTCTCTCTCCGAGCCAGAGGACTTCAAGTTCTTCACGGCACTCGCGGGAAAGCGGACCGTGCGCTCGATGGGAACGTCTAGCCAGAAAGGCGCAGGGCGCTCCTCATCTGGCACGAGCTACAACGAGGCGGCCGTTCCCCTGATAAACGAATGGGAGTGGCAGAACCGCATCCCCATCCGCGACGGCCTCATCGCGATCAAGGGCGGGGAGAACTCGAAGCCCGGACGTGAGGGCGTCTTCGAATTCCCGCTCGACTACGCCAACAGGACGCCCGCCGGCCCGTTCTTCGGGCTCGGGGACGAGGAGGCCGAGCGCGAGAAACGGGCCGCGTACTACGCCCGCGCGAGAGCCGCCGCAGAAGGCGACGCATATGAAGCCCCCGCCCCGTGGTGTCCCGAGTTCGACGCCGATGGCGACGCATCCGGTGAAGAAGAGACCGCCCTGAACGATCCCGCCAAGGCCGACGAGGACAACGCGGCGTTCATGGACGAGTGGGCGGCCTGGAACGAATAGGAAGTGGATGGATATGACCGCAATCAAGCAGGTGGCGATCACAGGCACGCAGCATATGAAGAGCTTATCGGGTTATCTGGACAACACGAATAGCAAACACGACGTGCTCGACTTCGACTCCCGGAACCTCGGCGACCCGGCGAACTGGTCCCGCGAGATGGAGCGCACGCGCGCGGCCTACGGGCACAACGAGCCCGGGCGAAAGGGCTCGAAATGCACCTACTGCTATCACCAGATCATCGCGTTCAACCCCGACGAGTGCGACGTCAACGGGGGAAGGATGTCCGAGGGCGACTGCATGGAGTTCGCACGCGAGTGGGTCGAGCGCTACTACCCGAACCAGGAGGCGGCGTGGGCACTCCACCTAGAGCACTCGAGGGACGGGACCGACCGTTACGCCGTGCATATCGCCGTCAACCGGACTGACCTCTCGACCGGAAAGCGCCTCAACGACGGCAGGGCGTCTCGCCAGAGGACCCTCCACGCGGCGAGGATGCGCGAGATGGACGGGCGCTGGGGGCTCTCCCAGCTTGAGCGCGGGACGCGCAACAGTCGCGTCCACGCCCGGCAGGAGTCGAGGGGCGAGCAGCGGGCCCGCGAGATCGGCTCGAAGGCCGACCCGGGCTTCGAAACCGACCAGGACCACGTTCGCCGGGTCGTTCGCGAAAGCGTCCGCGAGGTCGCCTCATCAGACGCGTCGAACAAAATGCGCGCCCTCAACGAGTCGCTTGAGCGGAGGGGTGTTCATATGCGCCTCAGCCGTGACCGGAATCTCAAGGAAAGGGACCTGGTCTTCGAGTACCGACCGACATACGATCGAAGGGACGCGCACGGGCGCGCCCTCAGGAAGGCGGCGATCAGCGGGCGAAAGCTCGGTCGTGGCTTCACGAGGGGCGGCATACAGCACGCGCTCGGGATCGGCATGGCGACCTACCGCATGATGGAGCGGGCGATGGACGACGGCCGGGAAGACGAGATGTGATACGTATAGGACGCGCCGCGTGCACATCTCGAAGAGGGGCTGCGGCCCCCCTTCCCGTCTCCCGGGACCGGGACGCAACAGGCGTCCCGCAAGCTCGGGGGACGTGCCCCGCAGGGCAAGATATCCGTGCGTGCACGGCGGCCGAAAGACGCCGTGTACGCACGGATACACATCTTGCATCGACCGGCAGCCGCATGTCGGCCCCGTCCGACGAGACTGCGTCGAGGTGAGCCCCGGCTGAGCCGCGCGCAGGGGGACGCGACCCTGGGGAGCATCCCCCGTACGCACGGCGACCCGGGGCGAGAGGCCCCGGCCGGTGACCACGGCGGAATGATGGCGACCTCTGGGAGCCATCGAATGCAGCCGTTCACCGTCCGGGGCCGGCGTGAGCGGAGGCGTACGAAACGCGACCCTGGGGAGCGTTGCCAGGGAGCCGCAGCGAGAGCGGCGCGGAACGCGGCGCGGGCGTCCCCGCACCCCGGCGGGGACGCATCGGCCGAAAGGCCGATCCGGCGGGACACGGTGACGCCCGAAGGCATGTGTCCGCCGTGCCGTCATTCCCGTCATGCCCGTCATACGGGTCCCAAGGGGCCTAGGCCCTTTGGCGCGCAGGGGTCCGGGGATGGCGCGGTCCATCCCCAGGAAACGCCGCGAGGGGCACGCCGTCGCCGGCATGCCCGTGCGGGTGGCGGCCGTGGCTATTCCGCCCCGGTCGCGTAGACCGTCCGGCCCGTCTCGCAGTCGATGGTCTCGGCATCCCCGAAACCGACCCGGACGGCCGCCCATCCGCCGGTGCCCGCCAGCGCGTCGGCCTCGGACCTCGCGGCGGCGATGAGGCGCTCGAGCTCGGCCGAGCCCGCCGGCGCGGTCCCCGCCTCGAACGCCCCACCGTCGCCGCCCGACTCGTACTCGACGACGACCGTCGAGCCGAGCGCCTCCTCGAGGGTCTCGGTCAGGCCGCCCATGCCGTCGAGGGCGTGCCCGGCGACCGTGGCCAGCGGGTAGCGGGCCATCCCGGACGCCGCCGAGCGGCCAGACATCCGGAGTATGCCGGCGGCCACGAGTGCCTCGAGGAGCGCCGCGGGCACGTCGGCGTCGATGGCGATGTTGCCCCGCCCGCGGCACCACTCGGCCGCAGCCGGCACGCTCGCCGTGAGCACGCCCCACTCGGCCATGTAGCCGTCGGAGCGCGGGTCCGTGGCGTCGAGGAGGAGGACGGCCAGGCCGCCGCCCGCGTACTCCCCGGCCACGAGGGCGAGGCGGACCGCCTCGCCCATGGAGTCGAACTCGACCGTGACCATGCGGCTACCTCCTCCTGACGGCGCTGAGCGGCTTCGGGGAGAAGTGCTCGTCGCGCTCGACGGCGGCGAACCCCATCTGGCGGTTCAGTTCGGCCATCTCCTTGATGCTGAAGTAGCCGAGCTCGTCGTCGTAGCCCTCGACGAGGCCGAACGCCTCGTCCGTGCCGTCGAACTCGAGCAGCCACCAGTCCCATCCGTTCACGCACGAGAAGTAGTGGGCATAGACCGTGGGGTCCTCCGCCCCGTCCTGCCCATAGAGCCTTGGAGCCGTCTTGGCGATTTCCTCGGTCATCAGCTGCTGCATGTCTTCCTCCGTTCCGGGCAACCTGCCCTCAACATCTCGCCCCTGCGGGCAAAGCCGAATGGCGACGCCGCGCGTCGTCGTCGGCTTTGCTCCCTGCAAAGCCGCACCGGAGCGAAGGCGGGTCAAGGGAGGTCCATGACGACCTCCACCAACCGGAGCGGAGCGGAGGTTTGTGCGGGGTCTCATGGGCCCCCTTGACGCGGCGTAGCGGAGGTGCCACCCGGCCGCGAAGCCGTGGCCATACGACGGCGTATGCCGTAAAACGTAAAACGCTGTTTATGCTGGCCCGGACAGCACCTGCTATCATCGCCTTTCTCGCATAGAGAGGATTGTTTCGGCATGGAAGAACGTCATGTCACGACGGGGGACGGGCCGAGCGAAGCCGCCCAGCGGCTCATGGACGGTATCGGGGTATTCTCCGAGATCGAGGATTATGGCAGCAGGATTGAAGTCCTCGCCGAGGCCATGTCGGTCGGGATCAGGATCGCGGACTACGAACTGCTCGCGGCATGAGGCGCGCTCCTCGCGGCGACGAGGAACCGGAGCGAGTGGACCGGAGCTTGGCTCTAGCCGACGTCACCCTCTGCGTTCCGCATGACGACCCAACCCTCGTTCACCGGACGCGCGTGTCGGCAGGCGGTGCGGAAACGTCGTTCTTCGAGCGGGTGTTCTCGAACGCCCAGACCCACCATCGCAGGCGGTCATCTGCCCCGTGAATGGGGTCCTCCCTGTGGTAGTGCTCCAGCATGAGCTGAGTGGTCCAGCCGCCGAAGCGCACCGTGTAGACCGCCGTCTGCGCGTCGTGGATGACCGCGCCGAAGGGGTCTATTCGAATGATTTGGTCGATCGTGAAGCCGCGGCCGTCCGGCCAGCAGACACGGACAGGCACCGTCGTTCCGTCGGCGTTAGTGCGGGCGTAGACGTCTACGTACTGCTTATGGACGCGTCTGCCGGGCTTGTCGCCGTTGGCGCGAACGGTGATGCCGCCGCCGAAGTCCTTTGTGTGGCCCATCACTCGGGCATCACCGCCATGCCGCAACCGCGCTCGACGAACCAGTCGCCGTGCTCCCACCAGACCGTTTTGCGCCGCCTCGCGATGCAGACGTCGTAACGCACACAGAGGTTACCGAAGATGGCGCGACCGAACTCCTGGCGGGCGTAGATGCTCTCAACCTTCCAACTGCGGCCGTCCGGCCAGTGGATGGTGACGGGATCGGACGGGCCGTGGTCGGGGTCGTCCGCGCCGTTGGCGTCCACGGGGATGTAGATGCGTTGTGCATCGGTGGGTATACCGCAGGTTCCCGCAAGCGAGTGCTTTTTCATGATCATACGCGTACCCCCGAACATCCGTTTGCATTTCACGGGCTTCATTGTCGAACGAATGTTCTTGATTGTAAAGCGAACGTGGTGTGGGGGTTCGGTGTGCGGTGTCCGGACGGAGGGGCATGGATGTATCGCGTGGAAAGCGCCCGCGATCCGGAAGACCCGCGTCTTGGTATCATTTTGCCATCCTTGGGGAAGGAAGAATGCCATGACTCAGCTCTATGAGATAGACGGGTACCACTATATAGTCGACCTGACGCCCTATTTCGTTCTCGGCGTGCTGGCCATAGCCCTGGTCTGTGCAATCGCGGTCCTGGTTCACAGGATTCTGGCGAGCCCCTTTAGGTATCCCTACTACGTGGCCCGCTTCGATGTGTCTGGCAGGCGCAACGTGAGAATCGAGGACTACATCGACCGTCACCTGGTGGACCCGGCCGGTTGGGACGCCATCGTCGCCCATAGGGCATACATCCAGAACTGGAAGCACGAACAAGAAGAGTATCTGAAAACCTGCCGGCTCCGCAGCCGGCGCGAGCGTCAGTTCGCCGAGGCGGTCGACGATGACAGGGCCTTTAGGTTCATCACCTGCCGCGACCAGACGAGGTACAAGCAGGCCAACTACGTGAAGACGTCCTACAAGGTGTCGATGGATGATTCCGAGCTTGACGTGAACTGGGAGTGGATCGTCGAGCGCCGCATCCGCCTCGCCGCCATCAACGACGAGGCGACGCTCAGGGACTATCACGCCAAGAACCAGCGAAGGCTGATGACGAAGCAGCTGCGCGAGCAGATCGCCCGCCGGGACAACTACACCTGCCAGATATGCGGGAAATACATGCCGGACGGCGTGGGCCTGCACGTCGACCATATCGTGCCGGTCGCGAAGGGCGGCAAGACCGTTCCATCCAACCTGCAGGTGCTCTGCTCGAAATGCAACGGGCGGAAGGGCGCGCGGTAGCGGCGCGTTGCAGACACGCGCTATTCGTCGAAGAAATCGGTGTCAACGGCCTTGATCTCGTAGACCTGTCTCGTGCTCACGCCGACGCCGTAGTCGATCATGAGGCCGGCGAGCGCGGGGCCGTCGACGAGCACGACCGTCTGCCCCAGGAGGCCCTCAGCATATTTGCGGGCATCCTTGGAGAAGCGAGCCGTGGTGATGAAAAGGCCCTTCGATACGCCCTTTCCGGAAAGCGCCCCGACGAATGCCTGAACCTCCGGCCGTCCGACCGTCCTTTGCGGATCCCACCGCTTAGCCTGGTAGCAGATGGTTCCAAATCCGAGTCGGTCCTCACGGACGACGCCGTCTATCCCCTCGTCACCACTCTTTTTGGTGACGTCGGCACGGGAGTCCAGGCTCTCGCCGTAACCCATCGCCACGAGCAGCTTTCCGACCAGGTGCTCGAAGAAATACGGATCTTTTCCCATGATGATCGAAATGAGGTCGTCGGCGAGCGCGTCGCGAATCTCGCCGTAGGCAGACTCCATCGCCTCCTGAGGGGACTCCTGGTCCTCCAGCGTCGAAACGCCCTCGGGCTCTGAAGCGTTTTTGGCCTTGCTTGCGGCCTGATAGCCGTCTTTCCACTTCTTGAATGCCGTGCAGTTCTCATAGAGACCCTTGGCTGTAATGGGTCCGGGATAATCAGAGAGGTACGTCCTGCCGGCATCGGTGATACGGTAGGTTCCCTTCTTCTCGCCGTATTCCAGAAGCTTAGCCTTCTCCAAATCGGTGATACCCCAGTACACGCGGTTGTAGAGTCTCGACTGGCCGCTCTTGAGACGCTCGGCCCGTTCGTCATCGGTCATGTCGAATTCGATCGCCACGGCATCCTGGAGGTCGGTGCCTGCCAGATATCCATCGACATGCGCCAGCGCTTCAAGGATGGGCCGCATGGTCTCATGCCATTTGGGCATCGTCATCACTCGTCATCCCCTTCATTTCGGCAAAATCAGTAAAAGAATCAACCGCCGCTGCGGTCAAGGGACCTGTCGCCTGCGGCAATGACCTGAGCTCCCCTGCAAGTCTCCTCGACCCGCCCTTGAGGCTGACGAACGTGAGGCCTCCCGAGATGAACCCGCCGACGACCGGAACGACTTTGCTCACCGCGTCGCCGAAACTGCTTTTGGTGATCTTGACGCCGATCCCGGCAAGGACCTTTTTGATAATCGGGTAGTAACTTGTCTGCATAAGCGCCTTGTTGGCGACCTTCTTGGCCACATTGGCCTGAACCGTTTTGGAAAACGCCGTCAAGGCGGAGTTGGCACCGCTCACGCCGGCCATCACGGCCAGGAGAAGGGCGAAGGCCGCCAAGGTCTCATCGTCCATCTCGTCGCAATCGTCGATAAATGACTGCCAGCCGTAGAGATACGCCAGCTTCTGCATGATTCGAAAGGCGTGGACATAGTACTGCGTCACGTCCGCCGGGATCGTTCCGAGCATCGCGAGCCCGCCGGGCAATCCCGCGGAGAACGAAAGGACGGTCGATTTCTTCGTCTCGAAATCAATGACGTCCCTCGCGATGGAGTCGACAAGGTCAGAATCCATCCCGGCGGCGGCTGGGCTCGTTGAAATCGCGAGCTCTACCTGCTCGTCCGCAACGCCCCGCTTACGAAACTCTGAGCGGAGGAAATGGTCGCGCTCGATTGCCACGCCTTTCAGCCTCATAACCTTCTTGAGGAAGGCGATGGCATATCTTTGGGCTTCCTCCTCCTGTCGATCGGCCTCGGCCCTTAGATCTCCAATGCTCCCCTTCACGGAATCGGGTTCGGATGGTATCGTCTCCCCCTTCGGCTTTATGACGTTCCCCTTCACGCTACTCACCGACCTTCTCGGCATAAAGCTTGAATAGATGCGAAACAACCCTCTCTTCATCTCCGCCAAAATCAACGCCATAGGCAGATTCGACAGCAGCATCGAGCCGTGTATGAGCCTTCATGAGATCGGAGAAGAAGAGGGCTTTATCGGGGCTATACATGTCGGCAAGAGTTGCCCCGCGTTGAGCGTTTCTCGCCTCAAGCACATCCCTAGCACACTGGCGTATCTCATCCTTCTGACTCGCAGATGGAGAAGGCCAGACAAAATTGTTATAGACGATAGTGTTCGAGTATTGATAATCGCTCTTTAAGCGTCCAGCAACCTGCCTCATCCATGCGTTGTGAAACTGACTTGAGATGATTCCAAAATCATACAAATCCGCCTCTTCGACAAAAAAGAGCTTGTTTCCAGGAATAGTGCCGTTGGTTATGAATCCGACCGGAATGTATTTCCTCCGTCCGGAAGACACCTGTGGAACGGCCAGGAATGCGCCATCGGCAGGCGCTTTAACCTCATCGAACTCCCACGGGGCACAGGCTCTCTTTTGCGTGCCAGAACGCGGAGAAGCCAACCTTAGTTTGCGGATTTCATCGAACCGATCCCTTATTTCTTTGGGAAGTTTGGATAGCTCGGCTCCCGATAGTCCAGCAAACCACAAGCAATACCTGTTAATGCCCTTGATAAACTCAGATCCCATTGAAAATGGCCTAATGTACTGTTCGAGAGCAGGATATGAAGTCAGTAAACGATGTGCCTCAGCCTCATCGAGGGTTAAAAATCCCCAATCACCAGCGCCGCCACCTCGCGACATCTTCGGAACAGAGCAGAGGGGCTGCCTTCGCTTTTCGACAAAGACGTCCGGAGCATTCGAGAGGTAGCCGTTGATGTTGTCCGCTTTTGTTGCACCCGTTGAGCTAAACAGTAGAGGTTGCATATCGGGACTTTTAGAAAATCCGACAATGACAACATGGACATTCGCTTTATCAGATGCTTGGGAATCCCAAACGAACGTTTTATAGGCGAAATCGATATGAACGCCATTGTCGAACAGGGGCTTCCACAGGGGCTCAACCTGCTGTCCCTGACAGATAGAGTTAGTTGAAACGAATGCACATCGAACACGATGCCCATCCATATATTCAGCCGCTTTCTTATGCCAGCATGCAACATAGTCGAGCAAACCAGCGGATTTGCCAAAAATCGCCTTCCTATCTTCCTTTTGAGCGTCTTCAAGGCGCGAACTGCCTATAAAAGGAGGATTTCCGAGCACATAATCGACCTCATCCGCTGATACGACGTCATTCCAGTCGATACGAAGGGCATTCGCGTTAACGATGCCCTCATAGTCCGTGAGCGGAAGTTCCTGGTAGACGCGCTGCGTCACTTTTGCGGTGTCAGCGTCCGCCTGCTTCTCGGCGATCCAGAGAGCCGTGCGGGCAACGCAGCAAGCGAAATCCTCCAGCTCAATACCATGGAAGTTCTTTAGGTTGACCAGCACGTCGCGATCGCCGGAATCCTCAAAGCTGAATGACGTCTGCTCACCCTGGAGCTCGAAGAGGATGCGGTTCTCCAGCTGCCTCAGGCACAGGTAGCTCTCCGTCAGGAAGTTGCCTGACCCGGCAGCCGGGTCGAGGATAGAGACGCTACCGATTTTTTCATGCAGGTCCCTGAGCGCACGGGTCCTCGCACCGCCCGCGACGGGCTTAGCACGGGCCTCCTCGAACTCAGCCTTAAGGCCGTCGAGGAAGAGCGGGTCTATGACCTTGTGGATGTTTTCGGGGCTCGTGAAATGCTGGCCGTTTGCGCGGCGGTGGTCGTGGGACAGAGCGCCCTCGAAGATGGAGCCGAAAACCGTGGGGCTCACGCCCGACCAATCAAACTCCTGGCACCCCTCGACGACGAGCGTATGGCGGAAGTTCTCGGACAGGGGCGGAATCTCCGTCTTCTCCCGGAAGAGGCCGCCGTTCATGTAGGGCAGTTTCTTCAGCCAGGGCTCGGCATACTTATCGCGTTCCTCGTCCTTGGTGTCGAGCCAAACGAAAAGGTCCTTGAGGCCGCGCCTGAGATCGCCTGCCGAGAAGTGGGCGACGTAGTCGCGGAAAGCGTTGGGGGCCACGAGTCCCGAGTCCTCGCAGAACATGAGGAACATGAGACGCGTCATGAGCACGGAGAGCGCATGGTGATTCTCGGGCGTGTCGGGATCATCAAACGCCTCGGCAACCTGATCATGGAGTTTCGACATGATCTTGCCGGCCTCGACGGAAACGGCGCGGGAGATCGTGGCCGGGGCCTCCGCCCCGCCCTTGAGGAACTGAATGGCCGCGAGGTTCTTGGGGAGCTCGGCGAGCGGCAACCTGAAGAGAGGCTCCCGGCATAGCGAGTCCCGCTCGCGGTCGAAGACCCAAAACTCGGCAAAATTGCAAGCGATGATGTAGCGCGGCTGTTGGGAGAGGGGCATGCCCTGAGCGTAGGCGTTGCCCTGCTTCGCGGGCGTCACCTTGCGGCCCTGGCGCGTCTCCTCCTTGGCGAGATCGATTCCCAGCGACTTTTGCTCGACAAGGGTTTTGGCCGACGGTATGAAGACGTCGATATACCCATCGTGCGTGCTCGCATCGGTGGAAACGGGCTTCTCGAACTCAAGTCTCGAGACCGCATCCTCAACACCCAGGACATTCTGATAGAAGTCGATCCAGAACCGTTGCGTGTCCTGGTTCTCATTTCCCTTGTTCGCCCACCTGCTTGCAAAAGCTTCTGCATCGGCTTTCTTTCCTGGCATACGGACCCTCACTTGATAGCCTTTTCCACTGAGAAAGATTCTACGGGTTCTTCACTTCTATTTAGCTGGTTTTAGTTTTATTGGCATCTGTTTTGCCTTGGCGGTCGTTGCAATCTGCTCATATTCCGCTCAGGAGTCCTCGCTGCATTGTCAAGATAAAAGAAAACAGCTCAGAGGAACAATACCTCTGAGCTGCTAAAAGTCTTGGTCGCGGGGGCAGGATTTGAACCTACGACCTCCGGGTTATGAGCCCGGCGAGCTACCAGACTGCTCCACCCCGCAATGTCTGGGCGCCTCATGTGCGCAAGAAAGAATATTACGCGGGAGTTCGGTAAACGGCAAGGAAAATCTCGTAGAGCATAATTCCTTCATATTTAAACCCCTCAGCCCCTATCACCGTAAACGAATCGCAGCCGAGCGCCGTCGACGGCACGTATACAATGGTGCGCGTCCTTTTATGCCGACACCGGGAGTAGACATGCTGCTCGCTATCGATATGGGAAACACGCAGACGGCCATGGGCCTGTTTGACGGAGACGAGCTGGTGCAGTCGTGGCGTATGCCCACCGACCGCTCCTATACCGCCGACGAGATCCACGTGCGCCTGATGGGTTTCTTTAAGATGTACGGCCTTTCGCTCGATGCGGTCGACGCGATCGCCTTTGCGGGCGTGGTGCCGCAGCTCTCGCGCGAGTGGCACGCCGTGGCCGACCGCATTGCCGCGGACGCCATCGTCATCGGGCCGCAGACGGCCGCCGTAACCAAGCTGCGGGCGGCGCGCCCCCAGGCCGTTGGTGCCGACCGCATCGCCAACGCCGTCGCTGCCGAGACCTTCTATGGCGCGCCGGCGATCGTGGTGGACTTTGGCACCGCGACCAATATCGACGTCATCGATGGGGACGGTTATTACATTGGCGGAGCGATCGCGCCGGGCATTCGCATCTCCATGGACGCGCTTGCCGCCCGTGCCGCCAAGCTCGCCAGCGTGCCGCTCGAGGCGCCCGAGCACGCCATCGGCCGCGATACCGAGGAGTGCATCAAGGTCGGCGCCGTAACGGGCGCCGCCGCCATGGCTGAGGGCCTGGTCGCGCGCATGAAGCGCGAGCTGGGCCGCGAGGATGCCACCGTTATCGCCACGGGCGGTCTCGCCAGCATCGTCGCCGATTCGACCGATACCTTCGACGTGGTCGACGGACAGCTCACCATCAAGGGTATCTGCGAAATCTACCGCCGCATGCAGGAGCTGGGATAGGACAGGGGCTTAAGTCGAGCACGCCCGATGCCACAGTCCCCGCAAATGCTCGCCAAGCCTATTCCTCAAAACTGAATAATTTTCAATTTTGAGGAATAGGGCGCTGGCAACCCATTCCCCAGATAGGCGAAACCCTCCCCGGCACAGGCCGAGGAGGGTCTTGTTGTCATCGTTGTCTTTGAGCGCTGGCGCCTCGCGCTACAGCCCGCGAATTCGTACGGCCTCGGGCGGAAACTCCTGCTCGCCGGCATCGGTCTTGATAGTCGCGCGGCCCCAGATGTCCAGGCCCGCAAATACACCGACCGCAAGCGGCAAGCCGCTGGGCGACACCGCCGCAACTTGGCGGCCCAGCAGCGGCACCATATCGAAATACTCGCCCAGCACGGGAGCCAGCGGACCGGCAGCGCCCTGCGGCGTGTTGGCAACAACCGCCCAGGCGTCCACGCGGGTCAGCACGGTGGCGGCCAGCGCCTCGACCAGCGCTTCGTCAGCCACATCCACACCGAGCTCGCTCAATGCCGAACGCTCAATATCCACCGTCACGGTACCGAACATGCCCGCGGCACCGGCACCGCCGTTGACGGTGACGCGCGCGAACGATGTCTCAAACGCGGGCGCGCCGCACACGATATTGCTCGGCCACTGGATGCCCACCTTGCCGGCAAGGCCCAGCCCCGACGTCGACGCCGTACCCACGAGCGCGTCCATCATGCCCATCGCCGCCACAAACGGCAGGCCGTGGAAGGCGTGCATGTTCACGTCCGGGCGCACGACCAGCGAAAACGTCAACGACGCCTCGCCCGCGCTCCAAACGCACCAGCCCGCAGACGCGCCCTCGCGGCCCGCGTCGCGCGCGGCGTCAAGCTCGGTGCCGACGGCTACAGCATTCATCTCAATCATCTACATACGCCCCAATTCGCCCACGATATGGCCCACGCGGTCCTCGGGCTCCTTGACCTCGACACCGTTGTAGCGGAAGAACCGCGCCGGGTCGTGCATCAGGTCCTCGAGCGGCACCAGCACAAAGTCGCGCTCGCCGATCAGCGGATGCGGCAGGCGCAGCTTTTTGCCGCCGTGGGTCTCGCCGTCCATCCACAGCAGGTCCAGGTCGATGGTGCGCGGACCGTTGGCCTTGGCCTTTTTGGAGCGGTCGCGCCCCAGCTCGGCCTCGATCTTCATGAGCTCGTCGAGCAGCACCAGCGGCGCCAGCTCGGTCTTGATCTCGATGACGGCGTTGGCAAACGCGTCCTGGCGCGTCTCGTAGGCCGGCTCGCTCTCGTAAATCTTGGAGGAGTTGGACACGCAGGTGAGCGGAATCTCGGCGATCATGTCGCGCGCGGCGCGGATGTTGTCGCAACGATGCCCCAGGTTGGAGCCCACGGCCACAAACGCGCGGCGCGGCTGCGGCTTGGCAACCGCCCAGTAGCCGTTCAGGAACTGCGCAAAACCCGCGGCGTCGTGCACGCGCACGATGTTGGCACCGGCCTGGATGGCGCCCAGGCACACGCCAAACGTAGCGGCATCGCGCTCGGCGGCCTCGGTCACGCCCGAGACGGCGCCCACAAAGCGCTTGCGCGACACGGCGCACATGAGCGGATAGCCCAGTGACGCCATCTTGGCAGTCTCGCGCTGGATGACGATATCCTCGTTAGCCGACTTACCAAAGCCCGGGCCAGGATCGATGCAGATGCGGTCGCGCGACACGCCGGCATGGATGAGCGTGCGGGCCTGGTCGGACAGAAAGCCCATAACGCGGCGCATGATGGGCGCCGAATCGGGCAGGGTAAAGCGGCGGAGCTGCGAGGTGGGCACATAGGCTTCCTCGCGGCGGGCACTGCGGCGCATCATGGCTGCCAGGTGGTCATTGGGCTCCGGCGCGGGCTCAGGGGTCGCGGCGGCCTCGGCGACAGGGACAGCCTGCTCGGCGGCCGGTGCCTCCTGCTTCT
>URNI01000004.1 GCA_900549135.1 uncultured Collinsella sp.
CATCTCCTTGGCAAGGATCTCGTACTGCTCCTTGAGGATGTCCAGGAACATCTGCTTGACGGGCTCCTTGGGCGCGTCCTTGTCGTCCTCATCGAACTTGACGGGGCGACCGCCCACGATCACATCGAGGATCTCGGCGTCGACGGCGTCCTTGGCGGGCTTAGACATCTGCTCGCTCGAGAGGTGGATCAGCAGGTCGGAGATGGTAAAGACCGGGTCGTCTGCCTTGTCGCCGATGTTGATGTCGACGGTGGTGCCGTCCTTTTTGCAGATGACGCCCACGAGTGCGAGCGGGGAGGCCACCCAGTGGTAGCTCTTGACGCCGCCGTAGTAGTGCGTGTCGAGATAAGCCATGTCGCCGGCCTCGAAGGCGGGGTTCTGCTTAAGGTCCAGGCGCGGCGAGTCCACGTGCGCGCCCAGGATGTTAAAGCCCTGCTCGAGCGGGGCGGTGCCCAGGTTGACGAGCATAAGATCCTTGCCGTGGTTGGCGGCGTACACCTTGTCGCCTGCCTTGAGCTCGCGGCCTTCGGCGATCACGGTCTCCAGGTCGACGTAGCCCGCCTCCTCGGCCATCTTGATACCGGTCTTGACGCACAGGCGCTCGGTCTTGTTCTCGCTCAAAAACTGCTTATAGCCGCGGCAAAGCTCCTCGAGCTCCTCGATTTGCTGTGGCGTGTACTTCTTCCATGCGCAGGGACGCTCCATGACGCAGGCTCCTTTCGGATCGATCGTGCTGGTTGATGTACCGTGAGCCATCGTATCACGCGAGGGCTCACGGTGGCGGGGGAGCTTGATGTGAGGTGGCCGCGGGGCGGGGAGCGTGTAAACTGGAGTGAGCAAACCGTGCCCAGCCTAAAGCGAGGTATTCAATATGTCTGACAAGCGCCGCACTTTTGCCGTCATCGACGGCAACTCGCTCATGCATCGCGCCTTCCACGCCGTGCCGCCGACCATGAACGCGCCGGATGGTCGTCCCACCAACGCGATCTTTGGCTTTCTGAACATGTTTCTCAAGATGATCGATGCCTTTAACCCCGACGGTGTGGTCGTGGCGTTTGATAAGGGCAAGCCGCGCGTGCGTATGGAGATGCTGCCGCAGTATAAGGCGCAGCGCCCGCCCATGGACCCCGATCTGCACGCGCAGTTTCCGATGATCAAGGAGCTGCTCGGCGCGCTCAACGTGCCGATTTTGCAGTCCGAGGGCTGGGAAGGCGACGATATCCTGGGAACCATGGCGCGCCTGGGTGAAGAGGCCGGCTGCGACATGCTACTGGTGACCGGCGACCGCGACATGTATCAGCTTGTTACCGAGCACGTCAACGTGGTCTCGACCCGCAAGGGCCTGTCCGACGTGGCGATTATGACGCCCGAGAGCGTGGATGACCTGTATCACGGCATTACGCCGGCGCTCGTGCCCGACTTTTATGGTCTGAAGGGCGACACGTCCGACAACATCCCCGGCGTGCCGGGCATCGGTCCCAAAAAGGCGAGTGCGCTTATTGCGCAGTACGGTAGCCTGGACGAGGTCATCGCACATGCCGACGAGGTCAAGGGCAAGATGGGCGAGAACCTGCGTGCACACATCGACGACGCGCTGCTGAGCCGTAAGGTGGCGACCATCCGCACCGATGCGCCCGTCGAGCTCGATTTTGAGGCGACGTCCTTCCCGGCGTTTTCTGCCGACGAGGTGTCTGCGGCACTGGGTACGCTTGGTATCACCGCCATGCAGAATCGTTTCTTGGCGCTGATTGGCGGCGAGGGCGGGGCTGCTGCCTCCAGTGTGTTTGAGATACCTGCGATGGTTCGCGCAGCCGCCGGCGATGCCGACGCGCTTGGTGCCGTTGCGGCTGAGGTCTCCCGCGCGATTGATGCCGGCGAGTGGGTCGCCGCCGTGGTGGACGACGATAAGGAAGAGGGCGCGCTCTTTGGACTGACGCGCACGCTGTGGTTGGCGACGTCCAAGGGCCTGTTCGCGCTCGAGGAGGGCGACAGCGGTGCGGCGGCTGAGGTTGAGGGCTTCAACTTCGTCCACGGCGTGATCGCCGGCGTGCTCGCGCTCCTGTTTATGGAGGGCCGCGTGGCGAGCCCGGATACGAAGGCGCTGCTGCACGAGCTTTCGCCCATCGATTCTTCCGAGTCCGAGCTCATGGATCCGCTGACAGTCGATTCCACGCGCATCTTCGATACCGTGGTTGCCGCCTATCTGTTGGATTCCGACCGCTCCGAGTTTGACGAAGCGTATTTGGCCGATACCTATCTGCAGATGGCGCTGCCTGCGGCGCGCGGTGCAGAGGGTGCCGGCGAGGACGCTCCTGCGCCCGCCGCTCGCACGGCGGCCTTGACGCTGGCGCTGGTCGCACCGCTGCGCGACCGCATGGCCCGCGAGAACGCCGCCAACGTGTTCGACGGCATCGAGATGCCGCTCGTGCCAGTGCTTGCCAAGATGGAGCGCACGGGCATGCTCGTGGATCCCGACCGCCTGCGCAGCCTGTCCGAGGGCCTGACGACCCAGATCACCGAGGTCGAGCGAAGCATTCGCGACCTTGCCGGTGACGAGACCTTTAATATTGGCAGTCCCATGCAGCTGTCGCACGTGCTCTTTGATGTGATGGGCCTTCCGACCAAGGGCCTCAAGAAGACTAAGCGCGGTTATTATTCGACCAACGCCAAGGTGCTGAGCGACCTTGCCCGTGACCACGAAATCGTGCGTCTGATCTTGGACTGGCGCGAGAAGTCCAAGATCAAGTCCACCTATCTTGATACGCTGGGCCCACTGCGCCGTGGTGACGGTCGCGTGCACACCACGTACAACCAGACCATCACGGCAACGGGGCGTCTGTCCTCGAGCGACCCGAACCTGCAGAACATCCCGACGCGCTCGGAGCTGGGCCGTACCGTCAAGACGGCGTTTTCGGCAGGCGAGGGCAGCGTCTTTTTGGCGGTGGACTACTCGCAGATCGAGCTGCGTCTGCTGGCACATCTCTCGGGTGACGAGCACCTGGTGCGCGCCTTTAACGAGGGCGAGGACTTCCATGCCGAGACGGCCGCGCGCGTGTTTGGCGTGCCGGTGTCCGAGGTAACGCCCGACCTTCGCAGTCGCGCCAAGGCCGTGAACTTTGGCATCGTGTATGGCCAGCAGGCCTACGGCCTGTCGCAGTCGCTGCATATCTCGATGGCCGAGGCGCGCGACATGATCGACCGCTACTACGAGGCCTACCCGGGCGTGCGCACGTTCCTAGACAACGTGGTGGCACGTGCCAAGCAGACGGGCTACGCCGAGACCATGTACGGCCGCCGTCGTCATATTCCGGAGCTCAAGGCCAAAAACCCGCAACTCCGCGGCTTTGGCGAGCGCACGGCCATGAACCACCCCATGCAGGGAACCGCCGCCGACATCATCAAGATCGCGATGGCCCGAGTAAGTCGTCGCCTGGAAGAAGAAGGCTTTGCCGCCCACATGATCCTGCAGGTACACGACGAACTGGACTTTGAGTGCCCCATCGACGAAGTCGAGCGCCTAACCACCATGGTCCGCGACGTCATGGAACACGTAGTAGACCTCCGCGTCCCCCTAATCGCCGAAGCTTCGACTGGAGTGACCTGGGCAGACGCCAAGTAAGGGCACGACCACAATTCCAAAGTAACCAAAACCAGAAGGACGCCCCTCATCAACAAGGAGCGTCCTTCGTTCAATAAAAATCAGCCAAAGTATCTAGGCGCCAAGACGCCATCCATGCGGCAAGCAAGTCAACGTAGCCATGCCCGGGGCCGGCCGTTTGATTTTTGTAGATTCCGCACGAGCCGAAGAGCACTTAATGTGCTCTTCGAGCGAGCCCAGGACCTGACCGAACAAAAATCAAACGGCCGGCCCCGGGCATAGCGGCGAGTTTAACGAGCCGCCAAGATGGCGTCGATGAGCGTCAGTACGCCCCCGTCGTTGTTGCTCGGAATGCGCCACTTGGCATGCGCGTTCATGTGCTCCTCGGCATTGTCCACGATAAAGCTGTGACCGACGCGCTCCAGCATGGGGATGTCGTTGTACGTATCGCCCACGGCGGCGGCGTCGGCGATATCGATGCCCAGGTGTTCGCACAGGTGCGCGACGCCGGCGCCCTTGTCGACGCCCAGGTTCATAAAGTCGATCCACTCGCGCCCGGCGTTGGTGACGTAGAGCTTGTCCGAGAACTCGGGACTATAGGTCTCGCGGAAAGCGGGCTCGGCGTCGTAGCCGGGGAAGAAGACCGAAATCTTGTTGGACTCGATATCAAGGCCCTCAAAGCTGTCGACGTAGTTGATTGTGTTGTAGTAGACGCTGATCTCGTCGTGGTATTGATGGTCGCGGGCAAGCACGTAGAACTCGTCGAAGCAGCAAAGGACGGGGACAGCGCGCGGATCCTCCGAGGCACGGCTCAAGACCTGCTGATACAGCTCCACGTCAATAGTGCTCTTATAGATATAGCTGCCGCGATAGATCACGCACGCTCCGTTGTCGGGACAAAAGGCGAGGCGGTTCTTGACGCCCTCGAACATCTCCTCGAGCTTGGGGGCGGGACGTCCGCTGGCGGGGCAGAATACGATGTCGGCGTCGGCGAGCTTGTCCAGGCGCTCATCAAGACCCTGGGGCAGCACGCGCTCGTCGGTCAGCAGCGTCTTGTCCATGTCGACGGCGAGAATCTTAATGTTTCCGATATTGGCGTCCGATTCGTAAGTTTGCATAAAAGCGAGCCTTTCGTTTCGAGATTGTTTCAGACGTTATAACCATCAATTCGTAGTCGGGCGTATTTTCGCAGGAACGGAGCGTATTTGCACCACGCTTCACAAAGTAATGAAAAAACTTTTCAGAAATTTGAATTTGTCGCTTGTGCTGCGGGCACTTTAGCGTAATATAGCAACCATCGAAAACGGAGACGGAAAAACAACCGCTTACCGAGGAAAAGGTACCGTTTACGATATTAGAATTGCGCCCGGCGATAGGTGAAAGGAGAGGCAGATGCAGTTCGTAACGATCATCACCACTGCAGACAATGCCATCCGACGCCAGCGCGCAATTTCCCGACGACGATAACAATCGTCTCTGTCCGCATGGGGCGAATTGCCTCAACAGAGTCATTTTGAGGTCGTTGGGTTTTAAGCACGACATTGCTGCATGTTTCTAGGGCATGTATGTGCTGATTTTTGCTATTTAACCTGATATTGCACGGTATATGACCTTGAAATGACTTGCAACTGACCGATGTTCTAACTAGCTACCAAGGGCGAAAGGAAACAGCCATGAGCAAGGAAAAAGTCGTTCTCGCATATTCCGGTGGTCTTGATACATCCGTATGTGTCAAGTGGCTCCAAGACGAGAAGAATCTCGATGTCGTTTGTGTCTGCGGCAACGTGGGCCAGGAAGAGACCGGACTGGATGCCAAGAAGCAGAAGGCGCTCGACCTGGGTGTTCTCGATTGCCAGGTGCTCGACCTGCGCGACGAGTTCTCCGATGAGTTCCTGACTAAGGCCATCGCCGCAAATTCCATGTACGAGAACAAGTATCCGCTGCTCTCCGCCCTGTCTCGCCCGCTGCTTGCCAAGAAGCTTGTCGAGGTCGCCCACGAGTTTGGCGCGACCTACGTCGCCCACGGCTGCACCGGCAAGGGCAACGACCAGGTCCGTTTTGAGGCTGCCGTCAAGGCCCTCGACCCCGAGCTTAAGGTTATCGCTCCGGTTCGCGAGTGGGATCTGAAGTGCCGTCCCGACGAGGTCGCCTACGCTCACGCCCATAACGTGCCGGTTCCCGAGGGTGCCAACGACAACCCCTATTCCATCGACGACAACCTGTGGGGTCGTGCCATTGAGTGCGGTCACCTGGAGGATCCCTGGAACGAGCCGCTCGACGACGCTTGGGTTATGACCAAGAATCCCGAGGACACGCCCGACACCCCGACCTACACCGAGATTGAGTTTGAGGCCGGCAAGCCCGTTGCCGTCGACGGCAAGAAGATGAAGCTCTCCGAGATCGTCATCGCCCTCAACAAGATCTCCGGCGACAATGGCTTTGGCCGTCTCGATCTGGTCGAGGATCGCCTGGTGGGCCTTAAGAGCCGCGAGTGCTACGAGGTTCCCGGCGCCTTGACGCTCATCACCGCCCACAAGGCGCTCGAGGACATCTGCGTCGAGGGTGACCTGCTCAAGACCAAGATAAAGCTCGAGCAGGATTGGGCCACCGCCGTGTACAACGGCCAGTGGTACAGCCCGCTCAAAAACGCGCTCGATGCCTTTATGGCCGATACCCAGAAGTTCGTGACTGGCACTGTCCGTCTGAAGTTCTTTAAGGGCAACTGCCATGTCGTCGGCCGCAAGAGCCCCTTCAGCCTCTACGACTACGGTCTGGCTACCTACGACCGCGACACCACGTTTGACGAGAAGGCCAGCGCCGGCTTTATCGAGATCGATACGCTGTCGCTCAAGACGTGGGCAAAGGTCCAGGGCCCCAGCTCTGCTGCCGCCCAGGCCTAGCGCCTCCTTCCCTTGGTATCCGCGCGGCCCATCCGCGTGATACATAACGGGCGCACGGGGTCCCTACCTTTCGTTATGCTTGCTGACACTTCTTAACATCGGTGGCCCCTACGTTCCGCCCGTATATATGATGCCGCGTCTGCGGCTGAGTCCGAGCCCCGCCGGGGTTGTCCGGCGGGGCTCCTTCTATCAATTTGGCGGCTCTGTGCCTATATATATGAGGAGTATCCATTATGTTCAATGCTATCGCGCATGCTTTGCTTGCCCTCGCGCCCGAGTTCGATGCTGTAAGGGTCGAGGACGTTCCTATGAGCCTGAAGGCCTGGATCGATGGTTCGCAGGGCAACATCCGGAGGGAGACGTTGGGCGCCAAGTGCATGGTGCGTCACTTCTTTGCAAATTAGCCACATGGCCCCGCGCGCGGCAGGGAGTGTGTAAAACTAGCGGTTGATAAATCGCTTTAGCGACAGGGCACATTGCTTTGGACGCTTGTTTTGGTATTTGGAGAAAGGAGACGGTTCCATGGCTCTTTGGGGCGGTCGTTTTGAGGCGGGCGTGGCCGAGGTCACGCAGGAGTTTGGCGCGTCGCTGCCGGTCGACAAACATCTCTATAAGCAGGATATCGCCGGCTCTAAGGCGCATGCCAAGATGTTGGCCGCCCAGGGCATCATCAGTGCCGAGGACGAGCAGGCGATTGCCAAGGGCCTTACCGGAATCGAACAGGATATCGATGCCGGCAACTTCACCTTCGATATCAACGATGAGGACATTCATATGTCCATCGAGAGCGAGCTGACGCGTCGCATCGGCGAGGCTGGCAAGCGCTTGCATACTGGGCGTTCGCGCAACGACCAGGTGGCGACCGATACGCGACTGGGCGTCAAGGCGCTGGCCAAGGAGCTCATGGAGGCCAATCTTGAGCTGCGCCATGTGCTGGTGGATGCGGCCAAGAAGTACGACAAGGTAATTCTGCCGGGTTACACGCACATGCAGCATGCTCAGCCCGTGCTGCTGTCGCATCATCTGCTGGCGTATTCCTGGATGTTCGCGCGGGACTTTACACGCCTGAAGGCCGCCTTTGATGCCGCCGACAACTGCCCGCTGGGTGCTGCCGCGCTTGCCGGTACGAGCTATCCGCTCGATCGTCAGATGACGGCTGCCGAACTTGGCTTTGCGGGCGTGATCCCCAATTCGCTCGATGCTGTTTCCGACCGTGATTTCCTGCTCGATCTGCATTACGCCGGCTCCGTCATGGCCATGCACCTGTCGCGTCTTTCCGAGGAGATCGTGCTGTGGTCGAGCTCCGAATTTGGCTTTATCACGCTTTCAGACTCCTACTCCACCGGCTCGTCCATCATGCCGCAGAAGAAGAATCCCGACTTTGCCGAGCTTATCCGCGGCAAGAGCGGTCGCGTGTACGGCAACCTGGTGCAGCTGCTGGTAACCATGAAGGGCTTGCCGCTTGCTTATAACAAGGACTTGCAGGAGGACAAGGAGGGCGCGCTCGATACCGCCCATACGCTCATGCAGTGCCTGTCCGTTATGGCCGGAATGATTTCGACTTGGACCGTCAACGAGGATGCCATGGCGCGCGAGTGCGACGTGGGGCACCTTGCCGCTACCGATGTTGCCGATTACCTGGCCAAACGTGGTCTGCCGTTCCGCGAGGCGCATGCCGTGGTGGGCCATTTGGTCCTGATGTGCGAGAAGCGTGGCTGCAATCTTGAGGACCTGCCGTTTGAGGTGTTCCAGGAGGCAAGCCCGCTCTTTGAGCACGACATTACCGAGGCGCTCGACATCCCGTCGATTGTCGCCGCGCGCACGACCGAGGGCGGCACCGCCCCTGCCGCCGTTGCCGTGCAGCTGCAGCGTGCCGAGGCGCAGCTCTTGACCGACGAGGGCGTGTTTGGATCGCTGACTAAGGTCGTCGAGATGGGCCACGGGGTAAAGTAGGGATTTGGCTGAAGCCGTTTTGGCCATGTATTGATAAATCGTTTTCACTTTACGGGCGCCTGCTGATGTGGGCGCCCGTATTTTGTTGCTATGGGGGAGGGGCTTGTCGAGAACTTCTGTAGGACCTTTGGGCAGGTTGTGAAGGGGATACGTTCGCGGGCGGCAACCGACCGCCTGCTCTGCTCGATGCGGTTGATGGGCGGTCGGATGGTACTCTAATCGGGCTTCGAAACAGAAGTGACACATATGGAGCGCTTTAATAAATTGCAACGTTTCAATAAACAGCTTTTTGTTTAACTGCGGCTATAACTCTGTTACGATGCAGTCCAGGCGGGTGCCGGAATGGGACTTGGGCACGCGCGAACCTACTTGAAAGGCTACTTTTATGGCTATCGAGAAGACCTTCATCATGATTAAGCCCGACGCCGTGCGCGACCGTAAGATCGGCGAGATCGTTGCTCGCATTGAGCGCAGCGGCCTTGTCATCGAGCGCATGGAGATGACCACGCTCGAGCGCGCTACCGTCGAGGAGCACTACGCCCATCTGGCCGACAAGCCCTTCTTTGGCGGTCTCTGCGACTTTATGACGAGCGGTCCGGTCGTCAAGATGGTCGTTTCCGGTCTCTCCGCTGTTGCTAAGATGCGCACCCTCATGGGCGCTACCAACCCGCTTGAGGCTGCTCCTGGTACCATCCGCGGCGACTTTGCCGTCGATGTCAACGCCAACGTAATCCACGGCTCCGACTGCCTGGAGAACGCCGAGATTGAGATCAAGCGCTTCTTTGGCTAAACCAGCTTTGACTCCTTAAAGCTGTTAGCGTGTGGCTTGGGCGCCGCGGAACTCCATCCGCGGCGCCCTTTTATTCCAAAATCTATGCAGGGGCCCGCTCGGACATGTGTTCCGAGCGGGCCCCTGCTGTTAGCTTGTGGCACTGAATAGTTTAGGCTTCGTCGACGATCTTAAGGGCGCGCGTGTGATCGATCTCGTTGAGGAGGTTAACGCGACGCTCGTGACGACCACCCTCAAACTCGGCGTCGAGCCACTCGTCGACAATCATCTTGGCGAGCTCGGAGCCTACGACGCGGGCGCCAAAGGCGAGCACGTTGGTATTGTTGTGCATGCGGGAGAGCTTGGCGCTGAAGGGCTCGGAGCACACGACGGCGCGCACGCCCTCTACCTTGTTAGCAGCCAGGCTAATCCCGACGCCGGTGCCGCAGATCAGGATGCCCAGGTCGACGTCGCCGTTGGCAACGGCCTTACCCACCTTGTAGCCGGCGATGGGGTAGTCAAAGCTCTCGGAGGTGTCGGTGCCAAAGTTCACGACCTCGCAGCCGCGCTCCTTCAGGTGCTCGGAGATGATGTTCTTGAGCTCGACGGCGGCGTGGTCGTTGCCGATACCGATCTTCATAGATGGTTCCTCTCTGGTCTGTGCGGCGAGATTGCTAAAGGTTTTACCGCGTTCGACTGCATGATAGCGCGACTTTTGTGTAAACGCTCGGGCGTTTTTTGGTCAAACGCTTTAGCTTGCAACAAGACCGGTTTCCCATGAATAATTCCGCCAGTTTGCGGTTGAGCGCCGTCCGCCGGAAGCATGGTTGCGGTTTTTGATGCATTGTTATCAAATAAAGGAGCTAACTATTTTGAGAGCCCAGCCCGTTATGCAAGCAGGAGATACCTATGCCTATCGATTCCATCCGTGATGCCGCGTTTTGCGATGTTTTGAACCGCGAGCTTGTCTGCGCGCTCGGCTGTACCGAGCCTATTGCCGTTGCCTATGCAGCAGCGCTGGCGAGCCAGACGCTCGGTTGCGAGCCCGATCATATGGATGTTGCCTGCTCGGGCAACATCATCAAGAACGTCAAGAGCGTGACCGTGCCCAACTCGGGCGGTATGCACGGTATTGAGGCCGCAGCCGTGCTGGGTGCCGTGGGCGGCGACGCTAAGAGCGCGCTCGAGGTGCTCGAGAGCGTTGACGATGAAGACCGTGCACGCGTGGCCGAGCTCCTCGCCGACGCCGACTACTGCGATGTGTCGCTTGTCGAGGGCGTGCCCAACCTCTACATCAAGGTGACTGCGACGGCCGGGGGCCATACCGCGGTCGTCGAGATTACCGATCACCACACCAACGTCACGTGCCATACGCTCGACGGTATTCCGGTATGCGGCAAGTCAGCGGGGGAGTGTGCCGCATGCGCCGAGCGCGTGGTGGCCGAGCGGGCGGCGGATAAGGCCGACACGCCCATGTCGATTGAGTCCATCATCGACTTTATCGAGGACGGCGACATTGAGGAAGCCCGCGCTGCCGTTGAGCGTCAGATTGAGCTGAATGGCGCGATCAGTGCCGAGGGCCTCGCGCACGCTTGGGGCGCCGAGGTGGGTCGTACGCTGCTGGGTGCTCGTGCCGACGACGTCGCCTGCCGTGCCCGTGCCCGTGCGGCCGCCGGGTCCGACGCCCGCATGAACGGCTGCGCGCTGCCGGTCGCTATTGTGTGCGGCTCGGGCAATCAGGGTATTACCTGCGCACTGCCCGTTATGGAGTATGCCGAGTACCTGCGCTGCGACCACGAGCGCCTGGTGCGCGCCGTGATGCTGTCCGATCTTATCGCCGTGCATATCAAGAGCTATATTGGCGCGCTCTCGGCGTTTTGCGGTGCTATTTGCGCCGCGTGCGGTGCCGGTGCCGCGATTACCTGGCTGTGCGGTGGCACGCGCGAGCAGATTGGCGCGACGGTCTCGAATACGCTTGGCAACGTGGGCGGCATCGTGTGCGACGGCGCCAAGGCAAGCTGTGCCGCCAAGATTTCCGCTGCCGTCGATGCGGCGATTCTGGGCCACGATATGGCTATGCAGGGTCGCGGCTTCCGCGCCGGCGAGGGCCTGATCCAGGATACCGTCGAGCAGACAATCGCCAGCATGGGCTACGTAGGCCGCGTGGGCATGAAGGACACCGACGTCGAGATCCTCAACATCATGATCGGCAAAACCCAAGTCTGTTAGTTACGCGGTTTTACCAAACCGCGTAACCAGTCGACGCTGCAAACGCCCCTAAGCGGCAATCTGCCTTTCAATCGTCGGGCATGGCCAGAAGGCCTATGCCCTCCTCTTTCAAGGCACATTGCTCGCTTAGGGGCGTTTTCGCTGACTTATGCTCAACCTGCGGCGATATTTTGTTTGGAGCGAGGGGTCCTACGATAGTTCGTCGGCTACTTGGTGTTCGTAGAAGGCTTCGATTACGGCGTTAAAGTCGTGGGCGAAATCTTCCATGGTTCCGCGCCAGGTGGCGCGTCCCGGTTTTCCTTGGCCAACATAGGCAGTTTGAATACCGCAGGCGGGGCTGGGAAAGTCGCGCTTGGGGTCGTTGCCCACCATAAGGACCTCGTGTGGCTCGAGCCCCATCACCTGAAGCTGCTCTAGATAGTAGGTGGCATCGGGCTTGCATCGGGTGGCGTTTCCCATGTGCGTCACGAGTTCAAAGGGGGCGTCGGCCAGGTCGCCCCAGCCCATGCGGCACTCGATGGCCCCCTGGGGAAAGCTGGGGTTGGTAAAGAGCGCACAACGCAGTCCAGCGTCCTGTACGGCCTGGAGCGCGGCGTGCGCGCCCGGCATGGCGTGAGCGTTAATGACATCGTCGTTCTTGTATGGAAGAACTTCGCGGTCGTAGTAGGTAAACGCCTCGTAGATGATCGGATCGGAGAGGCAGATGCCGCATCGGCGCTCAACCTCGGTGCGGTAAAACTCAAGATTGGTGCGGTTATCCGTGCCGCTTCGGCGATTGGCGTTGAGATCGACCAGGATGGTGCCGAGGCGCGCCATCGTGCCACCGCGGCTGCGGCGACCGATATCCGCGAGCATCGACGAAACATCCTTAAAATAGCGAAGGATGAACGCGTTAAGGTTGATGCTAAGAAGCGTTTCGTCCATATCGAAAACGACTGCTTTGAGCACGCGGGCACCTTTCTCGAAAAATCGATCTAGAATCGTTGGCTCCGGATACTTTACCCCAAAGCCGAATGCCTGGCTGGTTATCGTCAAGTTGCGGAGACGAGTGTTCATAAGATTACGAAAAAGTCTCCACACGAGTAAAAAATCGCAGTTCACGCTTGAAATCGAACTCATTTCCCCGTAACCTATACGAACGTGATTGCATAAGCGTCACATTAGTATCTGTCGGCTCCCGAGTGTTCCTAAACGTTGTGTGCTTGTCGCACCCTTCTGTAGGTCCTAGCAATCGGGGCCCCGTAGTTCGAAAGGGGTCCACCTTTGAGTGAGATTCAGAACTCGTCCATTTTCTCTCTTGACGATGTCAACGAGGAGGAGATGAACAACCTCATCGACGGTACGATTACCGACTTTGATGAGGGCGATCTCGTTAACGGCACTGTCGTTAAGATCGAGCATGACGAGGTGCTCGTTGACATCGGATTCAAGTCCGAGGGCGTTATCCCGGTCCGCGAGCTGTCCATCCGCAAGGACGCTAACCCTGCAGACATCGTTGCACTCGGTGATCCCATCGAGGCTCTGGTTCTCCAGAAGGAGGACAAGGACGGTCGTCTGGTCCTGTCCAAGAAGCGTGCCGAGTACGAGCGTGCTTGGAACCGCATCGAGGAGAAGTTCAACTCCGGCGAGAACGTCGAGGGCGAGGTTATCGAGGTTGTCAAGGGCGGCCTGATCCTCGACATCGGCCTGCGTGGCTTCCTGCCCGCTTCCCTCGTCGACCTCCGTCGCGTCAAGGACCTCACCTCCTACATGGGCACCCGCATCGAGGCCCGCGTCATCGAGATGGACCGCAACCGCAACAACGTCGTCCTCTCCCGTCGCGTCGTGCTCGAGGAGTCCCGTAAGGCCGAGCGCTCCGAGATCCTGTCCAAGCTCAAGTCTGGCATGCGTCTCCAGGGCACCGTTTCCTCCATCGTCGACTTCGGCGCCTTTGTCGACCTCGGCGGTATCGACGGCCTCATCCACATCTCCGAGCTCTCCTGGAACCACGTCAACCATCCTTCCGAGGTTGTCAAGGTCGGCCAGGAGGTCGAGGTCGAGGTTCTCGACGTCGACCTCAACCGCGAGCGTATCTCCCTTGGTCTCAAGCAGACCACCGAGGATCCGTGGCGCGCACTGGTCAAGAAGTACCCCGTCGGCGCTATCGTCGAGGGCACTGTGACCAAGCTTGTCCCGTTCGGCGCTTTCGTCGATCTGGGCGAGGGCATCGAGGGCCTGGTGCACATCTCCGAGATGGCCAACAAGCACGTCGACCAGCCTTCTCAGGTCACCCACGTGGGCGACAAGGTTCAGGTCAAGGTCATGGAGATCGACCTCGACCGTCGTCGTATCTCCCTGTCCATGAAGTCCGCTGCTGAGACTCTGGGCGTCGAGATCGAGGTTACCCCGCTTCCTTCCGAGAAGAAGGACGAGGAGACCGACGCCGAGTAAATCGGTTTGACGATCACTTGTTTTAAGGGATCCGTCCGCAATGGACGGGTCCCTTTTTGCATTTGGTGCCGAGATGCACGATGCTGCCCATGCTGTCCACAGGCTATTTGGTTGTCGCTGCATGAAAAATGCCGACATCCCGCCTCGGGGAGGAGGCGGGAACGCACCGAGTAGGCGGAGGGGTGCGGAGCGCGGTCGCGTCTCGACTGACGACGTTGCCCATCGACTGAACTATTGTAGCGCATGGGTGGTTCTTGGTTTATCGTGCGAGCGCTTGTGTTGTGCCATTGCCTGCGGCAACGGTGTGCTACACTCTTGCACTGCTGAGTGGGCCAGACGGTCGCGCGATGTGCTGCTTGCAGCACGCGTGAGGAAAGTCCGGGCTCCAGAGGGCGGGATGCCGGCTAACGGCCGGGCGGAGTGATCCGACGGAAAGCGCCGCAGAAAAGAAGACTCCCACCTGCGTCGCAAGGCGTAAAGGGAAAAGCTGAAACGGTGGTGTAAGAGACCACCAGCGTCGTGGCAACACGGCGGCTTGGCAAGCCCCATCCGGAGCAAGCGCGAATAGGAACGCTATGGGCCGGCCCGGTCCGCGTTCGGGTAGCGTGCGTGGAGCTGCACGGTAACGTGCGGACAAGATAAATGACCGTTCACGACAGAACCCGGCTTACAAGCCCACTCGGCACTTTGTTGACGCTGCGACGGCGTCAGCGCGGCAATCTGCCTTTCAAGCCTTCGGGCATGACCATAAGGTCAATGCCCTCGTCTTTCAAGGCACCTTGCTCGCGCTGACTGGTTCTCGCCTTCGACGGCGTCAGCTGGCCGATTTGGCGCTCATTCGTCGGTCGCCGCCATAAGGCGTGCTCCCTCCTCTTTCGGGCCAAATCGACTCAGCTGACGCCGTCTCGCTGTTTTTGCCTGGTCATTGACTTTGCCGTTCTATTTACCGGGGTTACCGGTACTGTCTTTGCCGTATTATTGAGGCTGTTTGTTGCCGCGCTTAGTTTTGTTGAGGGGCTTTGTTGGACAGCTATTTTACTTTGCAATCGAATATTGAGGCTTCGGGCGAGTTTGTGGACCGCAAGAGCCGGTTTATTGCCCAGCTGGTCCATATTGAGTCCGAGGATGAGGCGAATGCCTTTATCGAGACAGTTCGTAAACGTCATTACGACGCTCGACACAATGTTCCCGCGTGGATTTTGGTCGATGGACGCGAGCGCCAGAGCGATGATGGTGAGCCGAGCCGAACGAGCGGTATGCCGACACTCGAGGTGCTGCGTGGCGCGGGGCTCAAAAATGTTTGCTGCGTGGTGACGCGCTATTTTGGCGGCACGCTGTTGGGGCCTGGTGGCTTGGTGCGTGCCTATACCGCGGCGACGCAGGCGGCGGTGGCAGCTGCTCAGGAGGCTGGGCAGATCGTCGAGATGACGAGTGTCGTGCCGGTTGATGTACATGTGGCGTATCCGCAGTATGAGCAGGTGCTTCGCTTGGCGCAGGATTCGGGTGCCAAGGTTTCGGATACCGATTACGCGGATACCGTGACGATTCATTTGGTGTTCAAAGCGGGGGAGCAGGAGCCGTTTTGCGCTAAGATGCGCGAGCTTATGGCGGGGCGTGAGGAGATTGAGGTCGGCGCTCCCGAATTTGCAGAGTTCTAACGGCGACGGCCGGCGCGCTTTGGATAGATCCCAAGCGCGCCGGCCGTCGTTTTATGTCGCTGCCGTTTACTCGGCGAGCTGCTTTAGCACATCACAGGCGATTTCGACGGCATCGTCGATGCAGCCGGGGCAGCTGCGGAGCGGACCCTTGTCCGATCCGATGCCCTTGAGCGTGCCGCAGACGGTCGTCGTGTTCTTCTCGCCAAAGCGCTTGGCGATTTCGCGCGACAGCTTGTAGGTCTGGCCCTTAGTCTTGGGGTTTTCCATGCCGTCGCTCATTACAAACCCCATGATGGCCACGGCGCCCGAGATGGCGCCGCAGGTTTCGGTCATGCCGCCCATGCCGGCGCCAAAGCCCTCGGTGAGGGTAAAGGCGGTCTGGGGGTCGAGCCCGACGGCAGGTGCGAGCGTGCAGGCAACGGCCTGTGCGCAGTTAAAGCCGCGGGCGTGGTATTCGGCAGCCTGAGCCTGGCAGGCGACGGTGTCGAGCTGGGTGGTATCGATTTGCTTCATCGTTGTCTCCTTGGTCACGGTGTACCCGCCTATGGTACCCGTGACGGGGCATGTAATCATCGAGAGCTTCATGGATGCCTCATTTTTATCTATCGAGCAAATGCCCAAGGCTTGAGATAAATTCCCCTGATCAATTTGTCCCATAACCTACCTTGGGGATGGGTTGAGAGGGGTGCAGGGTAGCGGTATCGTGAACCGAATAAAACTAAAACCCAGGCAAGGGAGCTAGATATGAGCGAGCAGACTATCGGTACTACATGTGTTCAGGGCGGCTATCACCCGGGAGATGCCGAGCCGCGCCAGGTGCCCATCTACCAGTCCACCACGTGGAAGTACGACACGTCCGAGCACATGGGCAAGCTGTTTGACCTGGAGGAGTCGGGCTATTTCTACAGCCGTCTGCAGAACCCCACGTGCGATTTGGTTGCCGCCAAGATCTGCGAGATGGAGGGCGGCACCGCAGCGATGCTCACGAGCTCGGGCATGGCTGCGAACTTCCTCGCGATCTTTAACGTGGCCGGTGCCGGCGATCACGTGGTCGCAAGCTCTGCCATCTACGGCGGTACCTACAACCTGCTGGCTCACACCATGGGCCGTATGGGGCTGACCTGCACGTTCGTTGCCCCCGACTGCACCGATGAGGAGCTCGAGGCAGCATTCCAGCCCAACACCAAGCTCGTCTTTGGCGAGACCATCGCCAATCCCGCCCTCGCCGTGCTTGATATTGAGCGCTTCGCCAAGGCCGCGCATGACCACGGCGTGCCGCTGATGGTCGACAACACCTTCCCGACGCCCGTGATGTGCCGTCCCTTTGAGTGGGGCGCCGACATCGTTACGCACTCCACCACCAAGTACATGGATGGACATGCTGCCTACCTGGGCGGCGTGATCGTCGACCACGGTCAGTTTGACTGGATGGCCCATGCGGACAAGTTCCCGGGTCTCACCACGCCTGACGAGAGCTACCACGGCGTGACCTATGCCGAGAAGTTCGGTCGCGAGGGCGCCTTCATTACCAAGGCCACCGCGCAGCTCATGCGCGACCTTGGTCCCATGCAGAACCCGCAGGCGGCATTCTTCCTGAACAGTTCCCTCGAGAGCCTGCATGTGCGCATGCCGCGCCATTGCGAGAACGGCCTGGCCGTCGCCAAGTTCCTGCAGAGCCATCCCAAGGTGCGATTCGTGAGCTA
Organism: uncultured Collinsella sp.; assembly: GCA_900549135.1. Taxonomy (GTDB): domain Bacteria; phylum Actinomycetota; class Coriobacteriia; order Coriobacteriales; family Coriobacteriaceae; genus Collinsella. The sequence continues at coordinate 17,241 of URNI01000004.1, forward strand.
TCCGGGCCTGGAGGGCGACAAGTACTATGACCTGGCTCAGAAGTACATGCCCAACGGTACCTGCGGCGTGGTGAGCTTTGGCTTTAACGGTGGTCGCGCGGCGGCCGAGACCTTTATGAAGAGCCTCAAGCTCGCCCAGATTGCCACGCACGTGGCCGACGCCCGCACTTGCTGCCTGCATCCCGCTAATGCCACGCATCGCCAGATGAACGATGAGGAGCTCATCGCCTGTGGCATCTCCGCCGACATGGTGCGCCTGTCGTGCGGCCTCGAGGATACGGCCGATCTGATTGCCGACCTTGAGCAGGCACTCGAGCAGTGCTAGGCTAGCGTTCGCACAAGGCGCCGATGCTGGCAGAAAGCTTCGGCGACCTTTCGTTCCGATTCCGTAGGCGGGACCCCAATCGCGACTGTTCGCAGGCGAATGGGCCCCGTTTTTTGCGTTGGGCTACTCGAAAGGATGGATATGGACAAAACTGCAGAGCAGCTGCGCCGCGAGCACATTGCCCTAGAGGGCGACACCCATGGCAAGAACAAATGGGCGATTCTGTTTACCGTGCTCATCATGACGTTTATGGTGTGTCTGGATTCGACCGTCGTGACCGTGGCGCTGCCCGTGATGCAAAAGGAGCTGGGCGTGGGCCTCGATCGCATTCAGCTGGTGAGTTCGGTGTACCTGCTTGCGACGTGCGTGGCCATGTTGCCGTTTGGCCGTCTGGGCGACGTGCGCGGCAAGGTGGGCGTATTCCAGCTGGGCGTCATCGTCTTTTCGGTCGGTTCGCTGCTGTGCGGCCTTTCGGCCTCGCTTGAGGTTCTTATCCTAGCGCGCATTGTTCAGGGCGTCGGTTGCGCGGCGGCCATGGCTAACAACATGGGTATCATCACCGAGTCGTTTCCGGCGCGCGAACGAGGCCGTGCCATGGGTATTCTCGCGACCTTTGTGGCCCTCGGCATGATGTGTGGCCCCGTGCTCGGCGGCATGCTGGTGGCAAGCTTTCCCTGGGAGAGCATCTTCCTCATCAACCTGCCCATTGGCGTGATCTCGTTTATCGTGGGACTCTACACGCTGCCGCATGTTAGGCCAGAGGCCGGCGAACGTCCCATGCCCCTTGCCGAGGCCGCCCGTCGCTGCTTTGCAAATTCGGCCTTCACCATCAACCTTGCCTGCATGCTCATCGTGTTCGTTGGCATTGGCGCATCCGAGTTTATTCTGCCGTTCTATTTTCAGGACGCCCACGGCTTTGGTTCTGATATCTCTGGACTACTCTTTTTGGCGCTGCCGATGGTGAATGCCTTTATCGGCCCGCTTTCGGGTACGGTTTCGGACCGTGTTGGCTGCGAGGGCCCCACGGCGGTCGGCCTGGGCGTGTACGTGTGCGGTCTCTTTGCGGTAAGCACACTCGACGAGCACTCTGCTATCCCTGTGATCGTGTGCTGCGTCGCATTTATGTCGTGCGGCACGTCGATTTTCCAGAGCCCCAACAACTCGCTGTACATGGGCTCGGCTCCGCGCGAGGCGCTCGGTTTTGCGGGCAGCTTGGGCAGTTTGGCGCGCTACGCCGGCATGGCACTCGGTATTACGGTGGCGTCGAATATCCTATATGGGCAGATGAGCGTGGCGATGGGCGAGGCCGTGACCAGTTTTGTTGCAGGCCGTCCGGATGTGTTCCTGTTTGGTTTCCGTTCGGTGTTCTACGTGCTCATGGCTGTGGCCGCTGTGGGCTTTGCGCTCGCCATGGTACGTTTGGTGAGGATGCGCGTCCGCCATTAGTGCGTTGGGAGGCTGTCTGCCACGAATCGGGCCTATCTGCTGGTCTTGCAGCGGTCTTGCAGCTTTATAGTGCGATGCGGCTTGTGGGGCGGGCGGGGGTCGGTCCGTGGTAGACTATCGAACAACGTTTATTAATCGCGCGGTATCGTTGCCGCGAGAAGGGGTTGCGCCATGCAGGAGCTTGAGGATCGTATTCGCCATGACGGCATCGTAAAGGCCGGTAACGTCCTTAAGGTTGATGCCTTCCTCAACCACCAGTGCGACGTTGAGCTGTTCGACCACATGGGTGCCGAGTGGGCCCGTCTTTTCGAGGGTGTCGAGATCAACAAGATCCTGACGATCGAAGCTTCGGGCATTGGCATGGCTTGCATTGCAGCCCAGCATTTTGGCGGCGTGCCAGTGGTCTTTGCTAAGAAGGCGCAGTCCATCAACCTCGACGGCGAGCAGTATGCCACGACCATCTATTCCTTTACCAAGCAGAAGGAGTACCCGGTTATCGTGGGTAAGCGCTTCCTGTCCGAGGGCGATAAGGTCCTGATTATCGACGACTTCCTGGCCAACGGCTGCGCGCTCGAGGGCCTTATCAAGATCTGCGAGGCCGCGGGCGCCGAAGTTGCTGGCATTGGCATCGCCGTTGAGAAGGGCTTCCAGGGCGGTGGCGATAAGCTCCGCGAGCGCGGCTTCCGCGTCGAGAGCCTGGCCCGTATCGCCGATATGGACTGCGAGACCGGCGAGATCACCTTCGCCTAAGCGCGCAACACAAGCGATTGGTATGCGATGTGACAAAGGGACTGTCCCTTTGTCACATTTTTTGTATGAGGGGAGGTGTTGATATGGATGAGAACACGATGGGATGGCGCGAGTATGCGCGCTATGCCGAGATGTCGGTCGAGGAGCTGGCGCGCGATTGCGAGGTGCAGGTGTTTCGCGCGACGGGTCCGGGCGGACAGGGCGTGAACACGACGGACTCGGCGGTGCGCATGAAACATATTCCTTCGGGGATTGTCGTGACGGCGCGTGAGAGCCGCAGCCAGTTTCAGAATCGCGCGAGCTGTCTGCGTAAGCTGCGCGCTGAGCTTGAGCGTCGCGGGCGTCCACCGCGTCGACGCGTAAAGACCAAGGTGCCTCAGCGCTCTCGCCAGCGCAGGCTCAACGACAAACACTTCAACGCCATTAAAAAGGCCAACCGTCGTAAACCGGGCAGCGACGAATAGCCTCCTCATAAGTTGCGGTGAAATAGGGACTGTTTTGCGGCTTTAGATGCATAAACAGTCCCTATTTCACCGCAACTTAGGGCAGCTAGCGGGTGGGGTGCCAGACGTGGAGGGCGCCGGCGAGGATGTCGACCTCGATGCGCGAGGCGACAACGGGCTCGCCGTCGGCCTGGATGGGGTAGTCGGGCTCCTCAAAGGTAAGTTCGGCATGGCGGCAGCGGCGCATACGAACCGGTGGCAGCTTGGTATGGTGGCCATCTTTGGCCGAAAGGAACATGGGAAGCGCGACCGCGCGCGGAACGGGGCCGCAGGCGTAGCAGACGTCGAGCATGCCGTCGCAGGGGTCGGCTTCGGGGCAGATGCGATAGCCCGAGCCGTACGTGGGCCCCAGCTGAATCGCCATGATGATCGCCCTCACGCGCTCGGCGGGCGCGCCGTCAAAGCTGACTGTCATGGGGTAGTTGCGATAGCGTAGGCCAAACTGCTCAAGTCCCGATAGGGTGTAGAGCGGAGCGCCGGCGAGGCCCGTCTTTTTGCGCAGCTCGGTGGTGCCAAGGCCGATGGCGGCATCGATGCCGACCGAAAGCGTCTGGTCGTAGTACTCAACGGAAGCCTCGCCGCTACCGCTCGCAGGGCTCCATGAGCGAATCCGCCCGATGTCCTGACGCTGCAGCTCGCAGGTGGGCAGCGCGCCAAAATCCCTGCCGGAGAAATCGTCGATGCCGAGCGTCTGGGCAAAATCGTTGCCGGAGCCCACAGGCAGGACGGCAAGAGCGGGGCGGGCGTCCTTCTTTTGCGTCATAAGCCCGTTGACGACCTCGTGGATCACGCCGTCGCCGCCGAGTGCGATAACGGTGCGATAGTCCGTTGCCTGAGCGGCCAGCTCCTTGGCGTGTCCCATGCGCTCGGTTAGCACCAAGTCAAACTGGGATGCGCGCGCGGTCATATCCAAAAAGCGCTGCAGGCGCTCGGCAACCTCGCGCGCGGCGCCCGACTGGGCGGCAGGGTTGGCGATGATGAGCGTGCGACCAAAATCAGTTACGTGCATGGGGCGACTCCCGGCGTATGACGTGACGGTGCGGTCGCGCTCAGGTCGAATTGCCCCCGATTGTGGCTGCACGGCGAATACTTACGTCTACTCTATCAGGTCGTTGTGGCGCTCGATAGCATCCGCTACCGTACCGCCCTCATCCACAATAAGCGAACGGCGCTTGGGTGAGATGATGCGCTGGGCGGGGTACACGCCACGGTGTCCGGCGGTTAGGTAGCTGATAAAGGCCACGATGACAAAGAACCCGGCGGCCGTGCCGTGGAACAGGTCGATGGCCATCATACAGGTGGTGATGGGCACGTTGAGGCCGGCACAGAACACGCCGAGCATGCCCAGCGCCGCCAGAAAGCTGGGGTCGATTCCGACGAGGCAACCGATCCAGCCGCCGAGCGCCGCACCGATGCCAAACAGGGGCGTGACCTCGCCGCCTTGGAAGCCCGCGCCCAGGGTAAGCGCTGTGACGACCAACTTGATGGCTGCGTCCGCCAGGGTGGTGTTGCCGGCAAATCCGGCGCCGGAAAGCCATGTGGAAAGGCCGGCGTAGTCCCAGGCGTCGAGGAGGGCATACGCGGCCAAAACCACGAGTGCGCCTATAAGTGCGCGAACGAGGTAATTGGTGATAAAGCGACCGTACAGGCTCTTGACGGTTCGAACCGACCACGCAAAGAGGCGTGCCGTCAGACCGAAGATGATGGCGCTGATAACAACGATGACGACCGTTTTGGGCGTCATGGCGGGAACGCTGACGATGACATTCGCTTCGTACTCGGTACCCAGGGCGAGTGATGTAAAGTAGCCGGTAAACGAGGCGACCAGGCAGTAGATGCCCGCGGTGTAGTCGATCTTGCCGATAAAGCACATCTCCATGCCAAAGAAGGCTCCGGCGAGGGGTGAACCGAATACGGCGCCAAAGGCCGACGAGATGCCGGCGAGCATGAGGTCGTGGTGGTCATGCTTTTTGAGGTGGGCGAGGCTCGAGATGTTGCTGGCGATGGTGCCGCCGATCTGCACTGCGGCCCCCTCGCGACCGGCCGATCCGCCCGTTAGGTGTGTGAGCGTGGAGCACACAAACGTGAGGACGGCCATGCGCATATGGATGAGGCGTGTGCCCAGAGCGGAGTCGATGACCAGGTTGTTGCCACGCTTTGCGGCGAGACCGTGGTTCTTGTAGACCCATGCGGTGGCCATGCCCACAACGGGAAGCAAGGCGTAGACCCACACATGGTGCTCGCGATAGTCGGTCGCGATATTCAGCGAGGCCAAAAACGCCCAAGCGGCAACGCCCATGGCGAGCGAGACGATGACGACGAGTGCGAGCAACTTGGCGCTCGCGAGTAGGTTGCGGGCGTTGCGGCGCGTGTCGGCAGCCAAGAGATGCTCAGAGCGGGTGAGCTGATGCCTGCCTGCCGCGATGACGTCGTTCAGGGAGAAAAAACCGCCTTCGTCGAGCGGCTGGGAATGATCCTGCGCTTCGTTTGCGCTTTCGGGTTTGTCGTTATGAGCCATACGTTCCTCTTTTAGGTTGCAACGCAAGCATTATAAAACGCGGTAAACGCGACGAGCCGGTGGGTTGGTTTCCATTCTGTTTCGCGGCCTGCAACCGACAGGTGTATTTGCGGGTGCAGGCCGAGTCGCGGTCGTGCGTCGGGGGATTATACTGAGACAAGCATAAAGAATCGGCGCCCCTGTTGTGCGCCGTGGCATTAAGAGGTGCATATGGCAGAGAAACTCATTCCGCTGGAGGATGCGCAGTCGATTGTTCTGTCGCACGTTGCTCCGACCGATCTCGTCGAGATTCCCGTGTGGCAGGCCGCCGGTCTTCCCTTGGCCGAGGACGCGGTGGCCGATATCGACATCTCGCCGTTTGCCAACAGCGCCATGGACGGGTATGCCGTGCGCGCAGCCGATCTTGCTGCGGCCGCCGGTGACACTCCGGTGACGCTCTTCGTCGTAGGACACGAGGCCGCGGGCCATGTCTTTGAGGGCACAATCGGCGCGGGCGAGACCGTCCGCATCATGACGGGCGCGCCGGTGCCCGAAGGTGCCGATGCCGTGGTGAAGTACGAGATCGTCGACATACTCGATGGCGACGGCAACGAGGGCTCGCACGTTCGCTTCTCGGCGCCTGCCAAGGTGGGGGAGAACGTTCGCTCTTCCGCCGAGGAGGCCCATGCCGGCGAAGTCGTGATGCGTGCTGGCGAGGTTGTGACTCCGGCGGGCGCCGGCTTGCTGGCAAGCGCCGGATACGCGAGCGTGAAGGTGCACGCCGCCCCACGTGTGGGCATCATCTCGCTGGGCACGGAACTGGTCGCACCGAGTAAGGTACCGGCGCGCGGTCAGATTCGCGATTCCAACTCCTCGGCGTTGATGGCCGAGGCGCTCGATGCGGGAGCCGAGCCCGTGTTTTACGGCATTGCGCCCGACGATGAGCAGGCGATTGCCGAGTTGGTGCATCGTGCCGTGCAGGAGTGCGATTTTGTCATTACGAGCGGTGGCGCCTCGGCGGGCGATTACGATTTCGTGACGGCGCTCGTCCGGCGTGAGGGCGAGGTACTGTTTGACCGCATCTCGATGCGTCCGGGCAAGGCCATCACGTTTGGCTTGCTTGGGGGTAAGCCCTACCTGGGGCTTTCAGGCAATCCGGCCGCGGCGTACGTGGGCTTTGAGATGCTCGCCCGTCCGGCAATTCGCAAAATGCGTGGCTTTGCCGAGGGGGCGCGCCCCGTGCAGCGAGCGGCTCTTACCCACGGTGTGAAAAAGCGCCAGGACCGACGCTTCTTCGATCGCGCCACGGTTTTGCGCGACCCCGAGACCAGTGAGCTGTTGGTGACCGAGGCCAAGACGCAGAATTCGGCGCTGCTCGGCACGATGCAGCGGTCCAACTGCCTGCTGCGTATTGACGAAGGACCGTGCGAGCTCAAGGCGGGCGACGTCGTGGATGTCGTGCGTGTCGACCTGCCCGAGGGCACGGTGTTGTAGGAGGAAGACTATGGAGTTGAAGATTTCGATCGTGACGTGCTCGGATACGCGCGATCTTGCTCAGGACGAGGCTGGAGCCGCACTCGAGGAACTTATCGAGGCGCAGGGCTGGACGGTCGTCTCACATGTGGTCGTGCGCGACGACGCCAGCGAGATCGGTGATGCCATTGTGGAAGCTGCCGATGAGTGCCACGCCAATGTCGTGCTCACCTGTGGCGGCACGGGGCTTTCGATGCGCGACGTGACGCCCGAGGCGACGCGTGCCGTCTGCGACCGCGATGTGCCGGGTATTGCAGAGGCAATCCGTACGTACTCCATGACCAAGACGCGCCGCGCTATGCTCTCGCGTGCCGTGTGCATGCAACGAGGTCATACACTTGTCGTAAACTTTCCCGGTTCTACGAAGGCCGCCCGCGAAAGCTGGGAGGCCATAGCAGACCAGCTGGAGCATGCGGCTCAGATGACGGCGGGCGGCGGACATACCAACTAAGCGGTTTACCTGCGGCGGGGCGACCTTAACGGCTGCTCCGCCTTTGTTTTCCGCCGAATCGACGCCGAGGTGCACGGTAACTTGAAACTATATTCTCTAACGAGAATAATATCTCACTATCATTATTCGCGCAGAAGTATAATCTGGTTGCAGACTAAAGCCCGCGGCGGGGTGCCCGGGCATAGCGTTCGAAAGGGTTGAATATGTTCGATATGGTTTCTCGTCGCGGATTCGTCTCGCTTTCTGCTGTCGCCGCTGCCGGCCTTGGTCTTGCTGGCTGCTCGGGCAGCAAGACGTCCGAGCCGGCCGGATCCGATGCCGGTTCTGCTAAGGCATCTTCCAAGAAGGCTGTCGAGCTGCAGGTCTTTGCCGCCAACTCGCTCGAGAAGGCTCTGCCCGAGGTTCAGGAGCTCTACACAGAGCAGACCGGCACCACGTTTGCAGACACGCAGTTTAAGGCCTCCGGCGACCTTGTCGAGCAGATGCGCGCCGGTGCCGCCGTCGACGTGCTCATTACCGCTTCCAAGGGCACCATGGATGACGCTGAGACCGCCGAGCTCGTCGACGTCGATACGCGTGAGGACATGTTCGTCAACGACCTCGTGATCATTCGCGCCGAGGGCTCCGACACCAAGGTCGAGGCCATCGCCGACGTCGCGAATCTGGACGGCAAGATCGCCATTGGCGACGCTAAGACTGTTCCCGCTGGCAAGTATGCCAACCAGGCCCTGGCCTCCGTGGGCCTCTACACCGGTACCGAGGGCGACGACGGCGAGTATGTGCCCGAGATCGCCGACAAGGTGGCCCTGGCCGACAAGGTCGGCACCGCTGCGTCTTACGTCTCTACAGGCGACTGCGTGGCCGGTTTTGTCTACAGCTCCGATATCTTCCGCTACGACGGCATCGAGGAAGCCTTCGTGTGCCCCGAGGATTCGCACAAGCCCATCGTGTACCCGGGTGCCGTTGCCGAGAGCTCCGAGCACGCCGACGAAGCCAAGGCGTTCATCGACTTCTGTCTGACCAACAAGAAGGCTCAGAAGATTTGGGCTAAGTACGGCTTTGAGCTTTCCGCGTAGTGCGGCTTGGCGCGATAATTCCATCGTTTTGTGTTTCACTCCGTCCTTGTATTCGCTTGGAGCTTTTCGTGCTTAATAGATTCCGCATGCTTGTCGCCTGTGCTTTGATCTTCGCGCTTTGCTGGGTGCCGGGGTTTGCGTTTGCTGGGGACGCTGAGGACGGGGCCCAGGTTGCTGCGACCGCTCATGGGCTTTCCTATGGGATCGAGGGTTTTGAGCGGTTGGCCAAGGGGACCGCTCGTGCCATGGAGGGCCAGCCTGAGGGCTACCGGTTTCCCGTTGACGAGGATGTGGACCTTGTAGTGGCGCCTGCTGCCGATCGCGTTGTGGTGTGGATATCGCCCAAGGCGGTCGAGAAGTATGGATTGGATCCGCAGGATAACGAGTGCGTATCGGGTCTCAGGGCCCTCGTCTGTAAGCTCGACAGCGCAAACTGCATGGGAGGTGCGCAGCTGGGGGACGTGGATCTTCCTTGGTATGTTACGGCGGAAACAACGTTTGAGGCCGGCGGGTATACCTATGGCTTTGACGAGCGCGGTGCGGATGGGGACCGTTATGTGGTGATTGCATCAGCCTCGGGTGATGCCAAGGGCGGCGCGCGTTGGCTTGATAGCGCTCAAATGGTAGAGGCATCGTCTGTCGTGTTGCGGGATGAGCAGGGGCCCTTGACCTCTCTGACTTCCTTTTTGGGCGATATCGACTATCGCTCGTTTTGGGTGTCCATAAAAACGAGCGGCCTTGCCCTGCTGATCTCCTTTGCGCTGGGCCTGTTCGCCGCGTGGAAGACTATGGGTACCTCGAGTCGCATCAAGGGCCTGCTCGATTCGGTCTTTACGATTCCCATGGTGCTGCCGCCTACGGTGTGCGGCTTTTTGCTGCTTATGCTGTTTGGCCGCTCGACCGGGGTGGGCCAGTGGCTCATCGCGCACGGCGTCTCGATTGTCTTTACGTGGCCGGCGGCGGTGATCTCTGCCGTGGTGGTGTCGTTTCCCTTGGTCTACCGTACGGCGCTCGGTGCCTTTGAGAGCCTCGACACGCAGATGCTCGACGCCGCGCGAACCTTGGGATGGTCCGAGCGCCGCATCTTTACCAGACTTATGATGCCGCTCGGTTGGCCCTCGATTGCCGCCGGCACGGTGCTCGCCTTTGCCCGCGCGATGGGCGAGTTTGGCTGCACCCTGTTCTTTGCGGGCAACTACGCCGGCATTACGCAGACCATTCCCATTGCGATTTACTTTGAGTGGATGGGCGGCAATACGTCGGTGGCCCTCTTTTGGGTCGTGGTCGTAATTGCGTTCAGCTTCCTGGTCATCCTATTCATCAACATGTACACCGCGCATTCGCAAAAGTACCGCGAGCGTGGTCTTTCCCGTGCGGAGCGCAAGCAGGCCAAAGAGCTCGCCGGTCAGGGCGATTCGCTCGATCCGGCGGGCGGCGATGCTCTGCGTATCGATCGCGAGGCATTGGCTGAGCTCATGCGCGATGAGCCCGCTATGCAGGGAGGTCGATAGGCCATGTCACTCGTTCTGGACATAAAAAAGCGCTATCCGGGGTTTATGCTCGATATGCAGCTTGAGGCCGGCGAGGAGCGCGTGGCGCTGCTCGGTGCCTCAGGTTGCGGCAAGAGCTGCACACTGCGCTGCATTGCCGGTGTGGAGACGCCCGACGAGGGCAAGATCGTCGTCAACGGCGTGACCTTTTTTGACTCGGCGGCGGGCATCAACCTGTCGCCCCAGGCGCGCAAATGCGCCCTGCTGTTCCAAAACTATCAGCTGTTCCCTAACATGACGGTGGCAGACAACGTGTGTGCCGGCGTAAAGGACGCGGGCGACGCCACGGCGCGCAAAAGGCTGGCCGAGCGCTACCTGGGTATCTTTGGACTGTCCGACTTTGCCGACCGCTATCCCGCGCGACTCTCGGGCGGTCAGCAGCAACGTGTGGCGCTTGCGCGCATGGTGGCGGCGCATCCGGGCATCTTTATGTTCGACGAGCCCATGAGCGCACTCGATTCCTATCTTAAGAGCGCCCTCGAACAGAACATGCTCGACCTGTTCGATGTGTGCAACCGCACCGTGCTCTACGTGAGCCACGACATCGACGAAGCGTGCCGCCTGTGCCAGCGCATCTGCGTGATGCACGACGGGCATGTGGAGGAGATCGGCTCCGTCGAGGACGTGGTCCGCCGTCCGCAGACGCTGGCGGCGCTGCGCCTAACGGGCTGCAAGAACACAAGCCGGGCGCGCAAGATCGGCGACGAAGAAGTTGAGGCCCTCGACTGGGGCATGACCTTTAGCGTGGGTCGCGAGGTTCCCGATGACGTTGCGTACCTGGGTATTCGCGCGAGCTATTTCCATGTGGACAATCGTGCCGAGCGTGGTCGCAACAGCTATGACCTGCATGTGGCCCGCGTGAGCGATTCGCGTTTTGGGCGCCTGGTGCTGTTGGATGTGCCGCGGGCCGATGCGCCAACGCGTCTGCAGTGGAAGGTCAACAAGGTGGGCGTGCCTGTCGACGAGCTGCCGCAAGCAGGCGAGACGCTGCGCATGCACTTCGATGCGAGTAAGATCCATTTGGTTTGTCGATAGCGCCGGGTAATGCCGTCGGGGATATAAGCCTCGGCGGCTTTGTCTTGGCGTTCGCCGAATGATGGATGACAAACTCTTGTCAACAAAGATAATTATTTATTAAACGACGGCACGCGACGCTGTCGTACGAATGTCAACGGTGTTCGTCTGGACGACAACCGTTGATATAGTTACCTTCGACGAGAAAAGGAGGGTGCGCCGGTGCTGCAGATGACATATTCGCGTCGCGTTGCCGCGCGCGCCCTGTATATGGCTCGGAGCCGCATATGAGCAGGTATGTTCACGGCTCCGGGAGAGACGACGTACAACTAAATAATCGACCGCAAAGCGGGTTCCCCAAAATTCCGGGTTTGAGCACGGCTTGGTTTTCGCCACCCACCGTGCAGAAATACCGTAGCTATTCATTTTTGGTTCGAGAGGGGAACCGTCATGGCTGAAGAATTCGATTTCCATCCGATGTGGGACAGCCTCGGCATGAATCTTGCCGACCACGACATGCTGCTGGGCGCCGTGGGCCAGATGTACGGCGATATGTTCCTGACGCAGAACAATCGCCCCAAGTCCACGTCCTACCTGGATTTTGTCGCCACCAACATCCACAGCGGCCGTATTAAGGAGATGCTCGACAAGAAGGAGGCCGGCGAGGCCACCAAGATCGTCGGTTCGTTCTGTGTGTACGTGCCCGAGGAGATCGTGCTTGCCTGTGACGGCATTCCCGTGGGCCTGTGCTCGGGTGCCGACTGGGCAACCGATAAGGTCGAGGAGCACCTGCCGCGCAACACCTGCCCGCTTATCAAGAGCTTTGCCGGCTTTAAGCTGGGCGAGGTCTGCCCCTACATTGAGTCGAGTGACCTGGTGGTAGGCGAGAACACCTGCGACGGTAAGAAGAAAGCCTACGAGTTCTTTGCCACGCAAAAGAACATGTACGTCATGGATATCCCCAACGTGCACGACGATTCGACGCTCGTGACCTGGAAGGCCGAGGTCAAGAAGCTCGCTGCCAAGATCGAGGAAGAGTGCGGCGTCTCGATTACGCCTGAGCGTCTGAAGGCCGCCATCCACGCCGTCAATGAGAAGCGTCGCGCCCTGCAGCGCCTCGCTGCCACGCGCGCTGCCGACCCGGCGCCTATCAGCGGTCTCGATAGCCTGCTGACCGTACAGGCAGCCTTTATGGACGACACGCCGCGTCTGACCGGCGCCATCAACGATATGGCTGCCGAGTGCGAGGAGCGCGTCGAGGCCGGCGAGGGCGTGGCGCCCAAGGGCACCAAGCGCATCCTGTACACCGGTACGCCCATGGCCGTGCCCAGCTGGAAGCTGTTCAACCTTATCGAGAAGGCCGGCGGCGTCGTGGTGGGCGAGGAGTCCTGCACGGGCTCGCGCTACTACAAGGACCTGGTCGACGAGTCCGGCGAGACGGTCGACGAGATGCTCGATGCCATCGCCGAGCGCTACTTTAAGATCAACTGCGCCGTCTTTACGCCCAACGACCAGCGTATGAAGGACATTGTCCAGATGGCCAAGGACCTGCATGCCGACGGCATCGTCGACGTGGCCCTGCAGTTCTGCACGCTCTACGAGATGGAGTCGTTTGCCGTGGAGAAGGCCGCCGAGCAGGCCGGCATTCCGTTTATGCACATCACGACCGACTACGCCGGTGAGGATGCCGGTCAGCTCCAGACCCGCATCGAGGCCTTCCTCGAGACGATTTAGCCGCACCTGCGCTGGGCCGTGCCGCCGGGTGTTCCTATCCGCGCGATAGGGATTTCTCTGTTGCCATGTCGGTCGGTGTCCGGATGCACCGCAGGGCGCCGATCGGCTTCGCATAGCTGCCGGGCGGGGATTTCCGCCGTCCTGGCAGATTCTATCTGTTTGTTCAGACACGAAAGGAACTCAATGAACAACGACCTTTTCAAGGCGGGCGTTTCCCGTCGCGGTTTTCTGACCGGCTCCGCTGCCCTGTGCGTCATGGCGGGCCTCGGGCTCACCGGCTGCGGCGGTTCGGGCGCCGAGAGCGGTAGCGCCGCTGCCTCCGGCCAGGATGTGGAGTATCGCGACGAGCTGCAGATCGCGTTACCGGCGAGCCCGGACGGGCTCGATCCGCACACCACGTCGTCGCTTGTGACCATGGACGTCATCTGCAACGTTGTCGAGCCGCTCTTTGGCCTCGATAGCGACTACGAGCCCCGGCCCGTGCTGGCCAAGGGCTATGAGGTCTCCGACGACGGCCTGACCTACACCATCAAGCTGCGCGAGGACGTTACCTTCCACAACGGCAAGGAGTTTGGCTCCGAGGACGTCGTGGCTTCGATGAACCGCTGGCTCACCGTCAACGATCGCGCCGCGAGCCTGCTGCCCGGCGCCACCTTCGCCGCCTCGGGCGACCACGAGGTCACCTGCACGCTGACCGAGCCCGCCATCGACTTTCTGATCATCCTGGGCAACCACTCCCAGTATCCGGGCATCTTCCCCTCCGAGGTCATCGAGGCCGCGGGCGATACCGGCGTGACCGAGTACGTGGGTACCGGTGCTTACAAGTTTGTGGAGTGGAAGCAGGACCAGTACGTCCATCTCACCCGCTACGAAGACTATGTCGCCGCTCACGGCAAGGCTTCGGGCTACACCGGCAAGGTCTCCGCGCCCACCAAGGACATCTACTATCAGTTCGTGACCGAGGCCTCCACGCGCGTGAGCGGGTTTGAGACCGGCGAGTACGATATCGCTGGCGAGATCCCCACCGAGAACTACCACGACTTCGACGGCAACGACGACGTCAAGCTCTACACCCATAATGCCGGCGTTCTGACCGCCTTCCTCAACATGAACGAGGGCGTCTTCGCCGACGAGGAGATCCGCAAGTGCGCTCTCATGGCTATCGACTGCGAGGCGGCCGCTCTTGCCGCCTATGGCGAGAAGGAGCTCTTCAACATCGATCCCAACCTTGGCAACCCCGAGAACACTCAGTGGGCGACCGACGCGGGCAAGAAGTACTTTAACCAGGCCGACGCCAAGGCCGCCAAGAAGGCTCTGGCCAAGACCTCCTATGCCGGTGAGACGGTCAAGCTGCTGACCACCCCCGACTACAAGGATATGTACAACGCCACCGTCGCGCTGCAGGAGCAGCTCGAGAAGGCCGGCTTCACCGCCGAGGTCGACAGCTACGAGTTCGCGACCTTCATGGACATCCGCTCCGGCAAGCCCGAGCAGTGGGACCTCTTTGTGGCCTCCACCAACTACAAGCCCATCCCGGCCCAGTCCCTCTCGGTCTCCAAGGCCTTCTATGACCTGTCCGACGAGAAGGCGCTCAAGCTCGTGGCCGAGACCCGCACCGCCAAGGACACCGACGCCGCGGCCAAGAAGTGGGCCGAGGCTCAGGAGCGCCTCTATGAGATCGCCGTCATCGAGCCGCTTTGCCACTACGCTTCCATCACGGGCACCCAGGCAGACGTCGAGGACGTCGAGGTGCTCGACGGCGCCATCATCTGGAACGCCAAGCGTCCGGAGTAATGCAATAGATGGCGTGGCGGCTTGAGGGATCTGGTCCCCTGTGGCCGCCACGTCCTGTCCACGTTCAGAGGGGAAATAGACGCCTCGCATGTTGAAGTACACGCTCAAACGTATAGGCGCGATGGTTCCGGTGATGCTCATCATCTCGGTCGTCGTGTTTTTGATTATCTATCTCACGCCGGGCGACCCGGCCTCCTCGATGCTCGGCATGGAGGCTACGGCCGACCAGATCGAGCGCGTCAACGATAGCCTGGGACTCAACGAGCCGCTGCCGCAGCGCTACGTTGAGTGGATGGGCGGCGTGCTTACCGGCGACCTGGGCGATTCGTATTTTATGCGCCAGCCCGTCACGCAGGCGATCGCCGAGCACTTTGGCCCTACGCTATCGCTCGCGCTTCTGGCGCAGCTCATCGCGCTGTTGATTGCACTGCCCTGCGGCGTCGTCGCTGCCCTCAAACATGGGTCGCGCACCGACGCGGTCTTGCGTGTCGTTGCTCTTTTGGGCGTGGCGATACCCGGCTTTTTGATGGCGCTCATGCTTATGTGGCTGTTTGCCGTCACGTTGCGTGTGTTCCCGGTGGCCGGCTATGCTCCGCTATCGAAGGGCTGGTTCAGCCATTTACGCTATCTTGCGTTGCCGGCCATATCGCTTGGATGCGTGCAGGCGGCCCTGCTCATGCGCATGACCCGTTCGAGCGTGATCGAGGCCATGCAGCTCGACTGCGTCAAGACGGCACGTGCCAAGGGCGTCTCCGAGGTTCGCGTGGTGCTGGCCCATGCCCTGCGCAACGCAGCGCTGCCGATTCTCACCTCGGTCGGCTATTCTTTTGGCGCCCTGATTACGGGCACCGTGGTGACTGAGGCCATTTTTAACATCCCCGGTTTGGGCCAGTTGGTCACGAGCTCTATCGAGCGTCGCGACTATCCGGTGATTCAGGGCGTGCTGTTGGTCATCGCCTTGTTGAATTCGGTGATCAATTTGGCCGTCGACCTTGCCTACGGCGCTTTTGACCCGCGCGCTCGCAAATGGGGCGATGCATGATGGCAAACGTTAAGAAGGCTCTTGCCAACAAGGGGTTTGTGGTCGGCGGCTGCATATTCCTGGCGATTGCGCTGATCGCGCTCGTCGGTCCGCTGGTGTGGACGGTTAATCCCAATGCGCAGGAGATGGCGTTGCGACTTTCGGCACCTTCGCCCGCGCATCCCTTTGGCTGCGATGACTTTGGCCGCGACCTGCTTGCCCGCGTCATCGCGGGCGCGCGCGTGTCGCTTGGCGTTGGCATTGCCGTCACGCTCGCGACGAGTGCGCTCGGCTTGGTGATTGGCGCCTATGCGTGCTACAACGAGAGGCTCGATCATATCCTCATGCGCATCTGCGACGGCCTTATGTCCATTCCGGGCGTGCTTTTGGCTATCGCACTCATGGCCATGATGGGGGCGAGCGTGTGGAACGTCATCATCGCGCTCTCCATCGTCTATACGCCCAGTATGGCGCGAATCGTGCGCTCGCGTGCGATGGTGGTCAAGGAGGAGCCCTTTGTGGAGGCCCTGCGCGTGCAGGGCGCCTCGACCGCGCGCATCGTGTGGCTGCATATCGTGCCCAACGTTATGCCGCCCTTCCTGGTGCAGGCGACCTTCGTCTTTGCCGAGGCCGTGCTCTCGGAGGCCGCCCTTTCGTTTCTGGGCCTGGGTATCAAGGCACCCGACGCCAGCTGGGGAAACATCCTGCAGGCAGGCAAGAACGTGATGCGCAAAGCCTGGTGGATGATCTTCTTCCCGGCTATCGCCATCATCGCGAGCGTGCTTTCGCTGAACCTTGCCGGCGACGGCCTGCGCGACGCCCTCGACCCCAAGACCAAGGAGGACTAGCCCATGGCTCAGCATCTTTTGGACGTGCGCGACCTCTGTATCTCCTTTGTGGGCCGCGATGGCAACGCGCTGGAAGCCGTCAACAAACTCAACCTACATATCGATGCCGGCGAGATCGTCGGTGTTGTCGGCGAGTCCGGCTGCGGTAAGTCGGTGTTTGCCCAGAGTGTCATGCGCCTATTGGAGCATGAACAGAAGATGGCCTATGAGGGCCAGATTGTGTTTGATGGCGAAGATCTGCTGGCGCGCCCGCTCAAGCGCATGCGCGAGGTGCGCGGCTGCGATATTGCCATGATTTTCCAGGACCCTTTGAGCTCGCTTAACCCCGTCATGACGGTCGGGGCCCAGGTCGTCGAGGCCGTGCGGGCCCACCGTAAGGTGAGCCGACGCGAAGCCCGCAACGAGGCTCTATCGCTGTTGGAGCGTGTGGGAATTCGAGATGCCGCGGCTCGCTTCGACATGTATCCGGGCGATTTTAGCGGCGGTATGCGCCAGCGCGTGATGATTGCCATGGCGCTTGCCGGTCATCCGCGACTGCTGATTGCCGATGAGCCCACCACGGCACTCGACACGACGACTCAAAAACAGATTTTGGATCTCCTGCGCGAACTCAACAGTTCCGAGGGCATGGCGGTGCTTTTTATCAGCCATGATTTGGGTGTCGTCACGAGCATCTGCTCGCGCGTGCACGTCATGTATCTGGGCCAAATCGTAGAGGAGATCGACGCCTGCGGCCTTATGGAGCGCCCGAGCCACCCGTATGCCCAGGGGCTCATCGCGAGCATTCCGCCGCTCGAAGGCGAGCGAGTTGACACGCTGGCGGATATTCCGGGCACAGTGCCGCCGCTTACGGCAATACCCTGTGGATGCCGCTTTGCGCCTCGTTGCGCCCGGGCGGACGAGCGTTGCCGCGCGCAGGAGCCTCCGCTGGTTGCCGTGAATGCGTGCGACCGGTCTAAATGCTGGCTTGTCGAGAAAGGGGAGTGCCATGGCTGTTGATAGCGAAGCCCTGCTTAGGGTCTCACATCTGACTAAAACGTTTCCCATGCCGGGCTCAGGTTTTAAGCGTCAGGCCTTTACCGCCGTGGACGACCTGTCGTTTGAGATCGCGCCGGGCGAGGTCTATGGCCTGGTTGGCGAATCCGGATCGGGCAAGTCGACGACTGGACGCCTGATCTGTGGTCTCGAGCGTGCGGATTCCGGCTCGATTGTCTATCGCGGGCACGACCTCGCCACGATGTCGGAGCGCGAACGCAAGCCGTTTCGCCGCGAGATCCAGCTGGTATTCCAGGATAGCTCTACGGCTTTTGACCCGCGTAACCGTGTCGGCCGCATTTTGGAGGAGCCGCTGATTATCGCCGGCGTGCGCGATGCGGATGAGCGCCATGGGCGTGCGCTCTCGGCCCTGGCCTCGGTCGGTCTTCTGGCAGAGCATTATGACCGCTATCCGCATGACCTTTCGGGGGGACAGCGTCAGCGACTCAATCTGGCACGGGCACTTATTTGCGAGCCGCGCCTTGTGGTATGCGACGAGCCGGTCTCGGCGCTTGACGTGTCCGTTCAGGCCCAAGTGCTCAACTTGCTTCGCGACCTGCAGCGCACGACGGGCGTGGCGCTGCTGTTTATCACGCATGATATGCGTGTGGTTCGGCATATGTCCGACCGGATTGGCGTGCTCTACCGCGGTCGTCTTGTCGAGGAAGGCGAGGCCGAGGACGTGATCGCGCACCCGAGCGATCCGTATACGCAGGAGCTTATCGACGCCATTCCCTAGAGGATGCTTCTTTTTGGGTATGGTGTGGGTTTGTTGTTTAATTGTCGGTATATCGGTACAAGAGAGGGGAACTACTATGGCCGATATCGAGGAACAGCCGTTGCCGCGCACGTTTGAGGAGTTCAACGAGCAACGCAAGGCGGCGTTTATTCGCGTCAAGGATTATAAGCAGGCGGGTAATCGCCTGGTCGGCTTTTTGTGCAGCTATACGCCGCTCGAGATCATCGATGCCGCGGGCGCTGCAAGTGTGGCCTTGTGCGGCACATCCGACGAGGTGATTCCCGAGGCCGAGAAGGTGCTGCCGGCAAACCTGTGCCCGCTCATCAAGTCGACGTACGGTTTTGCCTATTCGCAAAAGTGCCCGTTTACATACTTTAGCGACATGATCATCGGCGAGACCACCTGCGACGGCAAGAAGAAGATGTACGAGCTACTCAACGAGCTCAAGCGCACGCACATTCTGCATCTTCCGCAGGGCCGCGACCGCGCCTACGAGCGCGAGGGCTGGTACGAGGAGTGCCGCCTGCTCAAGGAGGAGCTCGAGAACTTCTACGGTATTACGATCACTGATGACGACCTGCGCGCTGCCGTCCGTCGTCGCAACCGTCTGCGTGCGGCGCAGCTCGAGATGTTTGCGCTTCAGGCCAACCAGCCTGCGGCCATGAGCGGCGTCGACCTGATGAGCACCATGTTTGCCGGTACGTTTAGCTTTGATATCGAGGCCTATACGCAGCAGCTGGAGCAAAAGGTCGCCAAGCTGCGCGAGGCCTACGACGCGGGCGAGCGCCCGGTCGCGGCGGATGCCAAGCGCATTCTGATTACCGGCTGCCCGGTGGGTGGCGTGATCAATAAGATCGGTCGCACCATCGAGTCCAACGGCGGTGTGGTCGTGTGCATGGACGACTGCTCGGGCGAGCGCACGGCGGCCATGATGATCGATCCGGAGGCTCCCGACATCCTGCGCGCCATCGCCGACCGCTACCTGGACATTAACTGCTCGGTCATGACGCCCAACGACGGTCGTATGGAAAACACGCTGGCCATGTGCGAGAAGTATCATGTCGATGGCGTAGTGGAGAGCGTGCTCCAGGCGTGCCACACCTTCAACGTTGAGAGTGCGCGCATGCAGGAGGCCGTCGAGGGCGCGGATATTCCGTACATGAAGATCGAGACCGACTACAGCAACGGCGACATGGGCCAGATCGAGACCCGCATCGCCGCCTTCATCGAAACCCTCTAGCTTCCTCAGGCACCGGATCTTGCTCCTCAAACCGTCGCTTGCGTACCCAAAGTACGCTGCGCTCCTCTTTCGGGGCAATCTCCGGCACCTGAGAAACCTAGAGCTAAGGCGCCTGAACGCGCCGCTGTCTTTGATGTTTAGATTGGGAGAGAGCCATGATAGGGATCGGGATCGATATCGGGTCTACGGCGGCTAAGGCCGCTGTGGTCGATAGGGAGGGTTCGGTGGCATGGACGTGCGTGCAGCCAACCGGGTTCTCCTCGGTCGATGCGGCCGAGCGTCTGCGCGGCGAGCTTGCCGCGGCTGGCTATGACGTGGCTGCCGACGACGTGCGCGTGATCGCGACCGGCTACGGTCGTGTCGCCGTGCCCTATGCGCACAAGGTCGTGACCGAGATTACCTGCCACGGTACCGGTGCCGTGCGTCTGTTTGGCGACCACGGCACCGTGATTGACGTGGGCGGTCAGGACACCAAGGTCATCCAACTTAAGGGTGGCCGCGTGGCCAAGTTTGCCATGAACGACAAGTGCGCCGCCGGCACGGGGCGCTTTTTGGAGATCATGGCCGACCGCCTAGGTATTTCCCAGCAGCAGATGGCCGACCTGGCACGTTCCGGCGAGCCGACTAAGATCAGCAGCATGTGCACGGTGTTTGCCGAAAGCGAGGTTATCAGCCTGATCGGTCGCGGTGAGCCGCGCGAGAACATTGCGCGTGGCGTGATCGACAGCGTGGTCTCGCGCGTGGCGACTATGGCCGGGCAGGCCGCGGGCACCCCGTACTACCTGACCGGTGGCCTGTGCGAGAACGCCTTCGTGGTGGAGCGATTGGGCGAGCTACTGGGGTCGCCGGTGACCACCTCGCCCCAGGCTCGCTTTGCCGGAGCGATCGGCGCGGCGATTCGCGCCACCGCCTTGGCCTAGGGGTGTACCGCGACATGCGCATCCTCAATATCTCGGCACAAAAACCAGATAGCACCGGCAGCGGCACCTACCTTGCCGCGCTCGTGCGCGAGCAGATCGAGACGGGGCATCGCGCCGCCGTGCTTTGCGGCGCGGCACCGGGTGATACCCAAGGCGAGCTGGACCGGCGTGCTGCCGTGTTTGCCGTACCGTTCGAGTCGCCCGAGCTGCCGTTTCCCATCTGCGGTATGTCCGATGTCATGCCCTATCCCTCTACACGCTATCGTGACCTGACGCCTTCGATGCTCAAGGCATTTGAGCGGGCATTTGCTGCTGCAATCAATCGTGCGGTGGCTGAGTTTCGGCCCGATCTGGTGCTCTGCCATCACCTGTATCTGGTGACCGCATTGGCGCGCGAGTGCGTCCGGGGCGTGCCGGTTGTTGCCGTGTGCCATTCGACCGATCTACGCCAGCTGCGTTCGCATGCGCTCGAGCGCGATCGCATCGTACGTGCGGTTCGTCGGCTCGATGCCGTCTTTGCGCTCCATGCTGAGCAGGCTGAGAAGATTGGCCTGGTGTGCGGCGTCGATGCCGATCGCATCCACGTGATTGGGACGGGCTACGACCATCGCGTCTTCTGCCGCGACGCAAGCGTGGCGAGGCGGCCGGGATCGCTTGTGTACGTGGGTAAGATTTGCTTTAAAAAGGGCGTCGAGTCGCTGGTTCGAGCCATGTCATTGCCGATTGACGATGACGTCCGCCCATCTGGCTTGGTACTTGTGGGCGGCCGCGGGGACGATGCCGAGTACGCGCGTATCGAGCGCTTGGCCGCGGCCTCGGATGTGCCGGTGACGCTGGCGGGCCGCCTGGATAGCGATGGGCTCGTGCGTGCCTACCGCAGTTCCGACGTCTTTGTGCTGCCTTCGTTTTACGAGGGTCTGCCGCTCGTGACGATCGAGGCCCTCGCGTGCGGCTGCAAAGTTGTGGCGACCGATTTGCCCGGCGTTCGTCCCTGGATGGAGGCGATGCTTCCCGGTGCTCCCGTGACGTGGGTGGCGCCGCCGCGTATGACGGATGTCGACACGCCCGAGGCGGCCGACCTTCCGTTGTTTGAGCGCGCACTGGCAGATGCTATCGCGCAGGCGCTTGCGGCTCCGCCTTCGACGTTCGAGCCGTCGGCGGTCTCTTGGGAAGCGTGCCTGGGGCGTATACTTAAAGTCGTTAATTTGTTGGAAGGGGGTTCGTATGGCTGACGATCAGATTAAGCTCACGTCTATGACTGCCGCGAGCGGTTGAGCCGCTAAGCTGGCTCCCGGAGCCCTCGCCCAGGTCCTGGGCGACTTGCCCAATGTGCATAACGATAACCTGCTCGTGGGGTTCGATACCTCCGACGATGCGAGTGTCTTTCGCGTAGGGGAGAACCTGGGACTCGTGCAGTCCATCGACTTCTTTCCGCCGATGGTCGACGACCCGTTTCTGTTTGGCCAGATCGCCGCGGCCAACTCGCTGTCGGATATCTACGCCATGGGCGGGCGGCCGAGCCATGCCATGAACCTGCTGTGCATTCCGAGCTGCCTGGGCGTCGAGGTTGCCGGCCAGATTCTGGCGGGCGGCGCCGACAAGTGCGTCGAGGCCGGCTGCACCATAGCGGGCGGCCACACCATCAACGACGACGAGCCCAAGTACGGCCTGTCCGTGAGCGGTTTTGTGCCACTTGACCGTATGCTCGCCAACAGCGGCGCGCACGTGGACGATGTTCTGCTGCTGACCAAGGCGATCGGCTCGGGCATCATCACCACGGCCATTAAGGGCGAGCTCATCGAGCAGGACGAGGCCGCAGCCATGTTTGACTCGATGCGCACCCTCAACGAGGCGCCGATTCGTCTGGCCGAGGGACTTGAGCTTCACGGCTGCACCGATGTCACGGGCTTTGGCCTGATCGGGCACGCGTGCGAGATGGCCGAGGGCTCGGGCGTGCAGGTTGAGCTTGCGTCGGGAGCGGTGCCGCTCTTTGACCAGGTGCTCGACATGGCGCGTCTGGGCATTATCCCCGCCGGCGCCTACCGCAACCAGGACTTCTTTGGCCCGCGTGTGGCTGCCGACGAGGACCTGGAGCCGGGCATGCTCGATGCGCTGTACGATCCGCAGACGTCGGGTGGTTTGCTCATCGCGGCGCCCGCGGCGGATGTGGATGAGCTTGCGCGTCGTTTACATGCCGAGGGGCGCGTTGCCGCCACAATCGGCCGCGTGTGCGAGCCGGTGCCGGGCGGTCCTGCCGTCCGCGTTGTTCGCTAGCCCGCACGTTTATGTAACTGTTTGCCGTTCTCTAGAACGGTTCTTTCGAAAGGAATTTGCTATGTCTACCAAAATTGAAGTCAATGCCATGGGCGATGCCTGCCCGCTACCCGTCGTCAAGACGCTTAAGGCACTCAAACAGCTTGATGGCGAAGGCGCTGTGGTGACCTCGGTCGACAACGAGACCGCCGTCAAGAACATCTCCAAGATGGCGCAGGAGAAGGGCTGCACGGCCTCGGTCGAGAAGGTTTCTGACGCCGAGTGGCACGTGACCGTGGCGACCTCTGGCGCCGTTGCCGTGGCCGATCCCGAGCAGGACGGTGCTGCCTTCTGTGATGCCAGCGCCGGCAAGGGCAAGCTCGTCATTTCCGTCTACACCGACTGCATGGGCCGCGGCGACGACGAGCTGGGCCACAAGCTCATGAAGGCCTTCATCTTTGCCGTGACGCAGCAGGAGGAGCTGCCCGCGACCATGCTGTTCTACAACGGCGGCGCCAAGCTCACCGTCGAGGGCTCGCCGGTGCTCGATGACCTGAAGGGCCTGGCGGAGCAGGGTGTCGAGATTCTCACCTGCGGCACCTGCCTGGACCACTATGGCATTAAAGACCAGCTCGCGGTGGGCGAGGTCACCAACATGTACGTGATCGTGGAGAAGATGGAGCAGGCCGTGCGCGTCGTGCGCCCGTAGCGTATTGGTTGGAGTTGCCATGAGGGAGAAGCGCCCGGCGCTTGTCATCACGTTTCCCACCACGGCGGCCGCCATGGGTTGCGAGTCCCTGTGCATCGAGCGCGGCCTTCCCGGGCGAACGATTCCTGTGCCCGGGGAGGTCGCTGCCGGCTGCGGTCTGGCGTGGAAGGCGTTGCCTGCCGATGAGGAGCTGCTGCGCGGCGAACTCGCCGCGGCGGGTGTTCCCACCGAGGGCTATACCGTGATTGATATGTGGGAGGTCGTGCGATGATTTACCTTGATAACGCGGCGACGACTATGCACAAGCCGCAGGCGGTCATCGATGCCGTGGTGCAGGCGATGTGCTCGCTCGGCAATGCCGGACGCGGCGCGACGTCGGGCGCGCTTGACGCGGCGCGTACCATCCACGGCTGCCGCGCCAAGCTTGCGCGTTTGCTGGGCTGCCCGCGTGCTGACCATGTGTGCTTTACGCCCAATTCCACGGCGGCGCTCAACACGGCGATTAACGGCGTGGTGCGTCCTGGCGACCGCGTGGTCACGACGGTGCTCGAGCACAACTCCGTGCTGCGTCCGCTCAACCGTCTGGCGGCAGAGCAGGGCGTGGCCGTTGAGCATGCCGGCTGCGATACCAACGGTGTGCTCGACTACGACGAGCTCGAGCGGCTAGTCACGCCCGGTACGCGTGCCGTGGTGGTGACGCACGCCTCCAATGTGACCGGCAACGCGGTCGACATTGCACGCGTGGCCGCCATGGCCCATG
>URNI01000005.1 GCA_900549135.1 uncultured Collinsella sp.
ACACTCGTGAACGTTTCTCGCTGATTGTTCCCAACGACGGGGCTGTGTCCAATTTTGACCCAACGGCTATGGTCGAGATTCCCTGCATCGTCGGCAGCGACGGCTACGAGAAAATTTGCCAAGGTGAGATTCCGCAATTCCAGAAAGGACTTATGGAGGAACAGGTCTCGGTCGAAAAGCTTGCAGTGTCTGCTTGGGTCGACCATTCCTATCAGGAGCTTTGGCAGGCGCTGACGCTTTCGAAGACGGTCCCCTCTGCCTCCGTTGCAAAGAAAATCCTTGACGATCTCATTGAGGCGAATAAGGAGTTCTGGCCAGAACTCCACTAGTATCGGAAATCAATTTTGTGAATGATGGCGGGCGGCCGACCTTGGACAGGTCGCATGGGAGGAAAACCATGAGCGAAAGCAAAGAGCTTGCAAATCGCAAGCTCGGCGAGGACGTAGTTGGCCTCGTCGGCGGTAAGGAAAACATCCTGAGCATCTCGCACTGCATGACGCGTCTACGTTTCAAGCTGCGAGACGATGCGAAGGCCGATACTAAGGCAATTGAGTCTCATAAAGGCGTCATTCAGGTAATCAACGCGAATGGCCAGTATCAGGTTGTTGTCGGCATCAATGTGATTGAGGATGTTTACGATGCCGCAGTTGCCGCTTCTGGTGTCGAGGGGCTGGGCGAGGTTAATCTTGATGGTGAGCCCGTCAAGAAAGGAAACCTTGTTAGTGCCCTTATCGATACTATTTCAGGCGTAATCCAGCCGATTCTTGCGGTGCTGTGTGCCGCGGGCATGATCAAGGGTGTTTTGAGTATTCTCGTCGCCCTCGGATGGATTACGGCAACAGACGGCTTGTACCAGATTCTATATGCGGCTGGTGACGGCTTCTTCTACTTCCTGCCGATCATCCTTGGCTATACCGCGGCAAAGAAGTTTGGCTGCAGTGGGTTCGTTGGCATGACGCTCGGTATCGCACTTACGTATCCGGCGATGGTCAACATCACATCGGGCGATGTTTTGGGAACGGTTCTTGCCGGCACTCCCTTTGCCATGAACTACTACACGACTTTCCTCGGCATACCCGTCATCATGCCGTCTTCGGGTTATACGAGCTCTGTCATTCCGATTATCATCTCTGTTTGGTTCGCGGCAAAGCTGGAGAAGTGGTGCCGCAAGCATTTCTCTGAGTATGTAAAGTTCTTCTTTGTGCCTACATGCGTGCTCGTTGTGATGGTCCCCGCTACCTATTTGATTATTGGCCCGATTGCCACCCTGATCACGAACCTCATGAGCCTGCTGTTTAACTCCCTCTACAGCTTGCCTGTCATCGGCGGCGCGCTCGGCGGCATCGTGCTTACTGCCATTTGGCAGCCTATGGTCATCTTCGGCTTCCACTGGAGTGTCATTGCCCTCATGCTGGTGAACATTGCCTCCCAGGGCTGGGATATTGTCATGGCGCCGTACATGGTTTGCTCGTACGCTCAGTCCCTTGCCGTCCTTGCCATTCTTCTGAAGACTAAGGACGTAAAGCTCAAGCAGCTTGCATGGCCGGCGTTCATCTCGGGCTTCTTCTTCGGCATCACCGAGCCCTGCATCTACGGCGTGACCCTTCCGCGCAAGAAGCCTTTTGTCATGAGCTGCATCGCCTCTGTGCCCGGCGGCCTAATCATCGGTGCTCTTGGTACCAAGATGTTCGCCTTCACCGGCGGCGGCTTCTGCGCCTTCCCGGGCTTCATTGATCCGTCCGGCGCAATGGGCGCGAGCTATCTGATTTACGTAATCATAGCCATCGTGGTTTCCAGCGTGATTTCATTCCTGCTTACGTATGCGACGTACAAGGAGGACGTGCCGGCGGTAGAGGCTGCAAAGTAGCCAAAGAAGTGGAGCCGCGGAACAAGTATTTCCCCGCGCGCCAGCAATCTGACAAGGTCGTCCTTGGATAAGCGCCGAGGGCGACCTCGTCTTGTACTGATTTCGTTCGAGAGGCAGTGGTTGAGGGTGCCTAATATTATCTTTGACAATAAGATGGGCGAGGCATGCCTTGCGGCGTGGAGGTCCGCAGGTGTGGAAGTCCGCTCAGTCGTGGTCCGACAAGATGGTGAAGTCGTCTTCGAGCATGCGGCTGCGCCGTTCGCCCTCGAACACGTTCACCCGCTCTATTCTGTGACTAAGTCCTTCACCTCGGTTGCTGTCGGGATGTTGGTGAATGAAGGACGGCTGTCGCTGACCGATCGCTGGATTTCATACTTCCCGGAATATGAAGGCGAGATTGCGGATGAGCGCTTTCACAATGTGACGGTTCGCAATTTGCTGACTATGACGATGGGGCAGGAGAGTGACCTTTCGTATATTGGCGCGGGAGACGACTGGGCACATGAGGTTCTTCATCGTGAGTTTGACTGGAAGCCGGGCGAGGTCTTTCACTACGATTCGCTGTGTTCACATTTATTGAGCATGCTCGTGCAACGCATAAGTGGAACGAAAGAATCCGATTATCTCGCCGAACGTTTGTTTACGCCGTTAGGCATTAGAAATTGGTGGTGGGAAGAGGATCAAGCCGGTCATACGACCGGAGGTTTTGGTCTTCACCTTTCGACACCGGATTTGGCTAAGTTTGGTCAATGTTTGCTGGATGGCGGCAAGTGGCGTGGGGAACAGATCATTCCCGCGGAATGGGTTGCCGAGGCGACGAAGATTCAGATGGAAACGAGCCCCTTTTATCCGTCTGAGGCGACTGAAGACAGCAATGGCTATGGATACCAGTTCTGGATGTGCCGGCGTGGCGGGTTCAGATGCTCTGGCCTTTTTGGGCAGCTGTGCTACATACGGCCCACAGATGGCCTTGTCATCGCCTGCTCGAGTTCCACGACAGGAAGTAAGGCGCTGCTTGATCCGCTGTATGAGGTATTGTTCAAAGAGTCTAATGTTCGGGAAACGGTGGCTTCCGAACGTGACTTCGATAGCATTCCCTTGCCAGCTGGGTTGGCTTCTGGCGGACGTTTGAGTTCATTACGCCTCGAGGGCATTCACCGTTGCATTTTCGGGGATTTTGAAGAGATCGATATTCGATTTCATGAGAATGAGCTGGATTTATCTCTGTTGCGCGATGGTCGCGAGTACGGCGTGAGGGCCGGCTACAAGTCTTGGGTTTGTAAATCGGGCGATGGGGCCGGAGTCGGAGACCTCTTTCCTTTCGTGACTCATGAAGCTGAGAGGGACGATGCCCCCGCATGGGATGTTCGCAAGTTGTTTGCAGCGTATGCCTGGACTTCGCCAACAAGTTTACAAATCGAGACCAGGGAACTGGACTACACACGGCGCTGTTTTATCGATGTACGGATCGGAGGTATTTATGCTGTGTGCAGGGTGCGAGTTGAGGGAATGTGCTGTTTCCCGGCGCCCTCGGAACTCACAGCGATTTTGAAGTTGGGATAATTTTTCAAGGCGTGCGATTGATAAGAAAGCTTGTCAACATCACGGCTAATGGAGACGGAGCTGTCTCCAGGCAATGTTTTTCGATACGGACGTTTCAGATATCGTATTGCTAGGGACTAAGTTAATCACTTGTTAGGGTCGAAGCGTAAGTGCGTTTCCTCGGCTCCGCGCCCTGTTGGGTTCGAATCCCGGTACATGGCAGCAAAAAGCCCGCTATCGTGAGGATAGCGGGCTTCTCATTTCAAATGGTGCACCGTTTGCGCATCTCCTCGAACCGAGGTGTGCGCCGTCGGCACAATCGTTTTCGTTAGGATACCACGAGCGGCCTAGGAAACAACCAGGCGCATGCCGGGATAGATCAGGTTCGGGTTTGAGATGCCGTTCTTGGCGGCGAGATCCTGATAGGTCGTGCCGTACTTTGAGGCGATTCCGGAAAGGGTGTCGCCGCTCTGCACCACGTATACCTGCTCGGTTTCGGCCTGCCCGTTGATGACCGCCATAACCTCGTCGTAGCGCGGCCCCAAAACAGCCTTGCGGCGGCTGCCGTTGCCGTAATCGCCCGCCCATGTCTCAGCGGCCAGATTTTCGGCGGATACCGTGAGGATGTGGTTCACGAGCGACTGCACCTCCTGGTAGCGGTCGCCCAGCGCGTGCTTGCGGTCGTCGCCGTCTCCGAGCTCGCCAGCGAGCACCTTCGCCGCGAGGTCTGCCGTTGGCGTCTCATCGATGCCGTGGATAAGCGAGTCGGGATCGCCGTTGGAGCCGCCCGCCATGGCCTCCCACTCCGCGCGGGAGATATAGCACTTGTTGATGTCGAGGTTGCCCGCCCAGCCGTCCAGGCGCCCGCACGAGGAGTACTGGCGGATGGCGCAGTCGTAAGCGCCCTCGTTCCAAGGCGCGTCCTGGTAGCCCGTGGCGTTCATGTCGGCGTACTGCGCCACCCACGTCTTGGCGTCGGTGAGGTTCCACGGGAATACGCTCTTGGATGCGTAGATGCCGATGCGATCCATGCCAAAGCCCAGAAGCTCGGCCAAACGCTCTGCCATGGCCTTGAGGTAGGACGTGTCGCCCCACGCCTCGTTGCCCTGATCCTCCCAGTCGATGAAGAACGCGGCCTTGCCGACGTAGCCCTTGCAGTGCTCGTAGAAGTACTCGGCCTCCGCATCGGCATCGCCGCCGTTGACGTAGTGGTACACGCCCACAAGCTTGCCAAGGCCAATCGCCTGCTGGATCTGACGGTCGCAGTCGGGCGACACGTAGCGCGTGCCCTCGGTAGCCTTGCAGATAACGAAGTCGAACGGGACAGCCGCGAGGTTGATGCCGTTCTGCCAATTGCTGATGTCGATTCCGTTCATTCTATTCAGCGCTCCCTATCGCTATGAAATAAGCCCAATCAACTTGTTCGTACTGTTCGCGGCTCAGCCGCACCACGCCCTCGTAGGGGTCGTGGAAGGTCGCCGCCTCGCCGTCCCATCCGCAAAGCAGGACGATGTGCCCGCCGTAGTTCTTGCCGCCTTCGCGGAGCTGGCCAGTTAGGCTGCAAAACACCATCCAGCCGCCAGCCGCCTCGTCCAAGGCGTCATCGGCGTTGTCGTGGATAGGCGTGTAGCCCAAAGCCTGGTCGTTCGCGTTCATCCAACGGCAGAACTTTTCCATGTCGTTCACGCCGTCCGTGAGGCACGATTCGCCAACGAAGCCCAGCATCTGCGCCGGCGTGCATGCCTGTCCGTAGAGCCATTTCCACGCCATGGCCGCGCACGTGAGGCCGCAGCCGGCAGCAGCCAGGTCTTCGCCCGCATACGAAAGCCCGCCCCAGCGCTCGTCTGCTTGGAGGTAGACGGGCACCTCGGCGGGCTTGTCGAGCGGCTTGTCGTAGATGACGGGCAAAGGCTCTTCCTTCGGCACCTTCGGCACGTTAGAGGCTATAAGCGCCACGTCGGCGAAGGCGGCGAGCAAAGCAAGCAGCGAGATGGCGGCGGCGATGCGCACGAGGCGCTTGCCGCCCATTCCTAGTCGTCCTTCTTCGGAGTGCCCATGGCAAGCAGCGCGTCGAGCCACTTGTCTGTCACGCCGACCGCCTTGAAGGCTGCATATGCCACCTGCACGCCGCCTACCGCGGCGAAGATGGACGTAACCCACGCCGTGGGGTCAGTCGGCATACCCCCGGCCATGGCCGTCAATGCGCCGCACAGCGCCGATACTGCGATGGCCGTCCAGCGGGCGACATTGCCGGTCATCGCCTTCGTCTTGATAGCCTGCACGATATAGGGCACCACGAGGACGGTCAGCACCGTGAGTCCTGCCTGTATATCAGTCATCTTTATCTCCCTGTCTCCTTGTTGTACATGAGGTCGACTCGGTCGTAGATATGGTCGACCTTCTCGGCCATGCCCTGGCTACGCGCCTGGCTGTGGACCAAGTCCGCGTGGAGGACGTCATTTGACGCGACAACCGACTCCATGAGCGTTTTCATTCCTTCAATCAGGGTGTTGCTGCGCTCCATCTGGGCGGCGATGCGCCCCTCCATTTGGGACCGCTCGCGGTCGCGCTGCGCCCTCTCGTCGACTTCGGCCTGCTTGCGCTCCTCGCGCTTCAGGTCGAGCTCGCCCTTCCGCTGGTTTTGGCGTTTGTACTCCTCAAGAAATTGTCTCCCGAAGTAGAACGCAACGAGCGTCAGGAGCACGCCGCCAAGCCAAGCCGGTCCGTAAGGCGCAAAAAGCTTGAGCACTTCCATCCTGGGCGCCCTCCTTCCGCCTATTCGGCCGTGTACTCCTCGCCGGTGATTTCCTTGTACTCGTCGGCGGTGATCCATTTGCACTCGACAGCCTTGTAGACGCGCGCCTTGCTCCAAAGGTCTTTGTCGTAGTACTTCTTGACCTTCGCGAAGTGCTTGGAATGCTCAACGGTTTTCTTCGTAGCCATTACTGGTCACCTCCCACGGTCATGAGCAGGTAGTCGATGTTCGCCGTGTTGGTCTCGGTCTGCGTCGGCTGGGACGCCTGCTCGCGCATCTGTTCGAGCAGCGCCGGGAGGTCGGGCACCTCGCCGTTGGCGTAGGCGGCGAGCGCGGAGGTGTAGGCGAGCTTTCGCGCCTTCCGCTCCACGTACTCGTCATCGTCGATAACGCCCGCGTCGTGCGCCGCGTCGGGGTCGCCGATCTGCGACAGCAAGTCGCGCAGGGCGTTGACCTCGGCCAGGGTGCCGTCTCGAAGCTCGTCGGGGCGCGGCATGTCTTCCTCAGTGTCCATGCGGACTCCTTCCTTATCGGGGAATGTGCCGCCATCGTATTAGCGCCGTGAGATTGCCTGGCCGTTTGGGCGGGCGCGAAGAAAGAAGGCGCGCCGCAGCACGCCTTCGCTGTCTTGGTTATTTCGTTTTCGACCCGTCTAGGCCGCCGTTTTGAGTTGCCGCCCTTCCGCTATGGCGAGGGCGTTCCGCCCGAATCGTCTCTCGGGCTTGATTGCATTGAGCAACCCCCCCCGCGAGATTTTCGAACAGGCTGCGGTACAGCGCGTCCATGGCCAGCACGCTGCGGTGCGCGTCCAAGTGAGCCATGCCGCCGCGCCAGCTCTGGTAGCTCTGCTGCACCTGCTCGGGCGTCATGACCCCCTCGGCCACCATGCGCGCCATCTTCTTCAGCTTGCGTCGCTCGCGCGTGATGGAGTCGCGGCACGGCTTCATGACGATGCGGCCCGTTTCGGTGTAGAAGATGCGCTTCTTCAGCCACGTGAAGCCGCGCGTCAGCTTCACCACGCGGGTCTTGCGCGGGTTCAGCGCGATGCCGAGCTTCGCGCACTCGTGCTCTATCAGCAGAAGGCACACTTGCAGGTACTCCTTGGACTCGTGGATCAGGTAGAAGTCGTCCATGTAGCGCCCGTAGGCCTCGGGGCGCAGCATCTCGGCCACGTAGTGGTCGATGAGGTTGGGGTGCGCCACCGCGCATATCTGGTTTGGCTCGCTGCCCAGGCCCAGGCCGACCTCGCCCTGCGCGTCTATCAGGCGGTGCTCAAGGGCGACCACGCGCGGGTCGAGCAGCGCGTCGGCCACCTGCCGTTTGACCGGCTCGTGGGCAATGCGCGCGAAGTAGTCGGAGAAGTCGCCCAGCAGTATGTAGCCCTCGCGCCCATGCCGCCGCCAGTGGTCGGCCAGGTGGCGCTTGAGCAGCTTAAGGGCGTAGTCGGTGCCGCGCCCCTTGATGTTGGCGGAGTTCGCGGATACGAGCGTGGGGACTATCGCGGGCACGAGGGCGTTCTGGGACAGCGACTTCTGCACCACGCGCTCGGGGAAGTGCACTGCACTGATGTGGCGCAGCTTGCCGCGCTCCCACAGGTCGAAGCGGATGAAACCCCGGCATATGTCGCGGCCCTCCAAAAGGTCTTGGCGCGATTTCACGGCGTTTCGCAGGTAGTCCTTCATGTACCGCTGCGTCGAGGCCTTCCACATTACGCCGCGCGCGGCCTGCTTGGAAGCCTTGCACAGGCTGTTGAGGTCGGCCACCGTCTCAAGGGTGCACGCCTTGACGCGCTCGGCCTTGGCCCTGGCGCGCTTCTCCTCGCGGCGCTTCCGGCGTGCGGCCCGCCTTTGCTCCGAGTTCATAGAAGGCACCCCGCACGGCTTGCAATGTGGCTCTGACAGCCGCTTGAGGTATGGCCATGAAACGCGGCGAAGCCACGGAGCGCCGCGCCATGCAAGCAGCGTCCGGCCACCCTCGCGGGGTGCGTATTTACGGGCTCGCGCCCGATGGTCGCGCCTTCCTTCCTCTCCGCGCTCTGCTTTCGGCCCGCTGGCCTACTCGGTCTGGCAGTAAGGGAATCCGGGGCGGGGGCGAACCCAGGTGTTCGTCGCCGAATTGCAGCCGGCATTGCCGTTGTTGTTGACGTAGCACACGTTGGACGAGGAGCCACCCATGACGGAACGCAGCCACCAAGCGCACCGAGTTCCGTTCAAGCGGTGCGCGGTATCGCGGAACAGGTCGAACTGGCAGTCGAAGCCCACGCTGTAGCCCTTGGTGCCCCACACTGGGCAGCCGTACACCTCCATCTCGGAGGGCGACCACACCTTGCCGATGTCCTGCCAGCTCCAGCTGTTGGAGTCGCTGAGCGCGCCGCTCGCGCTGTAACGCTCCTCAAGCAGCACGCGCTGGGTGAGCAGGTACTTGGTCAGCCCCTCGGGCAGGCACGCCTCGAACAGCTTCTCCCACGCCTTGAGGTTGCTGCTCAGGTACGGGTTCTTCACGTCTGCGGTGCCCTGGTTGGTGTTCGCAGTGTTCCACATCAGGTAGCTGTCGTTGGCCACGCCGGTGACGGTCTTGGCCACGGCGACGGGCGCGGACGCGATGAACGCGATGTGGTGGCCCTTGGCGCTGTCGCCGCACTGGTAGTACGGGTCGAAGTGCGCAAGCAGGAAGCGCACGGACTGCTGGGCCGCCACATTTGACGCGCTCACGAGCGGCACGTCGATGTAGTCGCCCACGCGCATGCCGCTGAAGTTCGCGGCCTGCACGCGCTTGTGCAGCGCGTCGTAGATGGTGGCGGAGCCTGAGACCTCGCCCGCGAGAAGCGTTGCGAGCGACTGGCCCGGGTACTTGCCGATCAGGCCCTGTCGGTTGTACTCGGCGTTGTTGAGCGCCGTGGTGGCGTTGGTGCGGGCGGTGTCGTCTATCATCTCGTAGTTGGTGCCGCCCACTGTGAGGATCTTAGCTTGAGCCATTTCGTTTCCTTCTTAAATCAATGTGATGGTATTGCCGCTTGCGGAGCATGTTGAGCCGAACGTTACGGTCACCCCGCTCGCCGATGCCTTTGAAGCCGGGCAGTAGACTGTTCCGCCCATGTATATGAACTGACCTGTCGAGTTCGCCAAAAGCGTTGCGAGCTTCGCGTTCTGGGCACGCAGCTCCGCGACGTCCGAGCTTCCTGCGCTGCCTTGCGCCACGGAGTTGGCGATCTGCAACGCCTGGTTCGCCGCTGCGTCCGCACGCGAAGCCGCGCCGTTCGCCGCAGAGGTCGCGTTGCTCGATGCTTGTTGGTCGGCGATATGCTCGTCATGGCGCTGGCTTTCGGCCTTTTTGCGTTCGATTTCGGCGTTCGATCGGCTCGTCTCGTTGTTCTGGCGCGTGGTTTCGGCATTCTTTCGCGCAGTTTCGTTGTCTTGACGTGTTGTCTCGGCGTTCTTGCGCGACGTCTCGTTGTTCTTGCGGGTTGTCTCGTTGTTGCCGCGCTCGGTCTCAGCCGTTTTCCGAGCGTTCTCGTTGGACACGCGCGTCTTCTCTGCCGCTTCGGCGCTTTCAGTCGCGGTGTTGCAGTTCGCCGCTGCCGTCTTGGCCTCTTCGGCGGCCTCCATCGATAGCGTCGACTCGATGCGGAAGATCGAGCCGTCGGTGGTTCTGGCGCGGTCGATGTTACCCGCATCGTTGAGCAGCAGCGCCGCGCCTTTGTTGGTATCTGCCATCGCACCTCCTTTACTTAGCTAGCACGCCGATCACGATGGCGTGCGGGCCGATTGCCTGGATGATGCATCGGTCGCCTGCCTTGGCTCCCGAGCATGAGGTGGTGTACGGGAGCTTCAGGGATGCCCCCTTCACCGATACGGCCATGGTGGCTCCGGATACGGAATTCACCGTTCCGTAGCACGCCTGCTGGCCGGGAGGGTCGTTGGCGGTCGCATCGGCCATCGCGGCGCCGTATCGGCGCATGGCCGACATGAGTTCATCGCTCATACCTCTTCACCTCCATCTCGATTGGGCATCCTCCCACGAGCGTGAGAGTCGCAGTCCTCACCGCGAACTTGCCGCTGATGCCGGCGCTTGCCCAATCGACCATCACGGCATCGCCGCACGCGATAGGCGCGTACGTCCGCTTGACCGTGACTCTACGGATAGCGCTCTGCTGTGTTCGCAGCATCTCGTTAGCCTTGGCATCGGCGTTCCTCTGTCTCTCGGCATCGGTAGACCCCTCGGGCAGGTCGCTGTAGCTGTACGTGGCCGTCTTGCGCCAACCGCGCGAAACCGTGGAGTAAGGGCTGCTCGGGTCTGAGTCGATGGCCGTGCCACGGTAGAAGGCGTCCTGCGTTTCGTAGTCGCAGTGCACCACGTTGGCGACGCCCGAGCGGTCAAGCTCGTCGACTACCTCGTTGATGAAGCGTGCGCCAGAGCCCTCTCGAAGGGTCATGGAAACGGGCCTGTCCTGCGGCTCCCTATATCTGCAAAGTACGGGCCTTCCGTAGGCGTCCTCGTCGACGGCGCGGAAGCCCGCCACGTCGAGCAGCGCGTTGCACGCCGCCAGGCGCTTCGACAGCCTCATGTCGCCCGAATCGATTCCGAGCGTCCAATCCTGCGCTAGCTTGTAGTCGGAGCCTTCGGCGATCACGTCAGCGAAGCCAGCCGCCTTGAGCAACTTTACGACGTAGGGGACAACCACGGTTCCAGCCGCCACCGTGAATGGGGCATCGAATTCGTCCTCCGCAACCTCCGACAGCCTGCCCGACAGGACTGCCGTGCCGGTTGAGTTGACGCCGCGTCTGGTCCTTTTCGGCGCTGAGACAACGAAAGTCCCCAGCGCCTCACTGACTGACGCGCCACCGAAGTCGGCATCGAGGTACACCCGCAGCAGATCTGCCCCGATATCGAGCGCCCCGGAGTAATCGACCTGCCCTGTGGTGTAGTCCTTGTCCTGGTTGCGCTCAATGCACCCGCCGTTCTTTATGTTCGTGATTCTCTCGACCTCGTTGCCGCTTGCGCGGTCTACGCGCATGAAGCGGAACGAGGTGAGGAACGGTTTTCCCCAATCAGCCATTTATCGGCTCCTCGAAGACGTTGTGCGTGACGTTGGCCGAACCCTTCCAGATGCCTGCACCATTCACAGACATATCGAAGTCCATGGGGCCGTATGCGCGTTCGCCCGCATGTCCGCGCCACCATCCCCTCCACTGCTCGTCCATAATCCGTATGTACCTGTCGTGGCCGTCGCGCTTCATCTCCCATGAGAGCGAGGTCTTTTTGTTCAGCTCGTCGAGCATGTACGAAATGGGCAGGTCGCCGTTCTCGCCGCCATCGGCGAAGTGGTATGTCTCTACGGATCGCTGAGAGCTTGTCGAGTAGTCGCCGTTGTAGTCGAGCACAAGCACGGTCGATGCATCCTGGCCGAAGTTAAGCGCCATCCCGTGCGCGAACACGTTGGCATCGGTCACGGTCTGCGACGAGGTGCCGTTGTCGGCGTACCCGGTGACCTTGTACTCGTAGTCGGTGTTTAGCGGCGGCACGCGGTCGATCGTCTCTTGGGAGTCAAGCACGCCGGATGCTATGACGGCATCGCCGCCGTACGCCACGCGCTCCACCGTGAAGGCGGAGCAGCGGGAGGCGTTGCCGAGCACCAGCGCGTCACCATCGACTGTGATCGTGCCTAGCATGGAAAGCTCATTGCTCACCTCGTCGACCGTCATGGGGCCTACGAGCGTGGTCTGCTCGATCTCGTATGACGAGAGGCCGTTGCGCACCTTCACGTGACACGCCAGCGCATCGTCGTACGACAGCGACACGTCTGGGATGACCGGTTCCGCCCAGTGCGTCTTGAAGCGGCGCATGGCCGTCTTGGACAGGCCGGAGCCGCCCTTGACCGTGAGCATGAGCAGATAGTCGATGCCGTTGCGTATGGTGGCGTAGCTGCCGAAACTCACGGGCTTCAGGTTCGTGACGTCTGCCGTGGCGACCGTCGCGCCGCCGACCTCTGCGAGCGTGAGCGTTGCCTGCGCGATGCCAGTTTCGTCGGTTGCGGCGACTTGCACCGTGAGCGGCACCGCATCGACGAGCATGCCGTCGGTAGCGGGGGAGGCGACCCAGCACTGCGGGTAGTCGGCGACCGTTATCGCCGCATAGCCAGACCAAGCGCCCCAATCGGCGTGCAGTCCCTTCGTGCGAACGCGAGCTTTCCAACTTCCCTTCGTGAGTGTGACCGATGCGCTTTTCTCGGTCGTGTACGACTTCGTTATCGTCTCGCTGCCGACGAGCTCAAGTTGCGCGGCGGACTGCGCCGAGCCGTCGGGGTGGTTGGGCACCCACGAGAAGGATGCTGCCGACCCCGTTGGCGCAACATGGTCGGCGGTGACCTTCGGTGCGAGAGGCGGCGTGATCGTGGTCACGGAATTCGATTCGACCCACGAAGACGTTAGGCTACCGCGCTTGGCCCTGACGCGGTAGACGATCGTGCCGGCAGGCGCAGAGGTGTCGTGCAGGTCTACCCATGCGGGGTCTTCGCCCTCGGTGGTGGTCGAGACCGCCGCCCACGTATTCCCGTCGTCGCCTGATCGCTGAACATCCCATGCGCTGGCGTACCACCACGCCCCGTAGACGCGCAGCGTCACCTCGGACGCGCCGGCCTTGATGGCATCGATGCGCGAAGGTGCCGACGGAGTTGTGTACGTGGTTCCGCACGAGACGTGCGTGGAGTTGCCGCCCGGGCCGTGGGCGCAAAGGCGGTACTCGTACTTGTGTCCTGCGGTCGTCGAGTTGTCGGTGTAGTTGGTCACGTCCCACGAGACGTCGGCGATGTTCACCCATGAGCCGTCGTCGGTGCGGCGGTCTACATACACGCCAGCCCAGGGGTACGCGCCGTCCATGCCCGTGTAGTCGACGTCCCACGTGATCTTGTGGGATGTGTCGGAAACGCGGGCCAGCTTCGGGTTCTTGGGCGGATGCGGTTGCGAGTACCCGCGCTGGGGAATCCAAGCGTACTCTGTTGCCCAGGCATCTCCGCCGGCGCTGCCGTAGTAGTTGTTGTACGTCTTGCCGTAGACGTGCACCTGCACCGGGCAGTTCCAGCCGCTCGCGCCGCGCGGCACGTCCACGTCAAATGTCACCGCGTCGCGCGTCGCCCAGTTGCCGTAGTTGTTCAGCACGACGTCACGCGAGCTGCGCACCGAGCCGTTCACCACGACGTCGTAGTGCGTTCCGTACTCGGCGGCGTACTTGTCGTCGATCGCTGCGGTGACTCGCAGGCGAGTCGTGGTGTCGTTGACCGTGCTCACGCCGTCAACGGAGATATAGCCGCAATACCAGCGGTTGCGCCCCGCGATCTGAATCTCCCTTGTATAGGTTCCCATTGGCTACCTTCCCGACCCTGCGGACCGCTTGGCTGCGGAGACCAGAACGTCAACCGCCTGCATGATCCGCTGGTCTGCGTTTACACTTCCTCCATTGACCGTGACGTTGTAGGTCGTGCCGGCGGCACCTGCCCCGGCAACGGCAACCGACGGAGCGACCGTGATGCCCGAGCCGATAAGCGAGCTCGCGGAGGCTAGCGCCGACGTGATGGCGGAGTTGACCGCCCCCGTGCCGCTGCCGATGCCCTCGGCCCATCCCTCCATGAGCGCCTTGCCCGAGTAGGTTGTATAACCGTGGCCGCTGAATGGGCCGCGCTTTGCGGGCGAGAACGGGAAGAACGAGCGGATCTGCGAGACGGCGCCGGACACGGCGGAAAGGGCGCCGCCGATTGCGTTCTGGATGCCCTGCGTGAAGCCGTTGATCAACGCGCGACCGGAACCGACGAGCCACGACCCAGCGCCTGCGAAGAAGCCCATTACCTGGCCGGGGATGCTGGAAATGGTGTTCATGAGGCTCCCGATATGGCCAGACACAGCGCCGACGAGCGCCGAGAAGGCACCCGTCACTGCCGCGTACACCTGCTGCGCCGCGTTCGCCATCGTAGACACCATGGTCGAGAAGTACCCGGCGATCGAGGAGACGAGGCCGGACACGAGCGAGAGCGCTGAGGACACCAGCGAGCCGACGAACGCCACTACCGCGTTCACACCGCCTGAAACGGCGGCGACCACGGTAGCTATCCCGCCGCCGACAACGGATACGATCGAGCCGATGAACGTGGTAACCGCAGTCACGAGGCCGCTCACGACCGACATGACGAGGCCAATGGCCGAGGCTACGACGGATGCGGCGTTTACCACGACCGAGATCACCTGGCTTGCCACCGTTATCACGACGGACACGATTGAACCAACTACAGACAGCACTGTCTGGATTACCGGTATGAGCATCTGAGCCACGGAGAGCACTATCTGCATGCCGCTAGCCAATATCGGCAGCACGGCGTTGGCGAGGTTTGCGAGCGCCGTGCCGATAGACGTGATTGCCGGCATGAGCGCAGCGCCCACCTGCGACACGAGCGGGCTTACCGCAGCGAAAAGCTGCATGGCGACGCCGATGACCTGCGAAATGATCGGGACGATCATCGCGAAGGCGTTGTGTAGCACGGGCAGGATGGCCTGGCCGACGTTCAGCAGCGTCGAGCCAAGCTGCTCTATGACAGGCCGCACGGCGCTGAACGCGCCGACTGCGCCAGATGCAAATGACGCGATGGCGGGCAGCATCTGCGATGCGAAGTACGTCACGAACGGCGACACCGCCGAGATGATCGTCGTCACGGCTCCGCCAATAGTCGAGACGATGGTGTCCCAGATGCCCGGTATCTGCTCGCCAAGCTTCCCGAAAGCGGACTTGCACGTGCCTACGACGGATACCGCAGCGTCGGCGATTGCTTGGAACGCCCCCGTTATCTGGGAAGCGTCGACTGTCGGCAGCTGTATGCCAAGCTCAGCCAAGGCTCCTACGGCGATGTTCCAAGCAGTCGCGAGCGCTTCCGAGAGCACTGGGCCAAGGACTGGGCCAAGGCCAGACAGCACAACCGGGAACGCCTCGACGATTCCCTTGCCGATCTGCGCAACCCTCGGAGCCACGTTCGTAGCTACCGCGCCGATCGACTCAAGCAGCTGCTGCGTGAGCTGCGAGAAGTCGACGTCGTCGCGCCCGAGTCCGGTGATGAAGTTCTCCCACGCGGCCTTCGCCATGCCGATGGAGCCGCTGATCGTGGTAGCGGCCTCCTTGGCGGTGGTGCCGGTGATGCCCATGTTCTCCTGCACGGTATGGATGGCCTCGACCACATCGGCATAGCTGTCGATCGTGAGGTCGGCGTTCTTGCCCTGCTCCTGGCGCAGCTTGTTGGCATCGGCGATAAGGCGCTTCATCTCAGCCTGCGTGCCGCCGTAGCCGAGCTTCAAGTTGTCCAACATCGTGTAGTTCTGCTTCGCAAAGCCTTGGTAGGCGTTCTGCACGTCTGTCATGTCGGAACCCATCTTGTTCACGTTGTCCGACATGTCGCCCATGGCCATGTTCGCGTAGTCAGCCGCCTTGGCGACATCGCCGCTGCACGACGAGACGAGCGAGGCCGCGAAGCTCGTGGCCTGCGTCATGTACTGGTTGGCGGACATTCCGCATGTCTTGTATGCCTCTGCGGCATAACCTTGCAGTGTCTGCGACGCGGAGCCGAACAGGGTGTCGACGCCGCCAACCAGCTGTTCGTAGTCTGCATATGCGGAAAGGGCCGCGCCGCCAATCGCGGTCACGGCCCCTGTGAGCGCTGTGAACCCGGCCACCGCCGCAGTGGCGACGCCCTTGGCTACGGTTCCAAGCCCTGTCAGGATGCCCGAGGACTTCTTGGCCCCGCCGTCGATGCCGACGGTCATGGAGTCGCCGAAGGCCTTGCCTGCGGCGTTGCCCTGGCTGCCGAACTCCTTGCCGATTTTGCTCGCGAAGCCATCCATCGACGGCATCAAGGACACATAGGCCGACCCGACACTAGTCGCCATCTTCCCCTCCTATCCCCAGGATCTTGTCTATCTCTTCCTTGGCTTCCAGCGCGTTCGCGCGGTGGAGCTCAAGCTCTGCGAGCTGCGCCGGCGTCTTGATAGGCTCGGGAGGCTCCGCGCTCCTGTCCTTCTTGTCGGCCATGCCCCAGGCGATGCACCGAAGCTGGTGCTCGATACGCCAGAGCATGTAGTCGGTCGTGCTCCACCTGAGTTGCGGGTACTGCGCCTTGGCGAGGCGCGAGTTGTCGGGGAGGTGCTGCCAGAGAAGCGCCATCCGATCGAGGTCTTCGGGCGCTCCATCCAATGGCAGGGCTATGCCGTAGAACTGCTGGAAGTCTGCTATCGCTTCGCCGCGCCTGTTCTCGAGGTCGCTGGCGAAGCCTATTAGTTTTTTGCCTTTGCAGCCTCGAATGCCGCGTCGCACAGGCGGCGCATGTCGTAGGAGGTGCCTCCGAGCGCTTCGATGTACTCCTCGTCGCGGCCCATGAAGATGCGCTCCATGGCGTCCATCATCCCCGCCGGGTCGGTTTCGCTTCGGGCGAACTGCTTCACAGTCTTGTAGGACTTCAACTCGTCGAGGTCTGCGGCGAACTCGCCGTCAACGCCGTCGACGGAAAACTTGATCTCGGTCATCTGCATTCCTCCTAGGCGCTGGCGGTTTCGGTCGACTCGATGTAGTCGTAGCAGGTGTTTCCGTCGCTATCGACCAGGTACTTGAGCGTGATCTGACGCCCGGCGATCTCGCTCACCGCGAGCTTGAGGTCGTCAAGCTCGGATAACTTGGCGGAGGGCACGACCTTGCGCCAGCGGCGACCGTTCTTGAGTACGAGTTCGAGCACGATCGACCACGCCTCGTCCTTGTTTCCGTTGTGCTCGACGGTGATAACGCCATCGAGGTCGGTCACGTTTTTGGCGCCATACATGACCTTGAGTGTTTGCGCCTTGATCTCCGCGAGCGTGAGCTTCGCAGACTCCACGCGCGAGGTCGTGGCGGAGTCCATGAGGTCGCCGTTCATATCCTTCAGCTCGTTGGCGTCGGTCTCCTCGGACTCGGTGTAGCCGTCCTCGGAGATGAAGCCGAGATTGAGGAAGGCTTCGGCGAGATTGGTCTTGATGTCTGTGGGGAGGGTGGTGCCGGCCGGAGCCACGAAGATGTATCCGCCCTTCACGCCCTTGGTGGACGAGACGTTCTTGGTCTCGTTTTTCTTGAAAAGTGCCATGTCGGCTCCTATTCGCAAATGGTTACGTTTACGTTGGTCTGGTATCGGCGCTGGCGGCTGTCTGGGTCGTCCCAGCGGTACGTGTCTCCGCACGTGGCCTCGAACACGCACTCCTCGTCCATGAGACTCGGCACTGCGTGCTCCACGGCTTCGGCGATCTCTGCGGCGCGTCTGCGGGTCTTCGCCCATGACTGCGCCACGAGCTGCACACGGTTGATGCAGCCGCTGCGGCTAGATCCGGTCTGCGACACCGATATGAACTCGCTGGGCCTGTCAGCTGGTACGTCGAGCACGGCCTCGATGCCGGTCTCGTCCATGAGCCGCTGCGCCACCATGCGCTCCACGTCCATCACTCACCGCCTCCGAACATGGATCTGAGGCGGTTGTGCTTGCGCTCGCTCGCATGGGCGTGCGGAGTCGCC
The DNA here is from genome assembly GCA_900549135.1 of uncultured Collinsella sp. Classification (GTDB taxonomy): domain Bacteria; phylum Actinomycetota; class Coriobacteriia; order Coriobacteriales; family Coriobacteriaceae; genus Collinsella. The sequence continues at coordinate 17,724 of URNI01000005.1, forward strand.
GTGGTAACCACGAAGCCGTTTGCGAGCTTGCCCTTGAACTTGCGGACTATGTAGCCGGCACCCTCGCCGGGGTGCCGGGAGAAGGACGAGTTGCACGATGCCGCTGCGGCGTCTGCCTTCTTCTTAAGAAGCGTTTGCACCGCGCCTGAGTTCATAACCTCGGCATAGCCGCCGCGCTTCCAGCCCTTCCACTCGAACTTCACCTTGCACTTAGCCATCGGTGCGCCCCACTTCCACGGTGAGGTTCCAATCGCCTGGGGTGTTTTCCGGGTCGTAGCGCTGCGGGTCGCCTATGACGCGGTACTCGGTGCCTCGAACGTTCACGCGGCACCCCTTGAGCGATGCGGTGAAGCTCTTGGGGAAACACAGCGTGTAGGCGACCTCAGTGCCATCGGGGCGCGATGCGTCGAGTTCCGACGTGGCCCCCGGGCACACGACCACGCCCTCTATGGCGGTGTTCACGCTGCCGCGCTCGATAGGCTCGCCGAGCGAATCGAAGCCGACCACTGGTGTTGTGACCGTCACCGATTCGGTGCTTATGAGTCCCATTCGGCATCACTCCCAACCGGTTGGAGCGCCCCGATGCGCTGGTCGAGCAGCCCGAGGCGCTTCAGCTCCGTCTTTCCCAGGTACATTTCGCCGAGGGCAGACCCGTACGACACGCTGGCCGTGTAGCCGCCTGCGCCCTGGCTGTACTGCATGGCACCCGCCAGAGCTGCTGGCGCAGACAAGACCCTGTTGACCACGAGGCAGCACACCGCTGCGGCAGATCGGTCGAAGGCGGCTACCTTGCCGCGCTCGTAGTCGCCCACGTTTGATTCGTAAGCGCTCATGAGCAGGTCTGACGCGTCTGAGAGCAGGGTCGCGGCGCGTGCCTCGTCAGTCGGGTCGCCGTACCTCGCCCTATAGTCTTCGATGGTCGCTAGCGGCTCCATGCGCCTACTCCTCGCTGGCAGGCTCTTCGGCCTTGCCGGAGTCAACCGGCTTCGCGGCATTCTCGCCGGCCTTCTGCTCGGATGCCTCGGAGGTAGCGGCCATCACGCCAGCGTCGACGAGGCACTTGACCACCTTGGCGATGGTCGGGTTCGCACCAGGGTTTGCGGCCTGTTTGGAGATGCCGACAGGCTCGCCGTCGGCGGTCACGAAGCAGACGTGCTGCGGGAGGATCGGGGATGCCTTGGATGCGTCCTCGACGATGAACTTCTGCACAAGGTTCGCCATGGTTACCGCCCCCTAGGCCGTCTTCAGGATGGCGAAGGCCTTGGGGTCGAGAACCGCGTAGGCAAGGACTGCCTCGGTGCGGTACGCGACCTGGTTGTATCCCTTCAGGTCCTGACCGGTGTTGTCGGGGTCGCCGTACTCGATGATCTCGGAGGTCATGTCGCGCACCATGCCCCACTTGATGGTGGAGAAGTCGCCCATGATGCCCGCCACCTTCGGGTCGATCTTGCAGCGGCGACCGTTGACGGTGCCGGAGGTCGCGGCGGGGATGCCGTCGATGTTGCCGACGTTGAGGGACAGCGGGATCTCCGGGTAGAGGCGCTGGCCGGTGGCGGGAATGCGCAGCTTGCGGAGGTCTGCGGCGAACTTGCGGGAGAGCGCGAAACCGTTGATGTCGTAGTCGATAAGCGCGTCGGCCAGCGCGTCGATGTCGTCGACTGCGGATGCCGAGGCGGTTACGGCGTTGGCCCCTGCGGTGAGCGCGGTGTAGCCATCGAGCGCGGTGCCCGTCTTGGGGGACACGGCGTGGTAGACCACGTAGTCGAGCGCTCGGCCGATCGCGGCGGTCTGGTCGGCGATGATGTTGGTCACGATCTCAAGCTGGTTGTCCTCGTCGGCCCAGCGCAGCTCGTCGGAGACGCGTGTGGTCGTGACTACCTTCACGCGCTTTGCGACGATCGGCGTGGTGGAGACCTCGGAACCGCTCTTCTTCGCGCCCTCCGCAACTACCTCGGCCTCGGTTGTCGGGTTGAACACGATGTAGGTGGTGTCGGAGAACGTCTGCGGGGTGCTGGGGGACAGCGCCGCGATGGTGGAGGTGTCCTTTGCCTTGTTGATGATGGAGGTCACTACCTTGTGCGGGAGCTTGACCTTGCTGGTGTCGTTAGCCATTTCGGCTCCTTACTTGTCTCTAGTTGTTACCGAGGAGCTGGCGCGTGAAGTCGCGCAGCTCAGATTTGTCGCCGTCGCTCGGCTTCGGGAAGCTTCCTGGCTTCTCGACCTTGGGCGCGGGCGGCTTTTTGAACGCGGCGAGCATGTCGTCTGCCCACTTGGACATGCTTTCCTCGTCGTCGCCGACGATCAGGCTCGCCGGCACGCCCTTCTCCTGCGCGACCTTGGCCGCGATCTTCGACCGCTTCTCTTCCTTCTCCTTGTCGTCGAGCCTCTTCTTGAGGTCGGCGATCTGGTCTTCGGCGGTCTTGTTCGCGTTGTTGGCCTCCTCAAGCGCCGCTGCTGCGGTTCTGTTGGCCTTCGCCTTCTTCTCCCACTCGCGCGAGTGCTTCTTCTCGGCCTCGTACAGCGCCTTGTAGTCGACGGGCGGCTCCTGGTTGGCGCCATCTCCGCCTTCTGCTCCCGGCACTTGCGTGGGTTCGTTTGCTTCTGCCATGTCGCGTCCTTTCCCGTGCCGTGCGGCACGCCTGAGCTGCCGTGCGGCTGCTCAACGGTCATCAGTTGGGCCGTGCGGCCCGTCCGCGACAGTTTCTTATGAGCGTGAGATTCGGCATGAAAAAGGCCACCTGTAGGTGGCCCTTGCTGTTTTTTGCGGTTATAATCTGGTTAGCCAGCGGGTTGTTTGACTCACCTATAGAGACATGCAGCCGCTGGCTATTTCTTTATTCGCAGGAGTTTCCCATCGTGCCCGAGCATCCTGACCTCGCTGATGTGATAGCGGGCCATGTACTTGCTGATCCACTTTATCGCCTGCTCGTCCGTCACCTTTTCGTTCTCGCTCACGTCGACGACGGTGAGCTTCACGCCATTCTTGCCGGGTATTGACTTGATGTGAGACTTGAACGTGTTCTCAGACCCAGCTCCGTAGATCGTCTTGATTTCGATACCCGTTGATAAATCCGCTCGGCTAATCGTTGTCTTCCCATCGGAGTTCGGTGCTGTCAGATGCGATTCGTCTTCCCAGAACTCCGCCTTATAGCCAAGCGCGTTCAACTTCTCGGCGGTAATTCTTTCGCCGGGGTCTTTCTTCCAGCGCTTTAGCTTCTCGCCTTTCACGGCGGAGTCCGTAAACTCGATGCCGGAATGTTCTCCCGATGCGTACCACTTCGGATCGCGCAGTTCGATCTCCTCGACCATGCGCTTGTTCACGTACTTGTCGAAAGCCTTGCCGGCCTTGTTTCCGTGGGCCTTGATGTACGCCTCTCGCTCCGCGTCGGGCATGGCGTCCCATTCCGCCCACAGCCCGTTGCGACCGCCCAATGTGTCAAGGCACTCGTTGAACCTGTCGTACATGCCGTCGGGGTCGTAGCCCTTGACCTTTGATCCCTTGCCGAAGCTCGGCACGACGCGGCAGTCGCACTTTGGGTGCGAGTGGCTTGCGGCCTCCTTTGTCTTGTAGTTGAAGCCGAACGAGGAGAGCATGAGGCAGAAACCGCACGTCTCGCCAGACGGCACGCGTGCGTACCTCGGTTTCGCCGGGTCTTTGGAGACGTTGTGCGCCACGCACATGTTCGCGGCCTTGCGGATCTCTGCGTCGAGGCGGCGAACGCACGCGGCAACGAACATGTCGGTGGCTCCCTGCTTCACCACGCTTGCCATGAACGCCTTCACCGAGCCGTACGTCGCCTGGGGGTCGCGCAGCGACTCGGCGACGGCGGCGTACTTTCCGGGCGCTTCCTGCGCCTTGCGCACGGCGTCGTAGAACTCGGCGGCGCGGCCAGCCGCAACGGTGTCGGCGTAGTAGCCGCAAGCCGTCTCGATCACCTCGTAGGCCGCCTCTCGCAGCGCCGCTATGTCGCCGTTCCCGCTCGCCTCCCAGTCGGCCACCAAGCGGGTGAGCGCGTCGCCGGCTTGGCGCTGCGCCATTCCAGATAGCGCGTTGATCTCGTCCGTAAGCTCGTTAAGCAGGCTGCGAGGTATCTCCGCCATCCTCGCCCTCCTTCGGCTCGAACAGCGAGGCCACGGCAGCGCTCGCCTGTGCCTTCTTGTTGTCGCTGTTGATGCGCTGGATCTGCTCGTCTGTGTAGTCGAGCATTTCGAGCATCACGTCGGAGTTGGCGAGCTTCGGCAGACCCTGCACCTGCTTCAACGCGGCGTCGGACAGGCTCACGATTGACGGGTAGGCCGGGGACATGAAGCGCGGGTTGAGGTTGTAGCCGGCATCGCGCTCGGTCTCGTAATCCGTGCCGTTCGCCACAGCGAGCGCCATGTAGGCCACGTTGCGCAAAGCGTTGCCATTCTCGCGGTTGAGGTTCTTCGCATCGATTACGAGCGGTTCGAGCGATGCAGCGATGGCATCCGAAGAGGATGGGTTGTCGTTGCTCACGCCGAAGAAAGACACCGGAACATTGGTGACCGCCGACATTTGGCATGCTAGCTGGCGCAGGTACTCGGTGAGCGGCGCCATCTGCAACTGGGCCGACTGCCACACGGTCGGCGAGTCTCCGTCAGGGTCTTTGGTGATCTCGTTGACCGCCCCCATCGACGCGTCGTACTTGTTCTGCCCGTTGATCATCTTCTTGTATGTGCCGAGCAGCCAGGTCTGCGGCAGCGTCGCGGCCTCAGACGCCACCTCCATGCGGGCGCGTTGGCGTATGGCGTCGTCTGTGATGCTCATGACCGAACGGCTGATGCGCGAGGAGCCGAACGGTCGCTCAAGCGTGGCATCGTAGGGCATAGGCTCCATGAGACAGCGACCCATGCCATGCTCCATGTAGTCGGCCACCCAGTGGTCGCTGCCGCGCGTAAGCACCACCAGCGCGTCTTCTGTGAGCAGGTGCACGACGGTCGGCACGCGCTCGGTGTCACCTGGCATCTTCTTCGACTCGGCCACAACGAGACCGGCCTTGATGCGCTTCTGCGCGTCATCCCAGATTGCCGCCGCTGCGGTTGCCGGGTACGCGGAGATGATTGGCTTGCCGCCGCCGTCCGTGACAGTCCAGAAGCCGCAGCAGTGCTTCAGCTCACCGATAAGGTTCTTGCGGTAGAGAGCTTCGAGCTGGTTGTCGGCACATATGTCGCGCAGCCGCATGGTAACGGCATCGTCGTCGGCAGTGAAGCCGTTGAACACCGAGCGATCTGCCAGGGCGTGCACCGCCTTCTTGGGCCAGTCAACGCGCGGGTTGATCTTCTTGGCGAGGGCTTTCGGCATGGCGATGCCTAGGTCTTTGACGCCGACGTGTCCGAGGTAGTAGTCCTCCCGCAACATGTTGCGGGATCGGTGGGTGCGCCACGTGTCCATAAGCTCGCGCACGAGCGCCTTGTCCTCGTGTCGCAGGCCTTCCGCCGCCGCGACCTGTCCGGCCAGTTCCATGTTCACTGCTGCCATCAGAAGCTTGCCTCCTGTTTACGTCTCGGGTCTCTCTTGGTTGTCCTCGCCGCCCATAGGGCCAGCGATGCGCTCTCGATCGGCGCTGACGAAGAGTCGGGGCCGTCGCCGAAGCCCCAGCCGTCGCGCCCGATGTCGCGCTTGATCGACTTCGTTGCGGAATCGTCCAACGCGGGCGATTCGATGTGGCTCGTCGTCCCGGCGTTGACCTCGTCGGCCAGCATCGTCGCGGCGGCCTGCACGATCGCGGTGCTGCCCATGACGATCGCCGACTTCGGCATCCTGCCGTCCAGAAGTCGCTGCTTCAGCGCGTCCGCTCCGCTCTTTCCGTCGATGCAGACGCACGCGATCTCCTCGCGGTTGCGCAGCAGCATGTCGGATATGCCGACAGTGCCGCCCTCAGCGCCCATGAGGTCGTAAAGCTCGACGTAGGAGCCGGCACCGCGCTCTGCCTTCGCCCAGGACACGGCAACGCGCGACCCGTCGGGCGAGAACTTCACGCCGAACGCGAGCTTGCCTTCCTGCATCGGCCCCGCCGCCTCGCACGCCTTCCACTTGGCGCTCGAAAGCGCGTATGAGTCGGCTCCTCCGATTGGGCTCCACCAGCCAAGGCGCTCACGCGCGAAGACGTCGGGCTGCATCTGCTCGGACTCGCCGCGTACGGCCTCTATGTCGAGGATTGTGCCGAGAGACGGGTTGTACTCGAACCATCGCGACTCGTCGTGCACGTCGCCGATCTCTGTAGCGCCCCACTCGATCCATCCCATCTCAGACCTGCCGTTGTGAACGTCCTCGTGGAGGTCGCGGAACACCGTGCCAACGTTGTCGGGGCTTGGCGGCGTGCCCAGGTAGATCGTCTGCGGGTTGTGCTTCGATCCTGCCGAGATGGCGGGCAGAGAAGCCGCCTGCTGCTTGGCCGTAAGCTCCTGCGCCTCGTCGTAGATAAGCACGTCGTAGGTCTTGCCTCGCGCCAGCGAGTCGGTGCGCGTGGTGAAGCGGATAAGGCCGCCGTTCTTGAGCTTGATGGCCTGTTGGCCGTTGGTCTTACGCACGGCGAGCAGCAGGGCGTTAAGCTCAGGCTCGTCCTCGTCCTCGAATGGCCTTGAAAGCTCCTGGAACATCTGGTCTGAGGTGTCGCCGTGCTGGCATGTGTACAGAATCTTCTCGCCGTTGAGGGCGCCGTGGAAGCAGCGGGCGCGAACGTCCCAGCTCTTGCCGTTCTGTCGCGGGATGGATATGCCGATCGAGCGCAGCAGATACTTGTCGCGTCCATCGCGGGCGAGCATGGCGTCGAGCAGGTGCGGCTGCCACGGCAGCGGGTTACCGAAGTACGCGGATGCCAGTTCTGCCGCCATGGGGCCGTCCCCGTCGAGCCTTTCTGGGATGTTCGCCTCGTATGTCGGGGTCTGCCTCGCCTGCATCACGCGCCTGCCGCCTTGGCACGCGTCTCGCGGTCGTCGAACATGAGCGTGAGCAGCTTGCCGTGGGCGCTCGCGGGTCGCGCCTGCTGCACCGTGACGTTGCGGGCCGACTTGGACAGGCCGAGCTGGTCTGACAGCGCTCTGATCTCGGTGCTGGCCTCCTTCAGCACGGTCAGCGCCGGATTCTTGCGCATCATCTTGAGCCGCTTGCCGCCCTTGCCTCTGATCGGCTTGTATGCGGTGGCGTCGAGTATTTCGATCTCGTTGTCCCCGAGGGCCATGGCCTCGCGTGCCTGGTTCGCCACGGCGTGCCAGTAGCAGAGCAGCGCCAGCGTCGGCGCATCCTCCTGCGCGAACGTGCGCCTCGCGGTCAGCTGCTCCCAGATGGCGGCTTGCACGGGGTCGCTAGCCACTTCCTGCGGCATCTTGATGTTCTCGGCCATGATTCCCTCCTTCTTCGCGGGGAATCGTAATGGCGGCGTGAGATAGCGAAATCGTTCGGAACGGGCGGGGGGAAATCGGCCCTAGGCGGCCGGAGTGGCCTTCCGACCCGGGGGAGGGGCGACCGCCCCGCCTCTTTTCGGCGGCTTCGGCGCTTGGGGCCAAAAGAAAGGGCGCGACCGCCGAAACGACCGCGCCCCTATTGGTGCATTGCTATGTTTTCCCTCAGAACAGCCGCGTGCGGCGTATCTGGTACTGCTTGGCGTCGCCCGGCATCCTGTTGCCGCGCCGCTGGTTGCAAATCCTGTGGGCTGCATCCACGTTGGAGTAGTCCAGCGGGCTGCCTCCCCTCGACACGGGCAGCAGCTCGTCCACCTCGAAGCTCCACGGGTCGCCGCTCGGCAGGCTGTAGTCTATCGGCTGGCCGCATATGTGGCACGGCCTTCCCTCTGCCCTCAGCCTCGCTCTCAGCTTGCGCCTTGCGTTGCCGTTGCGGTTGCGCGGGTTGCCACTCATGCCAGCATCGCCGCTATCCCGCCGATGCACCACACGATGCCGTAGCACACGAGCAGCACCAGGAAGAGCATCACGAGCATGGACACGACAGCACCGGCTGCATCCATTAACTTCTTGTATCCCATGTCAACCTCCAATGATCATGCGGGCCAGCGATACCGCCGCCCACAGCGTCAATCCGTCTATTAGCAGGGATGCCGCTATTATGAGCAGGCATCCCCGGTTGCATCCCGGGCGGCTCATTCGTCCCACCTTATCGTTCCGTCGTCGTATTCGGCCCGCAGCCAGTCCAGGTACTCGCCCCACGAGGCGAAGTCCCGCACCCGGCGCGATGCGAACGCGCACGCGGTGAAGGGGTTGCACTCGCTCACCGCTATGCGGAACCGCCGCCCGTCGCGCAGCATGCGCACCTCCATGCGCATCGCGGCCTCAGGCGAACCGAAGTACCGCTCCCAGTTGGTCAATCGTCCACCTCCTACCCGCAGGCGAGCAGGGCCAGAACCACCAGCCCCGCCGCCAGCGTTCTGATTACATAAAGCTCAAGGGCCACAACCGCGACAAGCAGCGCGGCGCATGATGCCGCTATCCATCGAACCGTTCGCACCAGTCCTCCTGCATGTCCTTGTAGTGTTCGACGATCCAGTCTCGCGCCCACTTCGCAGCTTCCCATGCCGCCATCGGCTCCTTCGCCTCCTGGGCGCTGAAAGCCTCCTCGAACTCAAGCTCGCAGATGCCGTAGTCGCAGCATCCCTCTATGCAGTGGGCGCAATCTCCGCAAGCCGGCTCGTCCACCCGGTTCCACGGCGCGTCCGGATCGTCGTCGAAGCACCCTGGCGGCAGGTTCCACCCGCTGCCCGGCTCGTAGTAGGCCATGCTCACGAGGCATCACCACGGCACGGTAGGTCGTACCCGATGAGCTCAAGGTCGTAGGCCACAGCTGCGGCGCGCTCGACCTTGCAGCCCCGTGCGTTCTCCCAGCCATCGCATAGGTACACAGCGTCGCACTCGGCCATCTTGCCAAGGCTTTGGCTCAGGTAGTACAGCGGCACGTTCACCACCTTGGGCGGCACCGCGAGGCCGTCCTTGAAGTACGTGTCCACGACCTCGTATCCGCGCCGCTCAAGCTCTGCGACCGCCTTCGCGCGGGCCTCAAGTATCTGCTCCTCGCCAAGCCCGTTCATGGGCTGGACGATCATCGCCTTCTTCATTTCTGCTCCTCTCGCACGTTGCTATAGTCGATTTCGTCGCGGCACTTTTCGCAGACCTCGCCGACACACTTCTTGTTGTCCTTCCAAAATTCGCGCGGGTGGCACGTGAAAAACGGGTTGCAGTGCGTTTTGCCGCACCTCGCGCACGTCCATTTATACGGGTCGCAGCTCATGAAATCTCACCCGCCTCGGCCATGGCGATCCTCTCGCCGATCCACCGCATCACGGGGACGGCCATGCTGTTGCCGATCGCCTTGTAGCGCGGGCCGTCCGGGCACTCGTCTGCGGGCTTGCCGCGATAGGGTATCCTCGTCCAATCATCGGGGAAGCCTTGCAGCCGCTCGCACTCGCGCGGCGTGAGCCTTCGCACAACCATGCCTCCTCCTTCCTCGCTGAAAAGCGTCTGGGTGTTGCTGGTGGAGAGGGTGAGCGACACATCATCGCTCACCAGCGCTCCTTTGCCCCCGCCCGCGCATCCGCAGCGGACGAGCAGCGTGCAGGCGCTCACAGGCACACCGACGGCGCGTCGCCGCCAACCTTGAGCGTGCCAACCATGTCGTATCCGATCGCCGTGTTGGCGTTGAGGTCGGCCATCGTTATCGGCTCGTCGATGGGGTAGACGGCGTGGTTGTGCCAATCGGCGGTGAGCGTGGGAGACTGCTCGGGCTCTGCGCCTACTCCTCCCGCGCCTGCCCCCTGGTGGTACTTGAAGCCTGCGCTGCGAGGGCTTCTTCCAGCCGCTTCGGCAAGGCTCGCCCTCTTTTCCGCGCTCGATTCAAGACCCCCACGCATGCTCTCCGGCTCAATGAGTACGCCGATGGGGGGGGCAGGCTCCAAGATGTCCGACAAGAAAGAGACGGCGGCGTCTTTGGGCCACTCCGAAGAACTGCGCATCGAGTACGCGCCACGCCAGACCGTACCCGAGCTTGTCCATTTCGGACAGGAGCTGTCGGAAAGCCTCCCCATTCTCGCTTGAGAGCGCTCCCGGGACGTTTTCCCAAAGAAACCATCGAGGACGTATCTCACGTACCGCCCGAATGTACTCGAACATGAGCCCTGACTCACCTTGCAACCCCTCCCGTTTGCCCGCGATCGAGAAGGACTGGCACGGGCTTCCACCCACCACCAGATCCACCTTATTGCGGTATTTCTTCCAGTTCATCTTCGTCACGTCGCCGACGTTCGGCACCTCGGGGTACCGCTCGGCCAAAACGGCGCTGGGGAACTCGTCGAACTCGGCGAAGCACACAGGCTCCCAGCCCAGCGGCTCCCACGCCACGGTCGCGGCCTCTATGCCGCTGAAAAGCGAGACGTACTTCATCGGTGCGCCCCCAATGCTTGCTCGACGAGCATGAAGAAGCGGCGCTCGGCGCTGTCCGTCGGGTTGCGCTTGCGCATGTCGGCAATCTTCAGCAGCTCGTCTTCCTCGTAATAGGTGGCGTCCCAATCGACCTCGGGCCAGTCGTAGCAGGAGCAGTGCCAGCCCTCCAGCAAGATATAGCCTTTGTCGTAATAGTCGTCGCTTCCATCGCCGGCGTAGATCAACATGTAGCGCTCTTCGCTGTAATCAGGCTCGCTTTGAGCCGCGCAGATGATGCGCCACGGCTCGATAATTTTCGGCGCCTCGATAGCCTTCATGACTCGTCGCCGTCCTCGGCCTTCGGCGGTTTCTGCTCGAATCGACACCACCTGGTTCCGCGCACGCCTATTGCAACGAAATTGTCGTAGCGCTCGCAGCACGTGCGCTCCACGTGGTCGAGGTATGCCCCACTGTCGCACAAGATGGTCACGCTGTTGAAGGCCTTGAAGCGCGAGTGCACGCATTGGGTGCACGGCGGTGTCATGGCCTTCCTGATCTCCCTGATCGGGTTTTTGAGCTTCATCGTAGGTGCCTCGTTCCTCTTCGCTTGCTCATCGCTGCGCCTCATCTTCGATGCCCGCGAGCTTCTTGGCGCGGTCGAGCATGTGCACGCGCATGTTGTAATCGCATTCTTCGAGACGATGATTCTCGCAATAATCGCGGCAGCCGAGATTCACGTCCTCTTCCAGCTTCTCCCAGCTGTCGGGCTTCAGTTCGCCCGCTCGCTCGTCCCACATGCGTATAGCCATCTCTTCGTCCGGAGCGATGCTTCCCCTGGCCTTGCAGCGTGCGCATACGACGGCGTGCTCGGCTTCCTTATGGCGCACGTTCCCGCTTCCGCAGAACGGGCACGGCTTCAGCTCGGTTGTTTTGGCGCTCATTCGCCCACCGCCTTCCTGATTCGCGCAGCCCAGTCGGTCACGCCGTCCACGTCGGCTGCGTCGCACTCGTCGGCGACCCTCAAAAGCTCGTCGAGGTCAACCTTCCTCTTCGGCATCAAGCCCCATCCGTATTCCGTGCCACTCTCCGTTTCGATTGCGTACGGTGTCAGTGCGCAATCGGCCAGTTCGATGATGTAACAGCTCATTTCACCACCCCCGCGAGGCATCCGGGGAACGTGCCCGTCAGGTCGATGCACGTGCCATCATCGTCGACGGCGAAGCACTGGTAGCTGTCCTCGGTCATGGCCTCGACCTGCTTCAGCGCGTCCTCTCGCGTCTCGGCCTCGCCGATCTTGATGCCAGCCCTGTAGGCGCTCGCGTAGCTCTGGCAAAGCGAGCGCTCATAGATGCGTATCATTCCTGGCCCGCCTTCCACTCGTTGACCAGCTCGTCGTACTCCTCTCGGAACTCAGGCTCGAAGTAGGCGATGAACTCGCTCTTGGTCATGCCGCAGCGCAGGCTTGAGTAGCCGACGTGCTCGATGCACCAGTCAGAGAACGGAATAAGCTTGCCGCCGTCTTCCACGCTCGTGCGGTAGCCGCTGCCGTCGCGGTAGAGCTTACGGCGGCCTTCCTTGCGGATGGCCTGCTCGACCTTCGAGGCATCGTGCTCGCCGCGCTCCATGAGCTTGCCGCGCAGCTCCTCTGCCTCGTCCTGCGCCTGCTCAAGCTTGCCGCGCAGCCAATCGCGCTCAGCCCGCGCCTGCTCCAACTGGTCGAGCACGTACTGCTCGCATGTCTTGATCTCCATGGGTCATATCCCTTCTCGTATCATCTCGTTGCTGTCACGGTCTGTGATCAGCCAATATCCGTATTCGTAGAGGCCGGGGTCGTGCGGCTCGTAGACCTGCAACAGCTGGCCCGTCCACCAGGCCTCCTCGTAGACCGGATGCCGCCAGCGCCACTCGGCCTTGAGCCGCGCCCCGCCGTGGAACTTGTCGTGGCATCCGGTGGTGCCGCTGCCGCAGAGGCAGAACAGCGGGCTTCGCAAGTCCCAGGTGCCGCACGGCGTCACCAGGCGGAAAATCTCGCCCCAAGAGCGGTGCGCCACGTGGTGGACGCTTCCCGCACGCCTGCCGCAGACGCAGCATCGGGGCGAAAGCGCCTCGTAGGCCTTTCCATTGGTGTAGTGCGCCCCCAGGTGAGGCTTGCCGTAAAGCTCGGCTCGCTCCTTGGGGTAGCCGCGAAGCACCCCCGCATCGAGGATCATTGCAACCTCCCGTCCGGGCCGTCGAAGTGCACGACCCTCGCGCCGCCCCTCAGCCGCGACACTATTGCCTTCGCGGTGTCAGGGTCTCCCTGCTCGGCAAGCCTGCGCACGAGGTCGCTTGGCTTGTACTGCGTTGTCACCAGCGTGGGCAGCATCGCGGAGTAGCGCTGGTCAATCAAGCTGAAAAGGCTGTCGAGCACGAAGCCCGTCGGCCTGCGCTTGCCCAGGTCGTCCACGATCAGGTAGCGCACCTCGGCATAGCGCTTGAGCGGGTCGCCGCCGTCGTGGAAGCTGCGCTGAATCTCGTCGAGGATGCGGTACATCGGTGCCATGAGCACCGACCGCTTGCCGCCAGCCAGGCGCTTCACCACGGCTGCGGCGCAGGTGGTCTTATGAGTTCCGACGTCTCCCCAGAGGTACACCCACTGGCCGCGCTTCATGCACTCGGCGATCTCCGCAGCCAACGGGTGGTCGAGGCTCACGTAGCGATCGGGCACGCCCGCCCGCTTCCAGTCGTGCATGGCTCTGTCGAGCGCAGCCTTGCGAGCCGCCTCGGCCTCGGCCTGGCGCTCCTTCTCGCGCTCGGCCTCGGCGCCTGCGCAGCCGCACTGCTCGTAGCCGCAGAACAGCGTCCGCCCAGCGAGCCGCGTGGTGCGGGCCTTGAGGGTCGCGCCGCAGTGCGGGCACTCAGTCGTAGGCCGAAAATCCATCGTCTGGCACCTCCTTTGCCATGCCGTTTTTTGGCTTCGAGGTGCGCACCCAGTTGCGCACCGTGGCCTTCCAGTCCTTCATGTGCGATCGCCCGATCATCCAGCCCTTTTGGGCGTAGAAGTCGACGAAGCGCTCGGGGTCGAAATCGAGGGCGGTGAGGTCGAGGCCCTTGTTCGCAGCGAACTGCTGGGCGTATTCGGCGACCTCGGCGGGAGAGGGGGCGCGGAAACGCGCCGCTTTCCCTCTTTCCTTAATCCCTTTTCCTGACTCCTCTTCCTCTTCCTCTTCCTCTTCGCTTGCCCGTTTGCTCTCGGGTTTGCTTGCATCGTTGCTTGCCGCTTTGCTCTGCGTTTTGCTTCCGCTTTTGCTTGGCGGTTTGCTTCCCGTTTCGCTTGCCCGTTTGCTCTCGGGTTTGCTTGCCGCTTTGCCGCCCGATCCTCCCGCCACGATGCGCTTGCGCGAGGTTTCCATGACTGGCTGCACGGCGAACAGCACGGCCTCTTGGGCGTCCGTCCGAGGCTCGGGCTGCTCGCCAGTTCGCAGGTACCGGACGATCATGCCGATAAGCTCGTCGCCCTCCCTGCGGTTGCGCAGCCTAAGCGGCCCGTCTATGAGCGAGTCCAGTACCTGCATGCCGCCATCGCCCCTAAAACGGGATGTCGCCGTCGTACAGGCTTTCCTGGGCGGGCGTCATGGGCGCTTGCTGGGGCGCCGCCTGCGGGGCGGGCTGCGGCGCGTACTTGGCGGGTGCCTGCTGGTAGCCCTGCGGTGCCGCCAGGGCTTGTTGGTAGGCCTGCTGCGCGTTCCACTGCTGGGGTGCCGTCTGCGGGGCGGGCTGCGGCGCGTACTGCTGCTGGTAGCCCTGCGGCGCTTGCTGGCCCTGCTTCTGGCTCATGAGCTCGATCTCGTCCACGATCACCTCAAGCTTGGATCGGCGCTGGCCGTCCTTGTCCCAGCTCGAATAGCGCAGCTTGCCCTCGATGGCCACCTTCATGCCCTTGTGCAGGATGCGGCCCATGCTCTCGGCGCGGTTGCCGAACATCGTGCAGTCCACGAAGTTCGGGTAGTCCTCCCACTCGCCGGTTTGCTGGTTGCGGCGGCGGTCGTTGACGGCCACGCCGAAGCCCAGAACCTGCATGCCGCCCTGGGTAGCCCGCAGCTCGGGGTCGCGGGTCAAGTTCCCGCTGATGTTCACTCGGTTGATCGACATTTAGTAACTCCCTTCGCCGGTCCCGTTCGACCAGGTGCGCTTTATGTCCTCGTCGACGGTTCGGATCTTGAGCTTGTACACGTTTATCGCCTCTTGGCTCGCCTTGTAGAGCGCTTCGGCGCAGTCCCTGCGCTGCTTCAGCTCGGCTATGTCCTCACGGCCTCGGCAGAGGTCGCTTATCACCGTCACTGGCGTTCCCTTGGATCGCTCCTCAAGGATCGCGATGCGCAGCGCCTTGCGGTACTCGGCCTCGTTCTCGGCGTACTGGCTTCCGCTGTTGCGCAGCGCCTGAAGCTCGTCCATGAGCCTGTCGAAGAGCTGCATGCGCTCGGCGTAGAGGTCTTGCATGGCCTACACGACCTGCCATGCGGGGGACGGGCAGCACCCGGGGTTGGCCTTGAACTGCTCGTACTGCTGGCGGCTCTCGAACTGGTAGGAGGTGCCGCAGCTCTTGCACTTGGCGATGAATTGGCCGAACTCGGGCGGCTCCTTCTCGGCGGGCTTGCCGTCACCCATGAGGGTGTCGGGGTCACTCGTGCCGTCGATGTCGAAAGCTCCGCAGAGCGCGTACTTGCGGGCATAGCTCGATGCGCTGCCCGTGACCTGCGCCTCGTTCATGCCCTTCTGGCTCAAAGGCTCGCGGGCGTACGCATCGATCTCCAAAGGCTCGCCGTGGCCGTCCTCGAAGAACAGGCGGCACGTGGCCTTGACGTAGTAGCGCTCGCCGATCTGCTCGATCGAGTCGTTGAGCGTGAAGGCGATTCCCGCCGCCTTGCACGGCTCCTTGAGCGCCGCAACGATGTCCTCCATGCTGCGGTAGTAGAAGTTGCCGTGGGCGTTGTAGCGTGCCTTGGGCACCACCACGGATCGCTGCACCTGGGCCACGGCCTCGGCCAGCGTCATGTGCTTGTCTTCTGCCATCGTCTACTCCATCCTCGCTGCCACCTGGGCTGGCGTGCCCCGGCGGATGCTTCCGGTGATTCCCTGCGCCTTGAGCAGGGATGCGAGCGCCTGCATCTGCGATCGCGTGGCGCTCGGCACCTCGACCGTCCACGCCTCCAAAGGCTCCGCGACCGGTGCTGGCATGGGTGCCGGCATTGGTGCGGGCATTGGCACTGGCGCGGGCATCGGCTCAGGCTCGGGCGCTGCGATCGGCTCTGGCTCAGGCTCTGGTTCAGGTTCAGGCTCCGGCTCAGGCTCGGGTGCCATGGCCGCCTTCAGCTCGGCGATTCGCTGGTCTTCCTCGTCGGCCAGACGCGCCGCGTTCAAGGCGGCTCCGAGGTCGAGCGTGCGGAAGAACTCGCGCTCCGCGTCGGCGTAGTGCGGCATCGCCTCCTGCTGGGCCTTGAGCGTTTCCCAGTCTCTGGCCACGTCGGACACCTTGGCCTCAAGCGCCTGCTGCGCCTTGATCTCGCCGAAGGTCTTGTTGAGCCACTGCGGCTCATGCAGGCGCTCGTAGGGGACGACCGGCGCGAGCAGCCCCGCGAACTCCTCGTAGTGCTGCTGTAGGCGCGAGTAGAGCGCGTCCTTGCGCGTCTGCTCGGCCTCGTCAAGCTGCGCCTTGATGGCGTCGGTTGATTCGTCGATGATGGCCGTGATCTGCTTGCAGCGCCTCTCGAATGCGTCGAGCGGCTTGTTGTACTCGCGCTTCACGGCCTTGCGGCGTTCGTCGATCTCCTTCTTGATGCCGTTGAGGTAGCTGCGGTCGTGCTTGGCCTCCTTGATGGCCTGGGCGCTCGTGAGGTCGTAGGTGGCGCCCTCGTAGTCGGCCACGACCTTCTTCACGTGGGCCTCCAACGCGTCCATGTTCGAAGCGATAGTGGCCTCGGTGTAGGTGACCTCAAGCGTGGTGGCCTCGGCCTCGATGACCTCTGCCTCGACCTGCTGCGGTTCGGTTTCCCTAGCCATAGATCTCGCCCGTCTCGTCGTCGAAGTCCATGGCCTGCTGCTGCTCAGCCACGGTGAGCAAAACCGTCTTGCCGCTCTGCTTGATGATGCGGAAGGCGTCGGCGTTGTCGGTCAGGATCTCGAATTGCAGGGTCGCAACGCTGCCCTTCACGGTGGCCTGCTTGAACTGCGCCTGGATGGCGGCTTCGTTGATCATGTCGTTACCTCCTATTTGATGCCGAGAACGGCGGCAAGGAACGCGCGACCGAACTCGCGCTCTTCCTCGCTGACGGGCTTGATCTTGTCGGCGATGAACTCGCGGCTCTTGGCGACGCACTTCTCGTCGATCCTGGAAAGCCCGGCCTCGCAAAGCGCGATCATCACGTGGTAGGCGTTTGCCGCCGTCTCGCCGTCGTTGTTGTCAGGATGCGTGGCGTCGAACATGAGGTTGTTCGCGATGCAGGCGGCGTGGTCGAGCACTGCTTTGTGGAACTTGGTCCCGTGGAAGTCCTCAAAGCCGTTCTCTTCGAAGTATTTGGCGTTCATTTCTTCTCCTTCACGTACTCCTCGACGAAGTACTCGATGTAGATGTCTATGCGTGGTTTGGTGCCGTATGGGCTTCTTGGCCGCTTGGTGACGGCTCCCGTATCGACCTGCGAATCGTCCTTGAAGGCGATCCCGTTGAGCGCGTCGCAGGCGAGCTTGCCGAGGTTGTCCCAGTCGGGCTTGCCGAGGTCGGCGCGGCCCTCCCAGTACTTCGGGTTGCTCTTCGCGAGCGGCCTGGTGGTCGAGATCCGCATCACGACCGGGCCGTCGTGGTCGGCGAAGGTCTCGCCGTATGCCGCGCGGAACGCGTCCTTGATGGCCTTCTCGGCCTTGAGCGTCTTGGTCGGCGTGTAGGTGCGGTGGTTGCGGTAGTCGGTCATAGGGCGCTGCTTTCCAACAAGCTCTGCTGGGTGCATGGTGATGTGCGCCGTGGCCGCAAGGGTGCGCTGCCAGCTCATTCGCTGAACCCATCGCTCTGGCTGCGGTGCTTGTTGAAGGCTCCGCGCAGCTCCGGGTATCGCGCCTCCATGATTCGGGCAAGGGCTGGGGCTATGCCGTTCTTGCAGCCGACGTGCAGCTCGTTGCGCACCATGTTCACCAGGTAGTTGATCGACACGTAGCCCTTCTCCTTGAGGCGGCGGGCGTTGGAGAGCATGAACCGCCACGCCTCGGGGTTGGCCTCGATCCACTTCTTGGCCTCGGCAACGTCCTGCTCGCCAGCCATGCCCAGGCCGAAGATCTCAAGCTGGTTGCTCTGGGGTTTGGGGCGGTATATCTCGTCGTTACGCATTGAGCACCGCCATGCTGCCCACGGCTCGCTGGGCGTCGGCAACAGCCTGGTCCATCGTGGGGATGACCCAGAGCCAGAGCACGGCGAGGAAGACCATGAGGGCCGCGAGGAAGCCGACCATGACGCCCGCCTTGAACTGCGAGCGCTCAAGCTGCTCCTGCGCCGTCGGGCGCTTGCCCTCGAATGGTATGATGGACGCAGCCTCTTTCGAGGCGGCTACGTAGCGGGTGCCCGATGTGTGGAAGCTGGGGGCGCTCGCTTTCTTTTTTGTCTGCATTTCCGTTCTCCTTTCGGTGTTTTCGCAGGTCATTGCTAGGGCGCTTTTTAGGGCCTCTTTTTTGTCGCCTTTTTCGCCCTGCTCTTCTGGCTGTAGTAGCGCTGGCGCTGCCTGTCATTCCTCTTCTCCCTGATCGCCTCCTCCTTCATTGCGTTGGCCTGTTCGGCGAGGTCTGCCATGTGAAGCTCCTTCGTGCACTCGATGCACCAGCCGTTGACCCTGTTGAGCGGTCGGAACGTCCATTGGCCGCAGCGGGGGCACTGCCTGCGCTTGCGGAGTGAGAGTCCGCACTTCCGCGCCATATGCTTCACTGAGTCGATGGAGCGCCCGAGGTCCTTGGCTACCTGCTTGGCGCCGTCTCCAGCGTGCTCTTCGAGGTATCTGAGTTCACGTGTAGACCACTGCTTCACGCCTTCGCTTTTCCCTTCTGCTGGCGTTCCCACTCGCGGTATGCCTGACGGATCGTCGAGCACATGCCGTCAAAGGCAACTTCGCGGGCGGTCTTGGGCTTCTCTTCCTTCTGTTTGGCCTCTTCGGCTGACATTTAGACCGCTACGCCTTTTGATGTGCGCTCCTCGACTAACCCGGCGAGGTAGTCAACAGAGCATCCGTAGAGCTTTGCCAAGTTGATTGCGTCTGGAACCAGTAGCGGTGAACTCTCGCCACGCTCCCACTTGCCGATAACGTATTCGGAGCGGTGGATCTTTTCACCGACTTCTTCTCTGGTCAGGCCTGCCCGCTTACGCTCGGACACAAGATTGTTGAGCATTGTTTCCTCCTTTGCACTAGTTTCTTGTGCCTGAATGGCACTATATACAAGATTCTTGTATCTGTAAACCCTAAAAGTTTGCTATTAGTACAAGTTTCTTGTATGCTTCAACTATCCTAAGTTAGGGGTGAGATATGAGCCTTAAAGACCTACGGCAGCGTTCAGGGCTGACCCAGAAAGAAGCTGCTAGCGTGTTCGGCCTTAAATACCGCACGTACCAAAACTACGAGCTTGGAAATACAAGTCCTGATATGGATACTGCGGCAGAGTTCGCCCGGTATTTCAAATGCACAATTGGTGAACTGTTCGATCTCGAAGAGGGCGATGGCGAACAGATGGGAAGCGCCGAGCGCGAATTACTAACGCTCTTTAACGCCATGAATAAAGAGGGCCGCAAGGCATTACTTGCGGCAGCAAACGGAATCGCCGAGGCTTTCCCGGCGACAAGGAAGGAGTAGCCGTGGCATTGAAAGATATGATGAAGGACATGGCAAATGCAGCTGTGTCGCAGGCGCAGAGCGCTGTACAAGATGCAATCGACCGTGACCAGCAAACCATAAATGGTCAAGGCACTAGTGGCGTTGTGCAGGGTGTGATGGGGCACTACTCTGAGCTTTCGACCGAATCCGCTCAGCAGCAATATGGCATGTATCTCATGCGTGGAGAGTCGTTCACGCGCTGCTTTGCGCTCGTGCGTGACAAGATGCTGTTCACGGACCGCAGAATCGTCTTCATCGACCACCAGGGCATGACTGGCGCCAAGGCAGCGGCCGTGTCCATCGACCTCCAAAGCATCGTCGGGGTGCGCCTTGAGACGGCCGGTATGGGCTTCGACCACGCCGAGCTGTCGTTCGCGTACATCACAAGCCCGTACTACAAGGTCCAAGGCGTGCAGACGGAGACCAAGACGCTTGAGTTCCCGAAGGGCTTCGACGTCCAGGGTCTCTACTCGCTGCTCTCGGAGCTCGCATACGAGAACGTGCGCCGCATCAACGCATAGAAAAGAAGAAGCCCCACGGGGTCATAGCGCTGCAACGCTGCCCGCGGGGCTTTCCTAAAGAACCTCTGAAAGGAGGCCGTTTCCAATTATGCCAAAAACTGCGGTGATATACGCCCGCTTTTCATGCAACAAGCAGCGCGAGGCCTCGATAGATGATCAGCTGCGCATCTGCCGCCAGTGGTGCCAGCGCGAGAGGTACGCCATCGTGGCGGAATACTGCGACTATGCCATAAGCGGTCGTACCGATGACCGCCCCGAGTTCCAGCGCATGGTAGCCAACGCGGGTGAGAGCGACATAGTGCTTGTGTACATGATGGATCGCTTCAGCCGTGGGGAGTATGACGCGCCCATATACAAGCGCGAGCTTGCCCAGCACGGCGTGAAGCTCGTCTCGGCGCTTGAACAGATACCAGATTCGCCCGAGGGCATCATTTACGAGAAGCTGCTTGAGGGCCTTGCGGCATGCGAGTCGAAGAAGACCGCGATCCGCACGAGGCGCGGCATGGAGGGCAACGCGCTCAAGTGCAAGACCAACGGCGTGCGCGTGTTCGGCTACGCCAGCAACGAGGCCGACGAGTACGTGATCGACGAGGACGAGGCCGCTTTCGTGCGCGAGGCGTTCAAGCGGCGCATAGCAAAGGAGACCACCAACTCGATAGCTCGCGACTTCGCGGCACGCGGGGTCAAGACCTCGCAGGGAAACCCGTGCGGCTACTCGATGGTCGAGCGGATGGTGAAGAACCGGAAGTACACGGGGCGCTACGAGTGGGGCGGCGTTGTCAAAGAGGGCGGCATGCCCGCGATCATCGACGAGGTGACGTTCATGGAGGCACAGGGCATACGCGCGGCCAAGGAGCGCAGCGCGGAGAGCTGGGGCGACTTCGCCCTTTCTGGCAAGGCGATCTGCGCGGGCTGCGGGCGCAACCTGCAAGGCGTGAGCGGGCGCGGGCGCGGCAACCGCAAGTACGAGTACTACCGCTGCCACGACGGATGCGTTAAGCCCGTCAGGCGCGAGGAGCTTGAGGGCGAGATCGTCAAGGCGCTGCGGGCTCTTCTGCAAGACCGCGAGGAGGCCTTGAGGATAGCCCGCATGGTGGCGGAAAGCTCGGACGGCGCGGAGGTGGCGGCGAGGCGCAAGCAGGCCGCCCAATCGCTCTCGGCCGCCGAGCGCGGCCTGAAGAACATCCTCAACGCCATCGAACAGGGCATAATCGCCCCTGGCGCGAAGGAGCGCATAGCGGAGCTTGAGCACCAGCGCGACCGCGCCAAGCTCGACCTTGAGGCGATCAGGGACGAGCAGATAGACCCCGAGCGGCTGGCCGACTTCCTGCAATGCGGCTCCGCCCTGGACGACGCGACTCTATTGAAGGCGTTCGTATACCAGGCGAGCGTGAGCGACGAAGAGTGCATAGTGACGCTGAACTACGACGTGGAAAACAACGAACCCGCCAGACTTGACATCCAGCGGGTTCGTACAAAATGCAAATGGTGCCCCCAGCGGGATTCGAACCCGCGATATCCACCTTGAAAGGGTGGCGTCCTTGGCCGCTAGACGATGGGGACAGCGGGAAAGAGTATAGCAGACTTTTTTGCCGGCGCGTATATCGTTGGCAAACTGGAAAACCACCACACAGGAGTAGGCTTCTATTCCGATTTTCAAATATCTCAATCTGTAACATCTGGGCGGGCAAATCGGCTCTATCTGTTACAGATCGAGACAGACGGCGGGCATCGGGACGAACATCTCATTCTGTAACAGTAAGACGACTTTTATCGGTCTAAATGTTACAGATCGAGACAAGCTGCCGTGGCAGGTCAAAACCACCACAAAGGTGCCTGTCCCCTTTGTGGTGGCGGGGCGTTAGGGGAGGAGCTCCATCGCGGCGTCGTGGGCGGCGTGCTCGTAGGTGTCGTCGAGGGGCTTGAGCGGCAGCAGAGCGTTGGCCTGTGCGTCGCCACGGCGCTCGAGGGCGTGGGCGATGAGCCAGTCGGCGAGCTCGGGGTTCTTGGGCAGCGCTGGTCCGTGCAGGTACGTGCCGATGACGCCCTTGTAGATGAGGCCCTCAAAGCAATCGTCGCCGTTGTTGCCGGTACCCGTGACGACGGACGTTCCGAGCGGCGTGGCCTCTGCATCGAGCAGGGTGCGGC
>URNI01000006.1 GCA_900549135.1 uncultured Collinsella sp.
GAACGGCATCGATCATGGGCAAATCGTTATCGGAATCGCCAAATACGGCCACCTCATCGGGCGTCAGGCCCAAAGCGCGCGCCAGCTCCAGCGCAGCGCAGCCCTTATCCCAACCGGCCGGGAGAATATCAAATAGGCGCACGCGGTTGTTAGGAAATACAAGCGAGAGCTCCGGCACCTCGGCAGCAATGCGCTCGCGCAGCTCAGCAAGCTCTCCGCGCGAGCGGGCGCTCCAGATATTCGCCTTGTATACCGGGGCATCATCGACAACAGGACGGCACGGGGCCTCTTCGCCTTTGAGCCACGCATTACCGCCCGACTCCATGGCGCGACGAACGCGCTCGGGATCGCTCGTCACGCAGTAGGCATCGTTATTCCAAAAGTCGTCACCCAGGCTGTAGACCTTCAGATACGTATCATCGGTCTCTTGCTCCAAGTAGTCAGCCAAGCGCATAAGAGCAGCGTTGTCGGTCGCATGCGAGGCTACCGCCTCGCCGTCCACAAACATGACCTGGCCATTGCAGAACGCACCGGTCGAAAAGCACTCGGAACAATTTTTGAACATCCAGCCCATCGCGGACGGCTGACGGCCCGAAACCGGGCCAAAGTGCAGACCCGCCGCCTGCATGGCATGAATGCCCTCGATAGCGTAGTCGCTGGCACCGTCATGTCCAGCCGGAATCAGCGTATCGTCCATATCGGTCAGCACAAGTTTGATCATAGAGTCCCCAGTCATTTTCACCGTATCCATTGTAACGGTGCGCTAGTATAGGGAACAACAGATTCGATGCGGGAGTGCCGGCGGTGCAAACCACAAGGCTGAGAGGGCATGGGGCCCAATCCTTTGAACCTGTCAGTTAATGCTGGCGTAGGGAGCATGCCGCCTTTACAGGGGCGCTGTCTATGCACAGCGCCCCTTTTCTATGCCAAGGAGGCATGTGCAGTGATTGATTCGGAACAGCTTAAGCAACATGTGATCAAGGCCGTGGATGAGATTCGCGCCACCAATCCGATGGCAGGCTCCATCACCAACACGGTGACGATCGACTTTGTCGCCAACGCGCAGCTCGCCGTGGGCGGATCGGCCGCCATGGTCTATCTGCCCGACGAGGGCGAGGCGCTCGTTGCCGGCGGCGGCGCCATCTATCTCAACATGGGCACGCTCTTCCCCATCTACGAGCAGACGATTCCCCGCGCGGCGAAGGCGGCACACGACGCCGGCAAGCCCTGGGTGCTCGATCCGGTGGGCCTGGGCATCGGTAGCCTGCGCACCCAGTTGGTAAACGAGCTCAAGCAGTATAAGCCCGCCATCGTGCGCGGCAACGCCTCCGAGATCATCGCGCTCGCCGGCCTGTGGGGTCTTGAGGGCGAGGCGGCCGATCTGAGCCGCGTACGCGGTGTCGATACCACCGACACGGTAGACGCCGCCCGCAATGCCGCGGTGGCGCTCGCCCGCTACACCGGTGGCGCCGTTGTGGTCTCGGGCGAAGTCGACCTGATCACCGACGGCACGACCGTGGCCAAGTCCCACGGCGGCAGCCCGCTCATGTCCAAGATCACCGGCTGCGGCTGCTCGCAGGGCGGCGTGCTGGCCGTGTACGCCTGCGCCGCCGATCCGTTTACGGCAGCCGTCTGCGGTGCCGCCGTCTACAACGTTGCCGGCTCGCGTGCCGCCGCTGTCGCCGACGCCCCGGCGAGCTTTAAGGTCGCCTTTATCGATGAGCTCTACCGCGCGAGCGCCCAGGACATCGCCGATAACCGACTCGAGCTCGAGGAGGCATAAGCCATGTCCGAGCCCGCAACCAATGCCGGCATGAACACGCTCGTCGCTGTGGCCATCGCCCCATGCGGCACCGGCGATGAGCTATCCGCCGAGGTCGCCGAGGTCGTGCGCGTCATTCGCGAGAGCGGCCTTCCCAACCGCACCACCTCGATGTTCACCGAGATCGAGGGCGACTGGGACGAGGTCATGCAGGTCGTGCGCGACGCAACCTTTGTGTTGGCGAGCAAGGGCATCCGCACCGAAGTCGTGCTCAAAGCCGATATTCGACCCGGATTTACCGACACCATGACCGGCAAGCTCGAACGCATGGAAGCGCAGATCAAAAAGCAGGAGGAAGCACGATGAGCATCCGCGACAACCTTGATATCTCGGCCTATCTGGTACTCGGCCCCGAAAACACGCTCGGGCGTCCCGTGGGCGATGTGGTGGCCCAGGCGCTCGACGCAGGCTTTACCTGCATCCAGGTGCGCTCCAAGGTGGCAAGCGCCCGTGAAATCATCGCGCTGACGGGCGACGCCGCGCAGGCAATCGCACAGGCCGGCAAAACCGGTCAGGTTGCCCTGCTGATCGACGACCGCCTGGACTGCGTACTCGCCGCGCGCGAGCAGGGTATTGCTGTCGACGGCGTGCACGTGGGCCAGAGCGATATTCCCGTCGAGGTCTGCCGCAAGCTTCTGGGCCCCGATGCCATCGTGGGCCTTTCGGCCCGCTGCGAGGAGATGCTCGAGTACGTCAAGACCGCCGACATGAGCCTAGTCGACTACCTGGGCATCGGCCCGCTCCACGAGACCGAAACCAAGCGCGACTGCGGACGCGCGGCCGACGGCTCTATCATCACCAAGAGCTTTGAGGACCTGGCCGCACTCCACGCGGCAAGCCCCGTGCCCATCGTGGTGGGCGGCGGCGTCAAGACGGCCGACCTGCCGCAGCTTAAGGCCACCGGCGTCGACGGCTTCTTTGTGGTGAGTGCCGTCTGCAGCGCCGACGACCCCTACGCCGCGGCCAAGGAGCTCGTAGACACCTGGCAGCAGGCATAGGCATAGGCCGAGCAACTGATTCGCAGCCTCATATCTTCAGCAATGGAAAGCGCATCCCAGTTTGGATCTCCATTCCGGGATGCGCTTTCCGCCGAGATGGCGGCAGCAGCCTCTACCCTGCCAGATATGCCTCCAGTGCCGGCAAAGTCGCCTCCGCATCGCGGCGACCAATCTGGTAGATGCGCTCAAGTTCATCGGGCTCGCGACACAGCGACGGCACCTTCACCGATTCGCTCGGACGCACCACAAAGATTTCGCCGGCAGCCTCGCGACGTGCCAGGTCATCGAGCGTGGCATTGTAGACCTCATGCCGATGCTCGAGCGCTGCGACAAACTCCGGATAGTGACGGAACACGCGACGCAGCATGGGCATCACGCTGTTGGGCTGCTTTACAAAGCCCGCCGGCTGCGTGAGTACCACGATATTACGGTCATACCCCTGCGCAAACAGCCATGCGCTGGGAATAGAATCAGCCACGCCGCCATCCAGGTACTTACGGCCCTCAATGGCGACAGGGCGCGTCGCCACGGGAATCGCCGATGACGCCCGGATCCACTCGATATCGCGCTCATCGCCATAAGGCAGGTCATGGTAGACAGCCTTGCCCGTCTCGATATCGGTGCACACGCACGTAAACCGCATGGGGCAGGCGCGATATGTCTCCAAATCGATGGGATCGCGCTCGATGGGCACCTCGTGATAGGCAAAATCGGCATTGAACATATCGCCGGTCCGCAGCCAGCTTGCTACACCCGCATAGCGCTTATCGGCACAATAGGCCTTGTTATAGCGAATGGCGCGGCCGATCTGGCGCGATTTAAAGTTGTAGCCAAACGCCGCGCCCGCCGAGACACCCACCATATGGTCGCAAGTTAAGCCGTGCTCCATCCAAACGTCGAGCACGCCCGCCGTATACATACCGCGGTAGCCGCCTCCCTCGAGTGCCAGCCCCACCGTGCGCGTCGTATTTGACTGTGCCATGCGACCATCTCCGTTCCTGCGTTTTTAACCGGGACAAGTATACCCGTCAACATATATCGTCTCAGCCGCATTTTTATCAAGCATCGCATCGTCGCGCTACCGCTTGTCGAATAATAGCCGCCCGCAGCATGTGCACCCATCTATAATTGTGCACTGCTGTTTATGCTACTCAGCAGTTATCAACAGCGAACATTCGT
This sequence comes from uncultured Collinsella sp., assembly GCA_900549135.1. Lineage (GTDB taxonomy): Bacteria > Actinomycetota > Coriobacteriia > Coriobacteriales > Coriobacteriaceae > Collinsella. The sequence goes on from URNI01000006.1 coordinate 4,000, forward strand.
CGGCAAATTAACCCAACAACGCAGCAAGACGGGGGCCTGGATACACGCAAGACGCCGAGTAACGACGCGTGTACACAACGAGCTCGCCCGACGCAATCCGCCCCGACCTCAGAAAGCCACTTAGAACATGGAAACTGTCAGCAATTACACCGAAACGCTCGAAAAGACCGTCCGCGACCTTCTCGAGCGTCAGGATGATCTGATTAGGACCGCCTTTACCGACCAGCTTACCGGGCTTGGTAACCGCGGCGGCTTTGCCCGCTCCCTCGAAGAACTCTGGGAGCAGGACGCCCCCGTTACCATGGCGTTCATCGATATCGACAATCTCAAGCACTGCAACGACGTCTTTGGGCATGACGAGGGCAACCGCTATATCTTGCAGGTAAGTCTCTATCTTAATCTGTATATGAAGGTGGGCGAAGCGGCGTTTCGCATAGGCGGCGACGAGTTTGCCATCCTATCTACGATTGCAACCGAGGACGACCTCGCCGAACGTCTGAAACACTGCCGAACGGTTCTGCTCAAAAACAACGATTCCGAGATGCCCCACTCGTTTAGCTACGGAGTGTCACATGCCGACCCCGCCCTGGGCGAAGCTTCCAATCGCATGACGCTCGATGCCGACCATCGCATGTACGACTACAAGCTACGTCATGCCATGCACCTCGATCGACGCAATATCACGCAAGTTCACGCCGACGACTTCGAAATAAGCGATCGAATTTTTGACGCCTTTTCGATGCTCAATGAGGGCCGATATTTCTTTATCGAGAACTTGGACAAACATCGCACCCTTTGGTCACAAGGTGCCTTGCGCGATCTTGGCCTTCCCTCGGAGCACATAGACAACTGTCGCGATTACTGGAAAACGCGCGTCCATCCCGACGACCTTGAGGCCTGCATCAACGACATCGACCAAGTCTACAACGGCACCAAGCACCGTCGCGTCATGCAGTATCGTGTGCGCAACGCCGTCGGCGACTACGTCCTTTGCCGTGCTCGCGGGTTTCGTATCGACGGCGACGGAAATGTCCCCTCGCTCTATGTCGGCGAGCTCGTCAACCACTCACTTGCCGAAACCGTCGACGCCGCCACAGGCCTCGGAACGCAGCGCATGCTGGCCAACGCCATCGACGCCTGCCGCCGCGATCGTTGCGAGACAGGGCTTATAGCGGTGCGCGTTCGTGGCACGACAAAGCTCAACGAGCTCTACGGGGCCGAGGCCGTCGACAACATGCTTGCCGAATACGCAGGCCGTATGCTGTCGATCACTCGCGGCAGGAGCCGGGTCTACCGTTCACGAAGCGTTCAGTTCGTCGTGCTCAGCAACGACCTAGACCACGAGGCATTCGAGCAACTGACCCGCCACCTTAAAGAGGCCGTTTTCGCTCCTGTTCGAATCGCAGGCGACACCATTACTCCCGTCTGCCTTGTCGTCCCGGCCTTTTACGAGCACTTAACCCATCAAGCGACCGCCGTTTTAGGCGAACTCAACCGTCGCCTTCGCACGGCCGGCGGGCTTGTTCCCAACGACAGCCTCCCCATACCCGAGGCTGAGCGCAAAAGCGCCATCGCCGAACGTATCGACTCGCTCACGGGTCTCCATCGACCCAGCGAGTTTATGCGGCGCGCCAACGCTTTTCTCGAGGCAAGACGCGACGGCGCCTGGTGCATCGCCACGGTCGACATGGGCCACATGCGCCTGTTTAACGAATGGTATGGACAGGCCGAAGGCGACCGCCTGCTTGCCGATGTGGGCACGGTCCTCAAGGACATCGAGAATGCCGACATGGGCGTCGCAGGGTACTGGGGCCAAGATGACTTTTGCGTACTCATCCCCTTTAAGCACATCACCGTCCATCAAATCTACAACCGCGTTCGCGAGGCAGTAGCCAGGTATGATGGCGGCGTAGGTTTTTGGCCGTCCATGGGCGTTTACCCCATCGATTCCAATGAGGAGATCACCATCGATGCGCAGGCAAAGGCCATGTTTACCAATCGGCGCGCAAAAAACGACTTTAAGGAGCGCATTGCCATTTTTTGCCCCGAGGAGTACAAGCGCGAAATCGTGTTCAACCGCACGCTGACCGAATTCCAGTACGCACTTTCAAACGGCCGCATCACGTACTACCTTCAGCCCCAGGTCGATATGGAAACCGGCAAGATCATTGGCGCCGAGGCTCTTACACGCTGGATTGACAAGGACGGCTCTCTCATTTCGCCCGCAACGTTTATCCCCGCACTCGAGGAAAGCGGCTTTGTAGTGACGCTCGACAAATATGTTTGGCAGGGCGTCGCCATGTGGCTCCGCGAGCGCCTCAATCGAGGACTTCGCGTGGTTCCGATTTCCCTCAATGTGTCGCGCGTAGACATTCTTGCCTGCGATGTCGCCGAGCATATGGGGTCGCTCGCCGCCCAGTACAACCTGCCGCCCGAACTCATGCACATCGAGATCACCGAGACCGCCTATACCGGAGAGTCCGAGGCCGTGGATAAGCTGACCGCGGATCTGCACACCCGTGGCTTCTCGACCTACATGGACGATTTTGGCACCGGCCAGTCCACGCTCGCGATGCTCAAGAACGTCAACGTCGACGTCATCAAGCTCGACCGCACCTTTGTGCCCACCGACCGCGATCAAGGCCGCAGCACGCAAATCATTTCATCGATGCTCGAAATGGCGCAGTCGCTCCATCTGCCCGTCGTGGTCGAAGGCGTCGAGACAAATGAGCAGGCGAACATGCTACGACAAATGGGCGCCCGCTACGCTCAGGGCTTCCTCTACTACCGCCCCATGCAGGCGAAGGATTTTGAGGCATTGCTCGATGGCGGCAATAACAACTGATATGCTCGCGCGCAAAACGCCACCGTCGAAGGGGATATTTGTCTCCATTAGCTAACTTATATCCCCAATTCAAACCAAATTGGGGATATGATACAAACCGTTGTTCCGCCCAAGGAGGTTATCCATCATGAACGAGTCATATCGCCTGGGCGAGCAATCGATTATTGCCTATCTTCAGCGACTTGCGAACGGCGTCTCGACCGCCGAACTCGATGTTGCCGCGCTGCCTGCTGGGCTACGCGCCGTTGGCGAGCAACTGCAAAAGACGCATGCCATCCTGCAACAAGAGCGCCAGCTGCTTGAGCGCAACGCCTATATCGATCCGCTCACCAACTTGGGCAACCGCAACGGATTCGACCGTCACGTCGAGCAACTCTGGCGCAAAGGCGACCCCTTCACCTGCGCCTATATTGACATCGACCATCTCAAGCATTGCAATGATAGGTTTGGCCACGCCGAAGGCAATCGCTATATTCTGAGCATCTGCCGCACGCTCTCCGAAACCATGGAGCACGATGAGATGCTGTTCCGTATCGGTGGAGACGAGTTTGTGCTCATCTCGCTCTCCGCAAACGAGATTGAACTCGAGCAGCGCTTGGAGCAGGTACGTACCAGGCTGATCGAGGCGAGCTCAGGTGGCAAGGCGCCCATGATCGGCAGCTTTAGCTTTGGCTGCTCGCGCGTCGATCCACTTGCTGGCGACACGCGTCGCCAGATGACAATGGATGCCGATCGCAAGATGTATCGCTATAAGCTTATGCATCGTGTGCAGCAACCGAAAGACGATGACGCGCCGCAACGCCCAATCGTCGATCAGCTTCCCTGCAACGACCGGGTGTTCCAAGCGATCTCCATGAGCTCCGAGACGCGCTATCCGTTTATCCTCAATCTCGATACGGGAGAATCGCAATGGTCGGTTAACTCCGTGCGCGATTTTGACCTGCCCTCCCAGCACCCTTTTAACTCACTCGACATGTGGCTCGCCCGCGTTCATCCCGAGGACCGCGACAACGTACGTGTCGAGCTCGACATGGTGATAAACGGCACGTGGCACTTCCACTACATGCAGTATCGCGTAATGGATGCCACCGGAAAATACGTGCTTTGCGACTGCACGGGCTACCGCTTGGACGGCACCGATACCGAGCCCGGCATGTATGTGGGCATTATCATCAACCGAAGCTTGGCAGATACGACCGATTCCGTGACCGGCTTGGGCGATATTCACGCCCTGGTCAACGCCATTGGCGAAATGCGTCGCGTGGCGCGCAAGGCTGGTTTGATCGCCATCAAAATCGACGATATCGCTCAGGTCAATGCCCGCTTTGGCTTTGATGCGGGCGACCGCGTTTTGGCAGAATGTGCCGCCTGTCTGGTGGAATGCTCGCGCGGTAAGGGTCGTATGTTCCGCTCGACGGGGCCGATGTTCGTGGCTCTTTTCGACGACTTTGATCCCGAAGAAACCGATGCGATTGCAGAGGAAATCGAGCGGTTCCTGGGTTCGCCCGTGCTCTTTGGCCCATTTGAATATCAGCCGCCCATTCGCGTGGCCACGCTCCATCTGGACGGCGTCGACCGTCAGCCCGTTTCGATTTTGAACGAGCTCAAAGCGTTGCTCGGGAAAGCCGTGCAGGTGCCAGGTACCAAACTGGATTAGCACCGCGCCCACACCGCCTCCCCCATCGTGCGATAATCCTCTGCAGAAGTCACCGACAGCAGAGGGAGTTTGTGATGAAGGTTCTTTTGGTCAATGGCAGCCCCAAGGCAAACGGCAACACCGCCCGCGCACTCGCCGAGGTCGCCGAGCAACTCAATGCCGAAGGCATTGATACCGAGGTGTTTCAGCTGGGCACCAAGCCCATTCGCGACTGCATTGGCTGTGGTCAGTGCGGCAAGCTCGATTGCCGCTGCACCTTTGACGATGACGTGGTGAACGAGCTGATCGCTGCCGCCGAGCAGGCAGATGGCTTTGTCTTTGGCTCGCCCGTCTACTATGCGCACCCCAGCGGACGCATCCTTTCGGCCCTCGATCGCGCATTCTATGCCGGCAGCAAAGCCTTTGCACACAAGCCGGGCGCTGCCGTCGCCGTTGCCCGTCGCGGCGGCACGTCGACCACCTTCGACGTGCTCAATAAGTACTTCACCATCAACCAGATGCCCGTGGTTGCTTCCACGTACTGGAACAACGTGTTTGGCGCCATGCCGGGCGAGGCCGCCCAGGACGCCGAGGGCCTGGCCACCATGCGCAACATCGGCAAGAACATGGCCTGGCTCCTGCATTGTATCGAGGCAGGACAGGCCGCCGGTATCGAAGCCCCCGAAGCCGATCGCGAGCGCACCAACTTCATCAGGTAGAACGGCGGAGCATGAATATCCAGATTTTTGGCACCAAAAAGTCCTTCGATACTAAGAAGGCACAGCGTTATTTTAAGGAGCGCCGCATTAAGGTGCAGTTTATCGACCTTAGGGAAAAGGAGATGAGCAAAGGCGAGCTTACGAGCGTGATGCAGGCGGTCGGCGGCATCGACAAGCTGCTCAACCCCAAAGCCAAGGACGAGGAGACGCTCGCACTCATTCAGCACCTTACCCCCAGTCAGCGCTTCGATAAACTGCTCGAGAATCAGCAGGTCTTGGCCGAGCCCATCGTGCGCAACGGCAAAAAGGCCACCGTCGGTTATTGCCCCGATGTATGGGGAGCCTGGGAGTAGCCTGTGTTATTTGCCGGCGCGTGGGTATAAGAGCGAGCGTTTGGCATAAGATTCAACTGTAAGCCATGTCTAACAAAGGAGGGCACATGCCCAACAAACCCGTGAAAATCATCATGCTTACCGGATACCTCGGTGCCGGCAAGACCACGCTGCTCAACCACATCCTCGCTAACGACGGCGGTATCCGCGCCGCCGTAATCGTCAACGATATCGGCGAGATCAATGTGGACGCCAGCCTCATCGCCGACGGCGGCCTTTCCGAAACCGACGACCTCATCCCGCTCACCAACGGCTGCATCTGCTGCACGCTTTCGGATGACCTGGCCAACCAGCTGCAGGGCATCGCCGATTCGGGCGACTTCGACTACATCATCATCGAGGCATCGGGCATTTGCGAGCCTATCCCCATCGCCTACACCATCTCGAGCTTCTGCGACGAGGCCAAGGTGGGCGGCGAGCCTAAGCTCGCGCTCGACAACATCGTGGCCGTGGTCGACTGTGCCCGCATGTACGACGAGTTCAACGGCGGTCGCGACCTGCTGGCCGAGGATATCGACGAGGACGACATCGAAAGCCTGCTCATCCAGCAGATTGAGTTCTGCTCCACGCTGGTCCTCAACAAGACCGATACCGTGAGCCCTGAGCAGATCGCCGAGCTCAAGGCCATCGTGCGCAGCCTGCAGAAGGACGCTGTGATTGTCGAGGCTCAAAACGGCGAGGTCCCCATGGAAGAGCTGCTCGACACCGACCGCTTTGACTTTATGCGCGCCTACAACTCCGCCGCCTGGATCGAGGCCATGGAGCATCCCGAGGAGCACGACGACCCCGAGGTGCTCGAGTACGACATCGAGACCTTTGTTTACTCGCGCCGCAAGCCGTTTGACCTGCAGAAGTTCACCGATTTTGTTGAGCAGGAGTGGCCCGACGAGGTCATTCGCGTCAAGGGTCCGCTGTGGCAGACCGGCGATCCGGACATGTGCTACATGTTTGAGCAGGCCGGCCACCAGATGCGCCTGATGGAGAACGGCCTGTTTGTCGACTCGGCGCCCGAGGGCGAGAAACAGAAGATCATCGACGAGAACCCCGAGATCATGCAGATTTGGGACGACGAGACGGGCGACCGTATGACGAGCCTGTGCATCATCGGCCGTCACATGGACAAGGATGCGCTCATCGCCTCCCTCGATGCCTGCCTGACCGACTGGCACCGCGCCTAGGTTTATCCAAGCGGGTATTTTTCCGCTTACGTAACCGCCAAACCACCACGAAGGTGCCCTTCGTGGTGGTTTTTCGTTCTGAGCCAAGGAGATTCATGTTCAACATCGTGCTGTATGCGCCCGAGATTCCGGCCAATACGGGCAATATCGGTCGCACCTGCGTGGTCACCGGCGCCCGTCTGCATCTGGTGGAGCCGCTGGGGTTTTCGCTCGACGACAAGACGGTGCGTCGCGCCGGACTGGGCTACTGGCAAAACTTGGACGTGACGACCTATGCCAGCTGGGAGGATTTCCTTGCGCGTAACGGCCTCTCCCCTACCGACGAGCGTCTGCATCTGCTGACCAAAAAGGCGCGCAGGACCTATGCGCAAAGCACCTACCGTGACGGTGACTACTTGGTCTTTGGCAGCGAGAGCTCGGGCATTCCCGAGCCACTGCTTGCCGCGGCGCCCGAGCGCTGCGAGCGCATCCCCATGCTGCGCGATTGCGACTCACTCGATAACGCCGAGACTTGGGAAGCTCACGAGGAATCGCTCGGGCATACCGAGGACAGCCACGAGGCCATCCTGCAGCAGGATATCTGCGGCAACTTCGTTAACCCCGACGACTACCGCATCAGCGCGCTCAACCTCTCCAACAGCGCCGCCATCGTCCTCTACGAGGCCCTACGCCAGGCAGGCTTTCCGGGAATGTGACAAAGGGACTATCCTTTTGCCACATTCGAGCGCCACGTCGATGGCACACACGCCTAATTGATGCTCTAGATAAAGGCCCTCACTTTTAATCAGAATTAACTAAAGTAAAATGAAGTTAAACGGCGGTGTGAAAGGAGAGCCGTGTGAAATATCTCGAGAACCCGTTTACCCCCCAGTTTTGGTGAGGTTCCTGCCCATCTCGCTGGCAGACAACAGATTATTCGGGATTTGGACCGCGCCTTCTTGAGCCAGCGCAGGCGCCCAGAATTGACCTCGATCTTCTCAGGCGCGCGTGGAACCGGTAAAACCGCTCTCATGTCATCGCTCGCGACAAGGGCGGAATCCCACGGCTGGATAGCCGTAAAGACGACCGCGCTCCCGGGAATGCTTGAGGAAATCGAGTTCGGGACGAAACGCGCCGCAGCCCATCTCATCGACTCGTCCTACCACTTCGAAGTCACCGGCCTCGGAATTGCACCGCTCGGCAGCATCGAGGTCAATCGCGTTCACGATGCCTCAACCTGGCGTTATCGCATGAGCGATATCATCGACCAGCTCAACGGGGCCGGTACCGGTCTGCTCGTCACGGTTGACGAGGTGGACCCGACACTCGACGAGATGATTCAGCTCGCAGCGACGTATCAGCACTTTGTGACCGATGGGAAACGCGTCGCCCTGCTCATGGCGGGACTTCCCAACAATGTCTCGACGTTGCTGAACCACAAGACGGTCTCGTTCCTTCGCCGCGCCCAACAATATCATCTGGGTCGCATTGCCGACTATGACGTGCGCGAGGCCTTGATTCGCACAATCCAGGAAAACGATCGCCTGGCAGATGCCGAGGGAATCGATAGAGCCGTTCGCTCGATCTCTGGTTTTCCCTTCCTATTGCAACTCGTAGGCTACCGTGCCTGGGATCTCACAAGCGATTCGAAGGAAATCTCGTCACGCGACTTTGACCTGGGAATCAAAATCGCGCGCGACGAGATGGACGACCGAATCCTCGCGGCAACCTATCGGGAACTCACTGCAGAGGACAAGCGATTCCTCATCGCCATGCTCGATGACGAAGAAGAGTCCACCACCGCCGACCTTATCGAGCGCCTTAAGCGTTCGCCGCAGCAGGTCTCCCGCTACCGACGCCGCATGATAGATGCCGGCATCATCGGAGAACGAGGACGAGGGCTCGTCGCATTTGAATTGCCATTCTTCCGCGACTATCTCGCGGCTCAATGCGTGAAATAGAAATCAATGTGACAAAGAGGCAGTCCCTTTGTCACATTGCCTATAGGTAGCGACCGGTAATGCTCTTGGAGCAGGCCGCGATGTCGCCCGGCGTGCCGGCGCAGACGATTTGCCCGCCGGCGTCGCCACCGCCTGGGCCCATGTCGATTACGTAATCGGCGTTACGGATAAGGTCGAGATCGTGTTCGATCACGATAACCGTGGCGCCCTTGGCAACGAGGCCGTCGAACACACTCAGCAACACCTGAACATCGAGCGGATGCAGGCCGATCGTGGGTTCGTCGAACACGAATACAGCATCATCCTGCACGCGGCCCATCTCGCTCGCAAGCTTTAGACGCTGTGCCTCACCGCCCGAAAGCGCCGGTGTGGGCTCGCCAAGCGTGAGATAACCCAGGCCCAGATCGTGCAAGGTCTGCAAACGCGTCTGAACTTTCTTGAGCCCCACCGTGGCGTCGATAGCCTCGTCCACACTCATGTCCATGAGCTGCGGCAACGTCAGCAAGCTCCCGTCCTTACCCTCGCGATGGATATGCGAGGCGGCCTCGGCGTAGCGCGAACCACGGCATGCTGGGCAGATGATCTCGACGTCGGGCAAAAACTGCACGTCGAGCGATATCGAGCCCGTGCCGTCACACGTAGGGCAGCGCAAGGCGCCGGTGTTGTAGCTAAAGGCGCCCGCCTTGTAGCCGGCTGCCTTGGCCTCGGGCGTACGGGCGAAGGCGCGGCGCAGCTCACCATGGATGTCGGCATAAGTCGCTACCGTCGAGCGCACGTTGGCGCCGATGGGCGTAGCATCAATCAGGTTTGCGCGGGCAATACCCTCGGCATCGACCCAACGCACGTGCCCCGGCAGGCGCTCGCCAGCTGCCTGCGCCTTGAGTGCCGGGATGAGCGTCTCGAGCACCAACGTCGTCTTGCCCGAACCCGAAACACCCGTAACCGCAACCAAGCGACCGCGCGGGATATCGACTTCGAGCGGCTTGACGGTATGGATGGCATCGGTCGCCATGCGGATATGGCCCTGGTCGAACATTTCGTCGTCAGTCACCTGCGGACGCAAGCGCTTGGGCTCGGCGCGCAAAAACGGCGCGATGCGACTGCTCTGCGATTGCTCGACCTCGTCTACCGTACCAGCGGCGATCACATTGCCGCCGCCTGCTCCGGCAACGGGGCCCATCTCGACCAGATAGTCGGCTTCCGCCAGCACACGTGTATCGTGGTCGACAACAACCACGGTGTTGCCGTCATCCACCAGATCGCGCATCACGCCTACCAAGCCGTCGACATTGGCAGGATGCAAGCCGATCGAGGGCTCATCTAGCACATAAAGCACGCCCGTCGATCGGTTGCGCACCACGCGAGCAAGCTGTACGCGCTGGCGCTCACCCGTGGAGAGCGTGGCACCGGCGCGATCGAGTGAAAGGTAATCAAGACCCAGGTCGACCAGGCGACGGGCCGCGCTCAAAAACGAATCGCAGATATCCGTCGCCATGGGCCGCATCTCGGGCGGCAAGGATGCGGGCACCCCGCGCACCCACTCAATCGCCTCATCCAGCGTCATGGCCGCCGCCTGTGCCAGATTGATACCGCGCACCTGGGGCTGGCGCGCAGCCTCGGAGAGACGCGTGCCGCCACAGTCGCGACATGGCCCCTCGCGCAAAAAGCGCGCAACGCGCTTGAGGCCCTTGTCGTCCTTAACCTTGGCGAGCGCATTCTCAACGGTATAGACGGCGTTGTAATAGGTGAAGTCAAGCGGCGTGGCGCCCTCACCGTTTTTTGGAACGTAGAGAATGTGCTTTTTAACCGCCGGACCATGGAACACGATGTCGCGCTCTTGAGGCGTAAGCTGGTTAAACGGCACATCGGTGCGTACGCCCATCTCGCCTGCCACCTGCTTCATCAGATCCCACATGAGCGTACCCCAGGGAAGCACTGCGCCCTCGTTGATGGTCTTTGACTCGTCGGGCACCAGGCTCGCCTCGTCCACCTCGCGCATGACACCGGTGCCGCCACAGGTGGGGCATGCACCGCCACTGTTATAGGCAAGGTCCTCGGCGCTCGGAGCGTAGAACTCGCGGCCGCACGTCGGACACGTGAGCGACAGGCCAGCCGCTACGTTGAGGCTTGGCTCCACACGCGCCCCGCAATGCGGGCACACGTGATGGGCGCAACGGCTAAAGAGCAGACGCAGGCTGTTGTTGAGCTCGGTCATAGTGCCAAAGGTGGAGCGCACGCCCGGCACGCTCGGACGCTGGTGCAGCGCGAGCGCCGCCGGCACGTGCAGCACCTCGTCCACCTGGGCGTGTTCGGCCTGCGTCAGGCGACGTCGAGTATAGGTGCTAAGTGCTTCCAAGTAGCGACGCGAGCCCTCGGCATAAAGAACCCCCAGTGCCAGCGAACTCTTGCCCGAACCCGACACGCCGGCAATACCCACGAGCTTTCCCAGCGGGATATCAATATCGATGTCCTTAAGGTTATGGACACGCGCGCCACGCACCTCGATAGCCTGCGGGCTCATCTTCTGTTCCGTCACCTTTATCACCCTACTCATGCCATAAAACTCGATCGCGAATGTACACGCCCAGCATGGGCACGGTAAACCGGACGAGGCCGTATCCAGCAGCCTCGATGACGCGCTCGCGAATCAGGCTTGCGCGATATTTACTCGCCCAGCTCTGGGTGCGATCGCAACGCTCAATGATATCCGCCATGCGCGTCGGTTTGCCCTCGTCAACCGCCATGGCCTCGATAAAGAGGCGCTGTGGACTGCGCAGCCCATAATACAGGGGCGCGTCGACCGCTTCATAGAACTCGGAGACGGCATCGGCGTAGCCAGCCTCGACATCGCACACTTCAATGACCTGCGAGCCACGCCGGACAGCAGCCCGCCACATGTAATATCCCACCAGCTGAACCATATAGGGATGCCCCATGCTCTTGCGTGCCGCAAGGTCCGCTGTCTCCGCGTCAACGTAAAGACCAGCGTCTTTGACCGTCTGGATATATGAATCGCGCACCTTGGGCAAGGATATCGCCCCCAGCGTACGCTGCTGGGCACGCCGCAAAAACGTCACGCTCGGCTCTTCGAGCAGATCGTCAACCATACTGGGTAAGCCGGCGAACACCAGCGCAAGACCGCGCTGGTCGCTATCTGACAAGCCCGTGGCATCCTGGTCTCCAAGCACCTGCTGATAGAGAACGGCAAGAGCCGCCAGTTCCTCGATAGACGCCGATTGCGCCTCGTCAATCGCAAACAGTATGCCCTTGCCTGGACCGAGTTTCTTAAGGCGCTCGTTGACCAGCCCTCGCAACGTCTCGCCCTTTGCTCGCGCCGCCTCGACCGACATCCGGCCAAACGACGGACCGAGCTCCATTGACGTCACAACGGGTTTATTCGAGCGAAGCGCGTCGGCCAAGCGATCGCATAAGCCAAGCGAAGCGGAATCGGAGACAACCGCCCATCCGCGCTCATTGGCTAGACGTTGCAGCTCCCGCAGGAGAACCGTCTTGCCACAGCCGCGGTTTCCCGTAATGAGCATGAGCCTACCCGGCGCTCCGGCGCCGTTATCGAGCCCTTCCTCGAAATCTTCGATGACCGACTCGCGACCAATGAGCATCGGAGGCCGCTTGCCTGCCGTTGGCTTAAAGGGATTTGGATTCATGTCGGCCTCCTCGGATTGGCAAACCCTGGCAATAGTTATACCAACTTATACCAAGTTACACCAATAGCATACGATAAAGGAACTGACCCTCTATCACCTATGGCCGAAAAACTCGGCGTCTGCTGCTCGCCAGGGGCGAAAGGTGGCGGGATCGATCTTTATGTGCGCTGCGGCGGGTACGTCGTACCATTTGACCGTGTAGCCGGCGCCGTGAGAGCAAAAGACCGAGTCGGGCGTGTTGGGCAGATCGGCCTCGGGCTCATAGGCGGCCGCCTCGATGACGCGCTCAGCATCATGGCAAGCCGCATAGCCGGCAAACTCTAGGTACAGATGTCCGCGACCACTCGTGTAGGTGGCTACCTCCAGCGCATAATCCTGCACCTCGGATGCCGGCACGCGACCCACAAGCTTCGCCCGGCCCTCCGCCATCGTCGGCGGCTCGTACTCGGCACCCATGCGCGTGGCATCCGAGAGCGCCCTGCCCACGCACTCCCCCGGCACCTCGAGCTCAAAGTGGTACCACGGCTCCAATAGCACCGCCGCGCCGGCCTCACGCGCCTGCATGAGTCCCTGTCGAATCGCGCGATACGTGGCCTGGCGAAAATCGCCGCCCTCGGTATGTTTGGCATGCGCACGGCCGCCCATGAGCGTAATGCGCACATCGGTGATGGGCGAGCCGGTCAGCACACCCAGGTGATCGCGCTCCATGGCGTTGGTGAGTGCCAAACGCTGCCAGTTAAGATCGAGCTCGTCGGTCGAGGTCACGGTGCCAAACTGTACGCCCGAGCCCGCCGGCAACGGCTCCAGGCGCAGATGCACCTCGGCATAGTGGCGCAGTGGCTCAAAGTGGCCCACGCCCTCGACCGGCTGCGAAATAGTCTCCTTATAGAGAATGCCGCCAGACTCAAACGTAACCGAAAGGCCAAAACGATCGGCCAACACCCGCTGCACGATCTCGAGTTGCACGGCGCCCATCAACTGCAGGTGAATCTGCTCCAGATGCGTATTCCAGCTTACGCCGAGCATGGGATCTTCGTCCGCCAGCTCAGTCAATGCTTTGAACACCGTATGGACATCATGTTCGCCCGGAAGCACCGTATAGGTGAGGACTGGCGCAATGACGGGCGCATCGCACGCGGATTCCGCGCCCAGGGCATCCCCTGGGCGAACGTGCGCAAGACCCGTCACGGCACAAATACCGCCAGCAGCAACTTCTTGGGCAAGCTCATACTTCTCGCCGTTATAGATGCGTACCTGATCGACCTTCTGCTCCCATGCCTCGGCACTGGAACGTCCGGCAATCATCTGCTTGGCATGCAGCGTGCCGCCGGTCACCTTAACCCATGCCAAGCGCTCGCCGCGATCCCCGCGGCTGACACGATAGACGCGCGCGGCAAACTCCGGGAGCCACGCCTGTTCACGCATCAGCGCGCATATACCATCCAGCAGCTCGTCCACGCCCTGGTCCTTAAGCGCCGAGCCGGCAAAGCAGGGAAAGAGCTTGCGCTCGGCAACCATGCGCGACAGCGTTGCGACGGAAAGCTCGCCCGCTTCAAGAAACTCCTCGAGCGCCGCCTCGTCCAACGCAGCAGCGTCCTCCTGAACGGTGCCGCCCGCCAACAGTTCGTTGGCATCCAGGCAGCCCTCGGAAAGACGCTGCCCAAGCTGTGCCAGCAAAACATCGCGGCCGGGATTCTCCAAATCGATCTTGTTGATGAAGATGAACGTCGGGATGTCATAGCGCGCAAGCAGGCGCCACAGGGTTTCGGTGTGCCCCTGTACGCCATCGTTGGCGCCCACAACCAAAATCGCATAGTCGAGCGCGCGCAGCGTGCGCTCCGCCTCGGCCGAAAAATCGACGTGGCCGGGCGCATCCACAAGCATGACGTGGGTATCGCCGTGGTCGAGCACGGCCTGCGACGAGAAGATCGTAATGCCGCGCTCACGCTCGATCGCGTTAGTGTCCAGATACGAATCACCATCGTCCACGCGGCCGCGCTTGCGAATGCGACCCGCGTTGAACAGCATGGCCTCGGCCAACGTGGTCTTGCCGGCATCGACATGCGCCAAGATTCCAACGACCGCTTGCTTCGACATGGCTCTCCTCTTATTACAAGCCCATCGCACGCGGCAACGGGCGTTCACGCTCCACACTGGATGATACAATTTACGGGCCGGCGGGCGAAGCGGGCCCTATCCCCCGACCGAGCTCATCGCCCCGCGTTGCCGCGCGGCGATTTTCGTAGGTTCGCGCCTTGCGAAAGCCGGCACCCCCCTTTGTCTGCCCTGGTTCATCTGGGACAGTAACAACGCGAGCCTCACAACAGCGAGGAGCCACCATGAAAGCATTGCTCAACGAGTTCAAGAAATTCATTAATCGCGGCAACGTGATAGACATGGCCGTCGGCGTGATTATCGGCGGCGCATTCACTGCCATCGTGACCTCGCTTACCGACAACATCATCAACCCGCTTATCTCCGTGATTGCCGGCGGCAGCGCCACCGAGATCTCGGGGCTGGTGGTGCCGGGAACCAATATCGACTTTGGCGCCTTTATCGGTGCATGCATCAACTTTTTGATTGTGGCGGCGATCGTCTTTGCCATCGTCAAGGCCTTCAACAAGGCGCAGGAGATTGGCGACAGGCTCGCCGGTGCCACCACCGAGGAAGCCGCACCGGCGCCCGTCTGCCCGTATTGTCTGGAAGAGGTGCACGAAGGCGCGACCAAGTGTTGCCACTGCGGAAGCGAGCTGCCCAGGGAATAGTCGCGTAGGCGCAGCATTATCAACCACACGGCAAGCACCCCAGGCGCCGCAATCAACTAAATTTGGCCCCGTTTGGGGCCATTTGTCGTTCGAGTGAATTGTTGCCGTGAGGCCCAGCTTTTACGCCTCGCGCAGCCAATCGAACGCGACACGCGCCGTGCCGTCGGACACATAGACGATACCAGCGCGCTCAAAGCCGGCCTTTATGATGGCACCCTGCATGGGCAGGTTGTCCTGATGCGTGTCGATACGCAGGTGATCGGCACGCTCTTTGGCAAAGGCAAACATCGCAGCCGCGATACCGTGCACGGTGCCGTCGGACGCCACACGGTGCAGCACAGCATACGAAGTGTCACTGCGCCATTGCCCGTCCTCAATTACGTCATAGCACTCGTCCGGGCCCGGTAAAAAGGCAAACGTCGCCACCACGCGACCGTCGACTTCGCACACATAGCTGCCACCGGCGGCGATATCGGCAGCCAGCTGCTCGGCAGAAGGCGTGCCCTCGGGCCATTGCGTGGCGTTGCCATGCGCGCGCATAAAGGCGCGGGCCGCGTCATAGATAGCCATGACGGCGGGAATGTCGGTATCGAGGGTTTTTCTGATCATCACGCGGCGACCTCACGTTTATTGGTATCACTTTGATTGGGCAATGATACCAGCGTTTGGAGAGGGGCACGAAGCAGATGGGGAGCAAAAAGCGAGCCGCTTGGTCAAAAGCCAAAAGCGAGTTTTTGGGCGCTGCCACGGGCGGCGATATGAGCGACCTGTTTGCGCGCGAAGACGAGCGCCGCGACGCCCTGAACGCCGAGCGCGATGAAGCCTGGCGCTACAAGTCGTGCGAACGCAAAAACCGTTACGACACGCGCGCCGAGGCCGAAGCAGTTATGGCCGACTGCGAAAACCGCGGGCGGCGCGGCTTAGCCTGCTACAAATGCGAATACTGCGGCGGCTGGCACCTGACGTCGCACCCTTGGAAATAGACCCCGCATCGGCACGGCACTGACGGAGCGCCAACCATCGCACGCAAGCTACGGGCGCGGCGGCACCAAAACATCGTAGCGAACGGCCTTGCCCGCAAGTTGATAGCTCGGCTTAACGTCGGCAAGCAGTGGCCCCTTCACCGGTCGCTTGATAACGACCTTGCGGGGGTGCACCGCAAGCGCAGCTTCGACCAGCGTCTCCTCATCGGCGCACGGCCGTTCCAGATGATGCAAGAGTTGGAACTTCTTTTTAACCGCCGCGCTCTTGGTGCGCCCGGGAAACATGGGGTCCAGATACACCACGTCGGGAGCCGCGAGCTCGTCCTGCTCGATCAGCCCAGCTGTATGGCGAAGGCCGGCAATGCTGTCCTCGCCCGCATGTAAGCGCATACGCGACACGGCAACCGCAAGCGCCGGATCATCTGCCGCACGATCCAAGGCATCCTTGAGGAGCGCCGCGATCACGCAATCCTGCTCATACAGATCGACGGTAAAGCCCGCGGCCGCCAGCAGCAGCGAATCCTCGCCAAAGCCTGCCGTGGCATCGATTGCCCACGGGCACTCAACGCCTTTTGCGCGCGCAGCCTTTACCAACAACTCTTGCTGCAGACGGCCTTGCTTGAGTCGTGGCAGCATGCGGGCAAAATCGGCTCGCAGCTCCATCGAGCCGTCGGTGAGCGTGAGGCCCTCGGGCTTCCCGGTCAGCTCAAGCCCCGCGGCCCGAGCAACAGAAAAGGGATCGACGACGCCCATGGACACTCCTTAACAAGCAAAACGAATACGCGGGGCGCCGTTTATGCCAGCACCCAACCGTCCGCTATTGTCCCACATGCGACATGGCCCACAGCATCGCAATGCAAAGCACCGCCATCAATCCCGTGCACACGGCAGCGATCACAGAATCGCTCATGCGCCTTCCCAGCGACCGCGGCTCTCGTACTTGCTCTGCTCCGTACATCATGGCTCCCCCTTCGGTCCAGCTCTTACCATGGCCTCATCATCGCAGCGCTGCACATGAGCTGCCATCGATTTGGCTTACGTCCAGCTTTCCTTTTTGAAAGGTTGGGTTGGGCCGCGCGGGCTCAAAGCGCTTTCAGGCGCATGCATCGCTGCGTTGAACTACAATGTGCTTCACCATATGTGCAGTACATTGGGTGCGCCAAGTTGGCGTACTCGTATCGAAAGGACCAGCCATGAGCTTCACTCGCAAGACTCTCAAAATCCTTGCTCTCATCTACTTTGTTTTGGGCATCGCCAGCCTCGTCACCGCCGGCGTCGGTATCGCCACGGGCGGTCTCGATTCCACGTACGGTTCGTACGCCACGCTCGCAGCGGTCGTGCTTATCGCCAAGGGTCTCGTCGACCTTGCCGCAGGCGTCGCCGGTATCAAGGGCGCCAACAAGCCTTCGCAGGTAGACGGCGCATTTAAGCTCGGTATCGTTGCCGCGGCAGCCACGCTCCTCCAAGCCGTGCTCACGCTTCCCGCACTCGGCGGCAGCTCCGTCAATATCATCGCCTTTGTCATCGTGGTCTACGACCTGTTCTTTGTTCAGCAGGCACACGCCGTTAAGGCCGAGAACAAGGACCGCCTGTAAGCGCCCGCTTCTCATAACCTCTGTTGCAACCAAGCAACTAAAAAGGGCCGATCGCGCATCTCCGCGGTCGGCCCTTTGCGTTTGCCCAGATAAAACCTGCCAAAACAAACCTGTCCCTTTTTGGCAGGTTAGTGACGGTACTCGGCGATGATGAAGTCGATGTCAGTCTGAAGGGTATCGAGGTTTGCCAGGCGCTCTTTGTCGGCGGGGCGCGTGCGGTAGTAGTACGGCGTCATCTGGAACACCGCCTCGATGTCCGCCTGGGTCTGAAGCGTAATATTCGCAGACACCCGCTGCGTTCCGACCAACTCGAGCTCGGTGGTCTTCGGCAGCTTCTCATCGTTAAGGTACGGCGTGTCGTAGAGCACCTCTTTGAGCCCAAAGAGATGACGAGCACCCGGTACCACGGTATAGAGTGAACCCTCTGGCGCCAGCACGCGGGCAAACTCGCGCTCGTTAAAGGGAGCAAAGAGTTCGGTCACCACATCGAAGGCGCCATCGGCCACGGGGATGTCCTTCATGTTGGCCACGAAGTAGGTCGCATCGCCGCGCTTGGCGGCAAGGCGCACCATCTCTTTGCCCAGGTCAAAGCCGTAAACATCCACGCCCGGCACCGCGCCCATAGCACTCGTGTAATACCCCTCGCCACAGCAAATGTCGAGCAAGGGCAGCGGCTTGTCCGACGTAGCCGCGCACCGCTGAGCTCGTTCGCGCACGAGCTCGACCATCGTATCGCGCAACGGCGCGTAGTAGCCGCGGTTCAGAAAGTCGCGACGGCTGCGTGCCTGCGACTTGGGATCGCCCATGGAGTCGCCGCTCTTGGACGAGCGCAGCAGATATAGATAGCCCTCGCGCGCACGGTCAAACCGGTGTCCGCCCGCGCACACAGCACCGCGTTCGTCATCCACCAGAGGCTCATGGCAAACGGGACACAACAACATGGCAACTCCTTAGCGCGGACTACACAACGCCCACCATTGTCGCACGCCTTCCCCACCTAGTCATTGGAGACGTTCTTGAATGACTAATCGTTTTAGAACGTCCCCAATGACTAGTCGATTAGGAGTATCATCATCTGCGCAAATGAGCACGAAAAAGCATGTTAGAGATTGAGAGCGTATGGCTGATACCGCATCTAAGCACATCGATATGACCACCGGCTCGCTGTGGCGCAATATCCCCCTGTTCGCCTTCCCCGTGGCCGCCACGAGCATCTTGGAGCAGCTGTCGAACCTCATCGCCACGGTCATCATTGGTAATTTCTCGGGCGACCAGGGAACCCTCGCCATGGCGGCAGTTGGCTCCAATGTTCCGCTTACCAGTCTTATGCTCAACCTGTTTATTGGCATGTCGCTTGGCTCCAACGTGGTCATCGCCAACGCCATCGGCCGCAACGATCAGAACATGGTCAAACGCGCCGTCCACACCTCGATTTTGATGGCGCTTGTAGGCTTTGTCGTCATCGCGCTGGGCGAGATCTTTGCCGAGCCCATGCTCGCCGCGCTCAACGTTCCCGCCGAGACCATGCCGCTCGCTTCGCTCTACCTACGCGTCTTTTTGCTCAGCATGCCCTCAATCTTGCTTTACAACTTTGAAGCCGCAATCTTCCGCTCCGTCGGCATCACCCGCATGCCGCTACAGGCGCTTGCCGTGTCCACCGTCCTCAACATTGGCCTGGACCTCATCTTTGTCCCCGTACTCCACTGGGGCGTCACGGGCGTCGCTATCGCCACCGCCATCGCTTACACCGTCAGCGCCGCTACGCTCTTTATTCGCCTGCTCAAGACCGACTCCGTCGTCCGCGTCACCCCGCGCGACCTGGCTATCGACCCCGTCGCCCTCAAGCGCATCGTTAAGATCGGCCTGCCCGCCGGCATCCAAAGCGCTGTCTTTGCCGTCGCCAATATCATCATCCAATCCGCCATCAACAGCTTGGGCACCGAGGTCATGGCGGCATCGAGCGCCGCCATGAGCCTGGAGTACGTGTGCTACAACCTGCTCAACAGCTTTAGTCAGGCTTGCACCACCTTTGTGGGACAAAACCACGGTGCCCGCCAGATCGACCGTTGCACCAAGACGCTCAAGGTCTGCCTAGTCGAAGGCGGTATCGTCGCGCTCACCACGATTATCGTTATTGTTGGCCTGGGGCGCGAGATCTTGTCGCTGTTCAACAGCGATCCCAACATCGTCTCGATCGGCTATATCCGCGTATGTTCGATCTTCCCGGCGTACGCCTTTAGCATGTTCTACGAAAACATGTCGGGCTACCTACGCGGCTTTGGTATCTCGCTCACGCCCGCCCTCATCACCATGATCTGCGTCTGCGGCATCCGCTTCTACTGGGTGTTCTGCGTGTTCCCGCACTTCCGCACCTTTGCGAACATCATGATGGTCTACCCCATCAGCCTGGGCACCACGGCGTTCTTTATGGTCGTGGCGGTACTACTTTGCCACCCGGCACGCACCTATCGCGCCACCCAAGCCAAAGCGACAGCCCGCTAAACACCGCACTCAACGCCACGCCAGTCATTAATTGACAATATGCGAGCTCATATAGTCGATAAAGCGCCTCGTGGCGATGGGCATGGTGTCCCAGCTGCGCCAGGCGGCCACCACGTCGCGCGAGGGAGCGTGCACGATGGGACGCACGCGAATATCGGCCCGCATACCCTCGACGGTACGGCGATAGAGCATGCTCACGCCCAGGCCCTCCTCCACCATCGCCATGATGGTGTAGTCGTCGGTCACCTCACTCGTCACGTGCGGCGACAGCCCATGCGCTGCGAATGCATCGAGCACCAGGCTCTGTTCGCCCTCATCCAGCAGCACAAACGGCTCGGACGCCAGGTCGGCGAGCGTCACCTTTTCCTTTGCCGCCAGCGGATGCGCGGCCGGCAACAATGCCACCAACTCGTCGTGATAGACGACGCGCTTCTCGAGCCCAGCGGTAAATCCGCGTGCCGTAAAACAAAAATCAACCACGCCATCGTGCACCCATTGAGCGTTGCGCGTGTAATCGCCCTGCTTGAGGGTAAAGCGTACGCCCGGGTGCAGGGCTCCAAAATCGCGGATCACGCGCGGCAATACGGTTCGACTCACGTTGGTAAACGTCGCGATGCGAATATCAGTCGACGAAAGCCCCAGCAGCTCCTGGCGCTTGCCCTCGAGCTCGGCCTCGGCGGTCGCGATCTGGCGCAGGTACGGCAGATACTGCTTGCCGTCGCGCGTAAGCGAAACGCCCTGCTTTCCGCGCTCGATAAGCGTGGTACCCAGCTCGCGCTCGAGCGCCTTGACGGCCTGGCTCACCGCACTTTGCGTATAGCCCAGCTCGTCCGCTGCGCCTTTAAGGCTGCCGCGATCGACCACCATACAAACAATCTGATACCGCGATGCCATCGTGCCTCCACATCAATGAAGCCGTAAAACGTTTTGCCAGCGCTTTTCGTGCCTACTTTAGCGTTTCTTAATCATACTGAAGATACATTCGCTTTACTACATCCAAATCTGGGAGCAGAATCCTTTTTACGAAACCGTTCTGTAACAAAAGGAGCCCCATGGATCGCAAAAAAGCAATCGCGCTCTCATTTTCCGTTCCCGTCGCATGGGGCTTTTCGTACCCCCTCATGAAGATCGGCATGGACAGTATGAACGCCACGAGCATCGTTGCGCTGCGCTGCATCATCGCCTTTGTGGCCTGCCTTTTGCTCTTCCACAAGCGCGCTTTCCGCATCAACCGCGACCTTATGGTCCGTGCCGCCATCATCGGCGCCATTATGGCAACCGAGCTCACCTGCATGTGCTTGGGCTCTAGCCTCACTTCTGCCTCCACTGCCGGCTTTTTGCAGAGCCTGACGGTCGTGATCGTGCCGTTTGCCAACGCCGCCTTGCTGCGCCGCGCCCCCGAACGCAAAGTGCTCGTCGGCACTACCATCGTCACCTGCGGTATGTTGCTGCTCTCGGGCGCCGACTTCACCAGCCTGAACCCGGGCGCGCTCATCATGCTGCTCTCCGCTTTTGTCTATGCCGGCCATATCATTGTGGCGAAGCGCTTTGTCGAAGATGTCGACCCGCTGGCTCTGGGCGTTTGGCAGTTGGGCTTCGGAGGCTTGTTCTCGGGTATCGCCGCATTCACCTTTGGCGGTTTCACGCTTCCCGGCACGCCGAGCGAGATCATCGTTGTCGTCGCACTCGCACTCATCTGCTCTGCCTATGGCTTTATCACCCAAACACTCGTGCAGCCCCACGTGCCCGCCGAGACCACCGGCTTCGCCTTCTCGCTCGAGCCGGTCTGCTCCGCCGTCTTTTCGTTCTTCCTGGTCGGCGAGGTCCTGAGCCCCATCGCCTTCTTTGGCGCCGCCCTCATCCTCACCGGCGTCATGGTGGCAACCGTCGAGCTTCCGCGCCTCCGCGCACATGGACACACCCGTATGGCAGGAACGCCCGAGCGCGTCTCGTAGTCCCCACTCCTTATGCAGCCGCGGCATAAAGGTCTCCGGTGCGCCTTTACAATAGATACCAACAGAGCATCTGCCATAAAGGAGCCCCATGGACACCGCAACCCGCGACCGCAACATAGCAACTTGGTTGGGCGATGCGCCGCAGCCGGTACGTGACACTACGAACCAGCTGCTCGAGCGCATCGCCCTTTTGCGTGCCGAGCAGACCATCTACCCGGCACAAGACGACATCCTCAATGCCCTCGCCTACACGCCAGCCGACCAGGTCAAGGTTGTCATCTTGGGTCAAGACCCCTATCACGGACCCAACCAGGCAATGGGGCTGTCGTTCTCGGTCCCCGCGACGCAAACCAAGTTGCCGCCGAGTCTGCGCAACATCTACAAGGAACTCAATGCCGACCTGGGCTGCCCCATTCCCGCCACGGGAGACCTAACCCCATGGGCACAACAGGGCGTCCTGCTCCTCAACACCACGCTCACCGTGCGCGAGCATGCCGCCAACTCGCACGCCAAACTGGGCTGGAGCACGCTCACCGACTACGTTATCGAACGCTGCTGTCAGCTGCCCCAGCCGGTCGTCTTTTTGGCATGGGGCCGCTTTGCCCAGCAGATGATCGAAGGCAAGCTCGTCGCAACTGGTGCGGGCAAGGCAACCGACAAGTTCTGCCTGGCCTCCACACACCCCTCGCCGCTTTCGGCCAACCGTGCCACGGCAGAACTCCCCGCTTTTATGGGGTCGCGCCCCTTCTCCGCTGCCAATCGACTACTCGAACAGCACGGCTCGACCCCCGTCAACTGGACCTGCCTCGGCTAAAAATCGATACATCAAAAACGCGCCCGAAGGCTTCCCATCGGGCGCGTTTCTTATTCGGGCCAAATAAATTGTGTGCGGCCGGCCTCGCCGCCATCGATCAACAGACTCTGCCCGGTCATAAACCGGTTAGTCACGCCCACAAAGTAGATCCACTCGGCGATCTCTTGGGCAGTGGCCCAGCGCTTAAGCGGCGTGAGCTCCATAATCTGGCTCCACAGGTGTTCGTCTTCCATCACGCAACGGTTGAGCGGCGTGATAACGCCGCCCGGGTCCACACTGTTGGCGATGGCCTGCGGTGCCAGGCGGTTTGCAAGGTTCTTGGTGTAGGCGATAACGCCGCCCTTGCTGGCAGCATAAGCGGGAAACTCCGATCCCGTATGCCCGCTCGCCGACCCCACATTGACCACGGATTTGATAGCCGGCGCCGGCTTGGCGGCAAGCCCCTCCCCCACAAAGGCGTAGCGCTCGGTCACGTTGATGGTGCCACACAGGTTGGCGGCGATATCGTCGGCCGAATCCTGCGTACCGGCAACGTTCACGATTACCTGGGGTTCAAGGTCGCCTGGAAACGAGCTAGGCTCGCGGACATCAACGATCAGATGGCGGTAGCGCTCGTGTTCGACCGCCGCCGGCAGCAGGTCAAAGCCCACGACCTCGTGGCCCTCGTCCAAAAAGCGCTGCACGCATGCGGCTCCGATACCGCCCGAAGCGCCCGTGATCAAAACCCGCATACTTGCTCCTTAGGCGGTTGCGTGGCGCTCGAGGTACTCGGAGCCCACATTCTCGCGCTCCCAGCCGCGCACGACCTTGTAGCCCACGGGGCTCAGGAAGACTTCGCACAGCAGCTCGGCGACGGCACCCGTCAGCGAGCACATAAGGACCTGCACCCAGGTCCAACCAAAGAACGTGTGGCTCACTACAATGGCAAAGACCAGGTTGTCGATAAACTGGCCGACACCCGTGGACACATAGGAGCGGAAGGCGAAGCTCGCAAAGTTATTCTTTTTGAGCATGCGGCCGAGCGACTGGTTGAGCGTGGAGTTAACCACGGCAGAAACGAGCATTGCCAGCGAAGAGCCCAGCACCACGTACCAGGTGCCGCCGATGGTGGCGTTAAGGGCAGTGTTGACCTCGATCATGCCCGTGTCGTAGTAGGCGCCCCACATGCCGGGCGTGAGCGAGCATGCCCAAAAGCACAGACTCACGGCCAGGTTGACCAGCAGCGCGAGGATAGAGATTTTGATGGATGCCTTGGCGCCAAAGCGCTTGCAGATCATGTCCTGGCACAAAAACGAAACCCAGCTCACCACAAAGCCACAGTCGAGCGCCAGATACGGCAGGCTGATGAGCTCTTTGTTGGCCAGCAGGTTCATCATGATGACGCTCACGAAAAACAGCGAAACCGTTGCCGCGGGAATGCTCCGCAACAGGACCTTGTAGTCCTCCATGACCTTCTTGATCATTATGTACTCCTTTGGTTTTAGGTTTAACGAGCAGGATATCGGACCCGAACTGCTCGGACGCCCCGGTCTTGAGACGACGGTGGGTATGATAGCCGCTCACACGGCATCAGGCAAGCAAACGGCGCGGCAGCCCCGCAAGGCCACCGCGCCGATGCGTTAAAAGGCCACGTTGCCAAACTCCGACAGGATAAGGTCGGGGTTGTGGTCGGTTGCCCAATCCACGTTCCACGGGCTCGTGAACAACAGCAGCTTACCGCCGCGCATGTCCTCGACGCGCAACGTGTCGCGCGTGAGCGAAAGGCCCGGGATATCGATGGTGTCGGGGTCGTTCTGGATCCAGCGGATGTCCGTATAGGGCAGCGGCTGGCGACGAACCTCAACACGGTACTCAGCCTTGAGGCGGCGCTCGAGCACCTCAAACTGCAGCACGCCGACCACGCCCACGATGACGCTCTCCATGCCGGCGCCCAGCTCGCGGAAGATCTGGATGGCGCCCTCCTGGGCAAGCTCCTCCATACCCTTGACGAACTGCTTGCGCTTGAGCGTATCGACCTGCGTAATGCGAGCGAACATCTCGGGGGCAAACGTCGGGATCTGCGGATACTGCACGTGGCGCTTGCCGGAGCACACGGTGTCGCCGATGCTAAAGATACCCGGGTCGAACAGGCCCACGATATCGCCCGCGTACGCCTCATCCACGATGGCGCGGTCATCGGCCATCATCGACGTGCCCGTGGCAAGCTTGAGCTTGCGGTTGCCCTGCACGTGGAAGGCGTCCATGCCGCGCTCGAACTTGCCCGAGCAAATGCGCACGAAGGCGATGCGGTCACGGTGGTTCTTGTCCATGTTTGCCTGGATCTTAAACACAAAACCGCTAAAGTCGTCACGGCAGGGATCGACCGGCTCGCTGGTGAGTGTATCGGTATAGGCGCGCGGCGTCGGGGCCAGACGCAGGAACTCCTTGAGGAAGGGCTCCACGCCAAAGTTGGTGAGCGCCGAGCCAAAGAACGCCGGGCTCAGCTTGCCGCAGGCCACGGCATCCAAGTCGAGCTCGTCGCCAGCGCCATCGAGCAGCTCGATGTCGTCCATCAGGTTCTTATGGTTTTCCTCGCCGATGAGCTCGTCCATGGAAGGATCGCCCAGCTCAGCCTCGACCTCGGCGACCTTCTTGGTGGCGTTGGCGTGGCCGTCGCCCTCAAAGGCGATAACGCGACGGGTCTGACGGTCGAACACGCCACGGAAATTGCGGCCGCTGCCGATCGGCCAGTTCATGGGATACGTATTGATACCCAGGACGTTCTCGATCTCTTCCATGAGCTCAAACGGATCGCGAGCCTCGTGGTCGAGCTTGTTCACAAAGGTGAAGATGGGAATATGGCGCAGCGTACAGACCTTAAAGAGCTTTTTGGTCTGGGCCTCAACGCCCTTGGCGCCGTCGATGACCATAACAGCAGCGTCGGCGGCCATAAGGGTACGGTAAGTATCCTCCGAGAAGTCCTGGTGGCCGGGGGTATCGAGGATATTGACGCAGGCGCCGTTGTAGGTGAACTGCAGCACCGAGGAGGTAACGGAAATACCGCGCTCCTTCTCGATGTCCATCCAGTCCGAGACGGCATGCTTGGCCGAGCTCTTGCCCTTGACCGAGCCGGCGGTCTGGATGCTGCCGGTATAGAGCAGCAGCTTCTCGGTAAGCGTGGTCTTACCGGCGTCCGGGTGGCTGATGATCGCGAATGTGCGGCGCGACGAGATTTCATCCGACAGGCTTGCCATGCGGATCCTTTCTTGCATTGAGTGCATTACGTCGTTGTAACCGTACTATTGTAGCCGCGAAATCCCGCTCTAGGGCGCCTATCAGGACAAATTCATCAGTTGGGGCCAGGGTAGCCGGCCCAATCAGTATTTGCCTCTTGCATAACTGTGTATAGTGTATATATACTGTGCTTACCGGTTATATACACGTGTAGCCCATCAGCTAAGGAGCCGCTGCGGACATCATCCTATCCAATTCGAGCGATAAGCCCATCTACGAACAGATATCCTCGCAGGTCAAAGCTCAGATCCTTTCGGGCACGCTCGCTGCGGGAGCCAAACTCCCCAGCATCCGTGCACTCGCGAGCGATCTTGGCGTGAGCGTCATCACCACCAAGCGCGCCTACGCCGACCTGGAGCAGCTCGGGTTTATCTGCACCGTGCAGGGCAAGGGCTGTTTTGTCGCCGAGGGCAACCAGGAGCTTTTGCGCGAAAACCAGCTCTGTCATATCGAAGAGCTGCTTGCGAAAGCGGCAAGCCAAGCCGAAGCCTTGGGCGTCACGCGCGACAAACTGCACGAGATGCTCGACCTGGTAGCCCCCAAAACCATGCAGTAGCCATCTGCAAGAAAGGCTATACCATGCAAAACTTGCTTGAACTCAAAGGCATCTCACGCACTGTAAGCGACCGCTTTTCGCTGCGCGACGTCACGCTTGCCGTGGAGCCTGGCCAGATCGTCGGCTTTGTTGGTGCCAACGGTGCTGGTAAAACAACGACGATTCGAGCTGCTCTCGGGCTTATAAAGCTCGATGCCGGCGAAGTGCACCTGTTTGGGCAGCGCTGTGGCGCCGACGCGCCCGATGAGTCGCAACGCCATCTACGCTCCCGCGTCGGTCTTGTCCTGGACACGTGCCCTTTCCCTCCACGCTCAAGGTGGGCCAGATCGAGGCGCTCGTAGGCCCGGCGTACCCCACGTGGGCCCGCGAAACGTTCGCCGGATTCATCAACCGATTTGGCCTCGATCCCAAGACAAAGGTCAAGGACCTCTCCCGCGGCATGGGTATGAAGCTGCAGCTCGCCTGCGCGCTCAGCCACAATGCCAAGCTGCTCGTTTTGGACGAAGCCACCGCGGGCCTCGATCCCATGGCACGCGAGGAACTGCTCGATGAGCTGCTCGCCTTTGTCGCCGACGGCCAGCGCAGCGTGCTGCTCTCGAGCCACATTACGTCTGATCTCGATCGTGCTGCCGACCGCGTCATCTGCATCGATAACGGCTCGATTGTGTTTGACCTGCCACGCGAGGACAGTACCGACCGCGCCGGCATCGCCCACTGCACCCAGGCACAGGCCGCCGAGCTCATGGCTTGCGTCGAAGGCACCCGCGCCGCCCGCCACGCCTACAGCGTGGACGTGCTCGTGCCCAACCACCGCGAAGTGCTCGAGGCCTTCCCCGAGATTCCCTGCGATCGGGCAACCATTGATGACTATCTTCGCTTCATGCTGAAAGGGGCCTTGAAATGAAACGCGCCATTATGTCCGAGCTTGCCATCGTTCGCACGCTCGTCCCGAGCATCGCAGGTGTCGGCCTGTTCATCTTCGTCGTGCTGACCGCCGTCAGGGCATCGAATGGTGATTCCGATATGAGCGCCGCCGGCGCCTTCGCGATCAGTGCCATGTCGCCCATCATGGCCATGACGTCGCTGGCCGGGCTCGACAACCAAAACGGATGGGAGCGCTATCGGGCAACGCTGCCCATCTCACGCAAAGACATCGTCAGCGCACGCTACCTGTGCATCACTATTTTCTCGGTCATCATGACGTGCGCGGCCGTGCTGTTGAGTATCGTCGCCATCCCGATCTTAAACAGCGTGGGTATCCCCTCCACGGGAGAGACCGTCTTTGAGACCGCAATCGCCTCGGCAATATCGATGCTTTTCTCCCTCATGGCGGTGTTTTTGGTACTGCCTCTGTTCTTTCGATTTGAACACATGAAGGCGCAACGCCTATCCGTTGGTCTATACGCCCTATACATGTGCCTTATCATGGTCACGCTAAACTCATTCAACCCCATCAGCAACCAGCTCATGTCGATGATTGCCGGGGCGAATCCCGATCCTTCCGTTCTTGGCTTCCTGTGCGCAGGAATTGCCGCGCTGGCAACGGTCGTCCTTGGCGCTGTCAGCTGCGCCATCAGCACCAAGGTCTACCGGGCACGCAACCTATAGGCAAGCGCGGTATCATTGGACATGCACCATAGATCTGGCGTGGTCTTTTTTGAGGAGGCGCTCAACCCGTGTCGTGGGTCGTCGCAGCATTTGCGTCAGCATTCTTTGCCGGCATCACATCCATCTTGGCCAAATGCGGCATCAAGCAGACCGACTCCGATGTCGCGACGGCCATTCGCACCTGCGTGGTGCTCGTTTTCGCCTGGGCAATGGCGGGCATTTCTGGATCCATTGGAACCATCGGCAGCATCGAACCCAGATCTTGGCTCTTTCTCGTCCTTTCGGGACTCGCTACCGGTGCTTCGTGGATCTGTTACTTTAAGGCGTTGGGCATCGGAGACGTCAATAAGGTCGTACCGGTCGACAAGATGAGCACCGTACTCGCCGCACTGATCGCCATCGTGCTTTTTGGCGAGACGAGCAACCTTGCGGTTAAGCTCGTGGGAACCGCTGTCATCACCCTCGGCACGTTTTTAATGATCGAGAAGAAGCAGTCTGCCGGACCCGAGCAGCAGCAAGACCGGACCTGGCTCGCTTACGCCCTCGGCGCCGCCGTGTTCGCGGCGCTCACGTCCATCCTTGCCAAGGTTGGCATCGAAGGCGTCGAGTCAAACCTGGCCACGGCAATCCGCACCTGCGTGGTACTGGTTATGGCATGGGCGATCGTGGCAGCCAAGGGAAAACTGGATCAGGTCGCGCACGCTGACCGGCGCGAACTCACATTTCTCGCAACATCGGGCATCGCGACCGGAGCATCGTGGCTGCTCTATTACTACGCCATCGCCACAGGCCAGGTGAGCGTCGTGGTGCAGATCGACAAACTATCGATTGTCGTATCGGTACTATTTGCGCGCCTGGCATTCAACGAAAAACTCTCACGGCGCAGCGCCATCGGTCTCGCCCTCATCGTACTGGGCACTGCAGCGCTCGCAGTTTGGAAGTAGCGCGGCCAGCAGCCGCTACATCCTCACACCTGGCTTGGGATGCCTGTACTGACCGTGGGATGCCGTGCGCTTACCGTGCGAGATGGCAAATTTGGGACAACAGTGCAGGCAACGAAGGCAGGCTGCGCACTCCGGCTTTGTCCAGACGGGAAGGCCGTCGCGCATCTCAATCGCCGCCATGGGGCAGCGCTTGGCACACAGGCCGCAGCCGATGCAGCGATCGGCATCGACGGCAAACTTGCTCGTCTGTTGCATGCGCGGCAACCCAATTGCGTGATACGCGCACGATGCAAACAGAGGCACGCGATGGCGCATCATGTTGCCCGTGCGGCGTGCCCGCACCGCCTCGATCACGGCATCAATCTGCGCCTCGGCAGCTCTATTGATACCCTCAACCTTTTGAGGGTCAGACAGGTCGAAAACAGGCGTCCAGGTATCGGGCATCTTGACGCTCATCGCCGCATCTAACTCGAGCCCACGCTCGTGCAGCAGGTCGCGGGCAAACTTGGCCGATTGGCCGGTCGTCGAACCGTACGTCGAAACATAGAACGTATAGGGGCGCTCGCCGCCCTTTGCACCGGCAGCAATCGACAGGTCGGCAGTCTTCAAAAACTCGATCATCGGTGTCGGCAGACCCCAGGCATACACCGGAGCAACAAATCCCAGCTGGCAGGGGCCTTCCGTCGCAACAAGGCGAAGGGCGTCGACATCAAAACGCTCAATCGACACAACCTTGTCGTCTGTCGCCGCCGCAATGCGACGCGCCACATGTTCGCTGTTCCCTGTCGCGCTAAAGTACAGGATCATCTCGTACCCCTGGAATTGACTCGTGAAAAACCGCGCTACTTGCGCAGCGGCTTGGGCAGCGGAATGCCGGCGGCGATGGCGGCGGCGATGATCATACAGACGATGCCTTTGAGCGGGAAGCACATGAGCAGCAGGCCCACGACCATGATGGGCTGGCGCATGACGGCGCCCATCGTCGATGCCGTGCAGACGGCGACGCAAAAGACCGGATCTGCGCCGGTGAGGATGGCCAAGCCGTAGCCCAGGCTTACGCCCGAGAAGATAACCGGGAAGAAGTGGCCGCCGCGCCAACCAAGGTTGATGAGGGCGGGCGTCAGCATGGCCTTGACAAGACCGGTCGCGATCAGCACGCCGGCGGGAATGGCCAGATAGGTTTCCATGAGCACGTCGGCCTGGGTCTCGCCGGCAAACATGGTGTAGGGCAGGACCGTTCCGCAGGCGGCAAGTACCAGACCGGCTAGCATGGCCTTGACGACAGGACGCTCCCCTATTGCATGGGCAAGCGCTTCGCTCGCGTGCTCAGAGACAAAGTACAGCCAGCCGCAAGCGGTGCCAACCAACGCCAGCGGAATGAGCCAGGTAAGTTCCAGGTTGCCCACCTCGGCGGACTCGAACCTGGGCATGCCCATGCCGCCGCCCATGAGCTGGCCGAGCAGCAGATAGGTGCCCAGGCCGCCGGCAATCGCAATGCCGTAGACCACCGTCTTTTGTGCCTTGGGCAGCTTGATGGTGATCTCGCCGGACGCGGACTCATCGTCGGCGTCTTCGCCCTGGCCATCGGCGCTACCGGCAAGCGGTGCCACAAAGCCAAAGACGGGCGCGGTAAAGAGCGCCGTCAGGGCAGCCTGGGTGCCCAGCAGCGTTAGCTCCCTAAACTCGGCGCCAAAGCGACGCATGCGGTCGCCGACCCAGCTGCACAGTCCCGCGATGACGCCGGTCAGGCCAGCCTCCGGTCCAATGCTGCCGCCAAACAGCAGCGGCAGCAATGCCGCGAGCGAAAGCTTGCCCAGGTTGTCGTACGGGTAGCGCCCGTCTTGCTTAACCTTAGCCATCACCTGGTTGAGGTCATCGGTCTTGGTGCCTGTCATCTTTTCGTACAGACCGATTAACAGGCCGCCCAGCAGGCAGACAAAAAACGGGTACGGCAAAAAGCCAAACGGGCCGCTGGCAAGCTCGGGCGAAGAGACGCCCAGCGCGTGCGGAATCTCGGTCCACAGATAGTCGATACCGTGCTCCATCGCAAAAAAGAACAGCCAGACTGCAGCACCCGCGAGTGCACCGGTCACGGCAACGCTGACCAAAAACAGCGCTCGGTTCGTGGGTTTGGCAAGGTTATCCATCGGGTCCTCCCGCGGTCAAAGTCGACATAGATACGTTTTATTGTAGAGCGAGCGTTGCCCGAACGAGGCAACCATTCGCGCTGCAAACGGCACCATTGGGAGCCATAGTGGGGCAGGCTCAAGACTTATCCGTTGATAATCGAGGCAATCTCGGGCAAATCGTCGGCAAAGTAGATGCCGTGCTGGCGCCTTGGGCTCGAAAGCCCTTTATCAATCATGTGCCCGAGCAGCGCCTTGAGGTCGTTGTAGTAACCGTCCAGGTTATACAAAATGCACGGAGCACTCAGGTGCCCCAACGATACCGCGGACATGACCTCGGCAATCTCCTCGAGCGTGCCCGTGCCGCCCGGAAAAGCAATGAACGCATCGCCGAGCTCGATCATCTTTGCCTTACGCTCTGCCATATCACTCGTCACGATAAGGTCGTCGATACCGTCATGTTGAAACTCGGCCTCGATAAAAAAGCTCGGCTCAACACCCGTCACGTGTCCGCCTGCCTCGAGCACGCTATCGGCGAGCGCGCCCATCAGGCCCGATTTGGACCCGCCGTATACCAGCGCGTGCCCGTTGGCGCCAATCCAGTTGCCCAGCTCCTGCACCGCGGGCAGAAACGCCGGGTCATTGCCGGCACTGGCACCCAGATACACGGTGATATTCATATTTGGCCCCCCTTGTTGTGGCGCACGACGTTCGTCTTAGCGCTGGCGTCGACGATACTCGCGCACGCGACGCGAAAGGTCGGCAAGTTCGTCGCGATCGAGCTCTTCCAAATGCTCCAGATCATCCATAAAGCGCGCCATGGTGTCCTTTTGACGCATCTTGATAAGCGTATTGCAGTAGTTCACCGCCACGCCCGTGAGCATGGCGATGTAGAAGATGCTGATGACGCTCAGAATGACGGTAATGGCGCGGGCAACCGGTGTCTCGGCCGGAATGTCGCCAAAGCCGATCGTCGAGACCGTCTCAAAGCTAAACCACAGGCCATCGCCAAACGTGAGGGTCGTGGGCTCGGACAGCCAAACGGCCGTCGAGCACAGCAGATAGAAGATAAGAAACAGGCCCGTGATGCGCGCAAAGCCAGCCTGGCGCAACACGTCGGCAAGCGTCCTCAACTTGTTCATCGCGACCCCTTTTCCCAGACGCCCAATCACGTTCGCTCGGTATTGTCCCACGCCTCCCCCGCAAACGAAACTAGTCATTGGGAACTAGTCATTGGGGACGTTCTTAAATGACTAGTCAAACAAGAACGTCCCCAATGACTAGTCGTTTAAGAACGTCCCCGATGACTGCCGGGCGGGAGCGTTTAGCGGTACAGCTGCCGACTGGGCAGGCTGAGCTGGTATCCTTATGCGGTAATGTCTCGATTCGTTAGGATTGCATGTGAGAGCTGCCGTTGTCCTTCGTTCAGTTATATATCGCACCCTGGCCGTCGCGCTTGCCGCGCTTGCCGTACTGAGCACCATCATGCCCGCCCCCGCCTTTGCCGCCGACTCCGATCAGTCAGTCAAGACGGTCCGCGTTGGTTGGCTCGTCAACAACGAGGGCTTCCAGGACGGCACCCCCGGCGAGCGTCTCTCGGGATGGGGTTACGAGTACCTCCAGACCCTGTCGTACTACACGCCCGGCTGGCGGTACGAATACGTCTCCGGCACCTTCACCGAGCTTATGGACATGCTCGAGGCAGGCGAGATCGACCTCATGCCCAACATCTCCTACTCCGAGGAACGCGCCTAAAAGCTGCTCTTTTCCTCGAACCCCGAGGGCACCGAGCGCTACTACATCTACGCCAAGCCCGATCGCGACGATCTGGCCAAGGGTGACCCCCAAGCGCTCCAAGGCCTCACCATCGGCTACAACCCCGACGTTATGCAAACCTTCGTTGGCCAGCAGTGGCTCACCAACGAAGGAATCACCTGCACATACAGGGAGTATGACGGAGGCTCCGTTCTCTTTGACGCGCTCGCAAACGACGAAGTCGATGCCGTCATCATGAACGACACCATTTCCTCGCCCGATGCCTCCCCCATGTTCTACGTTGGCTCGAGTGACTACTATCTTGCCGTCCCCAAAAGCCGCCCCGACCTGATGAACGACATCAATGCCGCCATGACGGCAATCGCCCGCGTCAACCCACGCTATATCGACGAAGTCAAATCTAACTACTCTGCCCAAAACAGCGGTTCATCATCGCTCAACGGCCCCGAACGTTCCTGGCTCAAGGCGAACAACAACACCATCACGCTCGGCTACATTACGGGCAAACTCCCCTACTGCAACGAGAACGAAGACGGCGAAATGGAAGGCTCGCTCGCATCGCTTGCGACGACGCTACACGATAAATTTGGCATTACGGTCAAAACCGTCGCCTTTGATAGCTACAAGATGATGTCAAAGGCCCTGTCAAAGGAAAGCATAGACGTTGCGCTGCCGGTATACCGAGATTACTGGTTTGCCGAGCAAACAGGCGTTGTGCAGTCGGTATCGTTGGGAACCATATCCCTCACCGCTATCCACACCGGCAGCAACCTGAACAAAAACCTTCAGAACATCGCCTGTACCAAATCATCGTTTATCAACAAAAATGCACTTGAAAGTCTGTTCCCCACAGCGACCGTAACCGAATACCAATCCGACGATGAAGCGTTCGACGCCCTCAGGAAGGGAACGGCGCACTGCATCGTCGCTCCCAGTTCACGCGTAAAAACCATCGGTGACCGTTACGATCTCGAGGACTGCGAGACGACCGAGCTCCCTGACACCTGTGAGCTCTCGTGCTGGATTTCGCGCGGAAAACCCGAGCTGTTGGGAATCATCAACAAGGGCATCATCAATGCCGGAGAATCGCTCTCCGCAAGCAATTTCTCCTCCACGTCGTACACGGCCCAGGAATCCAACACGCTTCAATTCCTTTATCGCAACCGCACCGCCATTGCAGCTACCCTCATCGGTATGTTGTCGGTCGGCATCGTCCTGCTCATCTGGGCGCTCATGCGCGCTCGAACCGAGCGCAAAAAAGCCGATGCTGCCAACGCCGCTAAGACGGCATTCCTCACGCGCATGAGCCACGACATCCGTACGC
>URNI01000007.1 GCA_900549135.1 uncultured Collinsella sp.
CCTGCCGGCACTCGCGGGTAGCCGACCAAAACCACCTGAAGGGTCACATTTATCTGAATAAATTAATCCCGTGTCTTTTGCTGCTCGTTGGCGTTGTCTGGAGCGCGGCGGCTACGTGGTTCAAGAGACGGCGGCATTACCATCTGTTTTTACAAGTAAAGAGGCTCGTTTCCCTAGGTTGGGGAAACGGGCCTCTTTTTGTCTCTGGGCTTGTGAATTGGCGGAGACAATAACCGTTGGCAGCTATTTTGAGTTCTTGAGGCGGCGTGTGGCTGTGGCGGTTATTCCGAGTCCCATGGCGGCGATTCCTGCGAGTGCTATTGCGCTCGGTGCTGTGTCGCCCGTGTTCGCGAGCTTGCCGGCGGTCGTATTTGCTTGCTTGCCGCTGCTCGAGTTCGCCTGCTTGGTGGAGCTTGGTAAGGCGTCTTTGCCGGTTGCAGGCGGTGTCGCCTCGGTGGGTTGCGCTGAGCTGGAGGGTTTTGTCGTCTCGGTCGGTTTCGTTATCTCGGGCGAGGTGGTCTTATCTGCCGCGGCCTTTGCCTCTTCGTATGCTTTGCAGGCGTCATCATAGGCCGCTTGCGCCTTTTCCAAATCGCCGAGGAGCGCATTTCGCTTGGCTGTTTCTCCGTCGAGGTGGGTTTTATTAAACTCTACTTCGCTTTCTAAGAAATAAATCAGGCTTTTCTGACTTTCGAGGCGCATTCGGCAGTGCTCAAGCTTATCTTCACAACGAGATTCTTGCTCTTGTGCATCCATGATCGCCAGTTCCAACTGCCATCTAGTTTCGTAATCCGTGTGGGGGATTTTATTTAATTCTGCCTCAAGGTCTCTTGTTCGGTTGTGGGCCTTATCGCATTCGGATTGGGCTGCATCGATGTCCGCTTGCATGGTAGGAAGGGATTCCTTATATATGGCAGCTCGCGCCAAATTAGTGTCGTAGTTCTTTTGAAAAATGGCAATTTTAGTATCGATTTCCGCAATTTTCTCGGGACTTGCGGCGTCTTTTGCGGCCTCGAGGTTTTTGAGCGCTTCCTGCATGGCTGCATACGCTTTTTCTTTTGCGGCGGCCGCATCTTCCGTCTGCAAGGCAACTGCACCGGTGGGGGAGCTGGTTTCTGCCGCGATCGCCGTTACGGGGGCGATTCCCGCGACAAGTGCCGCGGAAAGGGCGATGCCCACAGTTGCTCGTCTTGCTCTTCTTGCGAGAATGTCGTTCATCTCGGCACCTCATTTCAAGGGTCGGCGACTAACTTGGTAGCACTAATGTAAGTATACCATGCTAGTTGACCCAACACTGGCTGGGTGTGCGCGTATACCCCCCCCTGAAAACTGAATCCCGTTAGAAATGACGAGTTGTTTACGCTTCTTTTGGGGTGGCGGTACTATCATGATTCGGATTGAGTGTGAATGATGATAGGGAGCGCCTATACATGATTGAGCTGCTCAGGCGTTTTGGTGGTAAGTTTCACCGGTATATGGTGATTGGTCCTGCGTGCAAGCTGATCGAAGTGATCTTTGACCTGCTGACGCCGCTGGTGATTGCCCAGATGATCGATAAGGGCATTGGGGCGCACGACGTGAACGCCGTTATCCACTACGGCATGGTGCTCGCCGCCATGGCTGTGATCGGCATCTCGTTTACGCTCGTCTGCCAAAAGATGGCGGCGCTCACCTCGCAGGGCATGGGCACCGATATCCGCGGTGCGCTCTACCAGCACATCAACAAGTTGAGCTATGCCGAACTCGACCGCTTTGGCACGCCGTCGCTTATCACCCGCATCACCAACGACGTCAACCAGGTGCAGCTTGCCGTGGCGCTGGGCGTGCGCATGCTCATCCGCTGGCCCTTCTTGGCGGTGGGCTCTATGTGCGCGGCCCTCGCCATCGACCTTAAGCTCGGCATGATCTTTTTGATTTGCACGCCCGCCATTGGCCTGGTGTTTTGGTTTGTCATGGCGCGCTGCATTCCGTACTACAAGCAGCTGCAGGCAAAGCTCGACCGCATCGCGCTCATTTGCCGCGAGGGGCTTTCGGGCGCCCGCGTGGTTCGCGCCTTTGTACGCGAAGATCACGAGCGCGAGCGCTTTGCCCAAGCCGCCGATGACCAGGCCAATACCGCCATCGCGGTGGGCAAGCTCTCGTCAATCCTTAATCCCGTCACGTTTTTGGTGATGAACCTGGGCGTGTGCGCCATCCTGTGGGTGGGCGGCATCCAGGTCAACGTGGGCGAGCTTACGCAAGGCCAGGTCATGGCGTTTGTGAACTACATGACGCAGACCCTGACCTCCATCGTGTACGTCGCCAACCTGGTCGTGGTCTTTACCAAGGCGAGCGCGAGCGCGTCGCGTATCAACGAGGTGCTCAACTGCGAGCCGAGCATCACCGACGAGAACAACGAGCCGGTCGCACTGCCCCAGGCACCCGCGACGGACGTCGACGCCCCGGTCTCTGCGCTGAGCTTTAGCCATGCGAGCTTTTCGTTTGGCGCGGGCGCGGCCAATGCCGTCAACGATGTGACCCTGGAGCTCCCGCTGGGCAAGACGCTCGGCATTATCGGCGGCACGGGTAGCGGTAAGTCGACGCTCGTCTCGCTCATCCCGCGCCTGTACGATGCGAGCACCGGCAGCGTGAGCGTGATGGGCTCCGACGTGCGCGCCTGGCCGCTCGATCAGCTGCGCCATGTGGTCGCGACCGTCCCGCAACGCGCGTCGCTGGTGAGCGGCACGATCCGCAGTAACCTGACCTGGCGTGACGAGTCAGCGACCGACGAGGGGCTCTGGGCGGCGCTCGACATGGCGCAGGCGAGCGAGTTCGTGCGCAACAAGCCTCAGGGGCTCGACGCCCCGGTCGAGGCGGACGGTAAGAACTTCAGCGGTGGCCAACGCCAGCGCCTGACCATCGCGCGCGCCCTGGTGGGCTCGCCTCAGGTCCTGATCATGGACGACTCCGCCTCGGCGCTCGACTTTAAGACCGACGCGGCGCTTCGCCATGCCATCCACGAGCGCAGCGTGTGTGGCGCTGCTGAGGGCGGGCTGCCGCTGACTACGGTGATCGTAAGCCAGCGCGTTTCGACCGTGCGCGACGCCGACATGATCTGCGTGCTCGACCACGGCTCGGTTGCGGGCCTGGGCACGCATGACGAGCTGTATGCAAGCTGCCAGCTCTACCGCGAGATTTGCCAGTCGCAGCTGCGACGCGAGGAGCTCGAGGGCCAGCAGGGGAGCACGACGCCCACGCCCACCCCAAGACCCGCGTCCGCCCCAGGCGCCGTGTGCGCCCCCACATCCGTCTGCGCAAAGGAGGGCTGCTAAATGAATCCGTACACTTCCTCCGGTTCGGTCGCCACGATGACGGCCAACGTGTCCGGTAACGATAACCTCAACGACCTGGGCGACGGTCCGCGCCAGCCCGGCGATCCCGAGCGCTATCCCGTGGGTGCGGTGACCCGCCGCCTGCTGGGCTACGTTCGTCCGCATCGCATTTCGTTTGTTGCGTCGTTTGTGAGCGCCGCCATCTCCGTGATTCTGCAGCTCTACACGCCCATCCTCATCGGCGAGGGCATCGACCTGATCGTTGCCGCCGGGCACGTGGACTTTGACGCACTGCTGCCGCTCGTTACCAAGCTCGCGATTGTCGTCGTAGGTGCTGCGGCCTTCCAGTGGCTACAGGGCTACTGCGTCAACCGCCTGTCCTACGAGACGGTGCGCGACATGCGCGTGGAGGCGAGCGACAAGCTCAGCCGTATGCCGCTCAGCTTTATCGACAGCCATGCCCACGGCGACCTTATGAGCCGCGTGGTCAACGACGTGGATCAGGTGGGTGACGGCCTGCTGCAGGGTTTTACCCAGCTTTTCACCGGCGTTATCACCATCGTGGGCACGCTCGCGTTTATGCTCTCCATTAACCTGACCATGACGCTCGTGGTGGTGCTCGTCACGCCGCTTTCCATCTTTGCTGCCGGTGCTATTGCCAAGCTCTCCAACAAGAGCTTTACGGTTCAGCAGCGCATTCAAGGGCAGCTCGGTGGTCATATCGAGGAGTATGTGGGCGAGCAAAAGCTTGTCGACGCCTTTGCCTATGGCCCCAACGCTCAGCAGCGCTTCGACGCGCTCAACGCCGAACTCTACACCGCGGGCGAGTGCGCGCAGTTTATGGGTTCGCTCTCCAACCCCGGTACGCGCTTTATCAACAACATCATCTATGCCGTGGTCGCCGTGATTGGCTGCGTGGGCGTGATCACGGGCGTGCCCGCTGCGCTCACGGTGGGCGGCGTGCAGATTTTCCTGTCCTATGCCAACCAGTACACCAAGCCGTTCAACGAGGTCACCAACGTCATTACGCAGATCCAGACGGCGTATGCCTCGGCGCGCCGCATGTTTGCGCTGCTCGATGCGCGCGAGCAGGAGCCCGATGCGGCGGATGCCGTGGAACTTGCCGCCCCGCAGGGTGAGGTGACCTTTGAGCATGTGGACTTTAGCTACGTGCCCGACCGCAAGCTGCTGCAGGATATCTGCATCGAGGCCAAGCCCGGCATGCGCTTTGCCCTCGTTGGCCCCACGGGCTGCGGCAAGACGACGCTCATCAATTTGCTACTGCGTTTTTACGATATCGATGCCGGTCGCATTGCGGTCGATGGCCGTTCCTCGCGTGACTACACGCGCGCAAGCCTGCGCCGCGCCTTTGGCATGGTGCTGCAGGACACTTGGCTGTTCGAGGGCACGGTGGCGGACAACATCGCTTACGGTTGCCCAGGAGCTACGCGCGAGCAGGTTGTCGAAGCCGCCAAGCGCGCTCATGCGCATAAGTTTATCGTGCAGCTGCCAGGCGGCTACGATACGGTGATTGGCGAGGACGGCGGCACGTTTAGCCAAGGCCAAAAGCAGCTGCTGTGCATCGCGCGCGTCATGCTCACCGACCCGGCGATTCTGCTGCTGGACGAGGCGACCTCGAGTATCGACACACGCACCGAGCTGCAGGTGCAGGCAGCATTCGACGAGCTCATGGCCGGCCGTACGAGCTTTGTCGTGGCGCATCGCCTGAGCACGATTCGCAACGCCGACTGCATTCTGGTCATGCGCGACGGCCAGATTATCGAGCGCGGCACGCACGACGAGCTGCTGGCGGCAGGCGGCTTCTACGCCGAACTCTACCGCAGCCAGTTTGCCCAGTGAGCACGGCCGTGGGGCAAATTAATCAATCGACAGACGGTGGTTTACATCTGTCACGTTAGTACTAAGATAGTCATCTAATAAATTGCATTAGTGGCTTTAGTTTTGGGGGATACGAGGCAACGTGACTATGACGTGCTCTTTGGTGGTTAACAGCAAGAGCGGTAATACCAGGATGGTTTCGGGTGCGATCAAGCGCACTCTACAGGCTGCGGGTGTTGAGTTTGTTCATGCCGCGGCGTTGAGCGACGATGCGGATGCAGATCAGGTTGCGCTCGAGGCGCAGGGCGCCTGCGCGGCCGACACGGTGCTCGTCGGTTTTTGGTGCGACAAGGGCGCGTGCACGCCTTCGGTTGCCGCGCTGCTCTCCGCTCTGCACGGCAAGCGCGTTTTCCTCTTTGGTACCTGCGGTTTTGGCGCCGACCAGAGCTATTATCAGCAGATTATCAATCGCGTGACCTCCAATTTGGCCGAGAATGCCGAGCTTGTGGGTTGGGCAATGTGCCAGGGCAAGATGGGTCCCGCGGTCAAGCAGCGCTACGAGGCCATGCTCGAGCAAGATCCCGACAATGTCCGCTTTAAGATGCTGCTCGATAACTGGGTCGCCGCAAAGGATCACCCCACCAAGGAAGATCTGGACAACATGGCTGCAGCCGCCAAAAAGGCCGTGCTGGGCGAGTAGACCGTCGCTCGCGGTCCTTTGTGCAAAACAATACAAATGTGAAAGCCTCGAAATTCTCGAGGCTTTTTTCTTGACACTTGTGGGCGCAACCGTGGCAAGCGTTTGGGGCGACATTTTCCATCATCCCGATGACGAGGCCGTCCTGGATGACACGCTCTCATGCGTTCGCTGGATGTATTCAGAGTGGGACGGGCTTTCCGGATGCAAAAAAGGCCACATGACGTGGCCTTCGACTTATATATGTTCAGCGGATACCCCTATGACAAGCCGCGCTCCAACAACAGGGCGTCTGTCCGGGCGGAGGCATATAAGGTTCATCGCGAGTTCCGCACGCAAAGAAGGCCACTTAATGTGGCCTTCGTCTTGCGCAGGACTGTCCGAGCAGGGAACCTTATATGCCTCCGCCTGGACAGACGTTTCAGTTGTGGCTCAGCAGCTAGCAGCTACTTAATCTTGGTTGTACCCGGTGCCAGGTTGGGGTCGGTCTCGTTGGCCTCGGTCTGGAAGTGCTCGGTGTACACGTTCTTGCCGTCGCGGAACATCTCGTAGTACTGCATCTTGGCGTAATCCTCGCGCGCCTTGGTGGCGGCGGCTGCTGCTGCGTCGTCGCCGGTGACGTTGGAGGAGAGTGCCCAACGCAGGCTGGCGTCCTCGTAGCCCACGGAGTTGATGGCGGGCAGCGACTTGCGCAGCGTCATGTGCGCTTTCTGGTAGTCGGTCAGCGGTGCGCCGATCAGCTGCATAAGCTGCGTGGACAGGTAGTTGGTGGACAGGTCGTCGACCTCGCTCGTCTGGTCGCAGCCGGCAACGTCGTAGTTGGCCCAGATGATGTAGTCGGTCTGCCACAGACGTTCCTGGTGCGTGGCATCGTCCTCGCCGGTAAACCACTTGTCGTTGAACTTGGACGGGAAGAACGGCTGGTGGTCGCCCCAGAACACCACGACTACCTTACGGTCGAGCTTGCTCAGGGCGTTGAGGAAGTAGCGAAGCGCCTGGTCGGACTGCTCGATGCACGAGACATACTCGTCGACATCGGAGAGCGTGCCGTCCTCGACGGTCTTGGCATCCAGATCGGTCGTATCGATATTCAGGTGCATCTGCTTATCGACCGGCAGCAGACCCGTATCGTAGCCCGAATGGTTCTGCATGGTCACGTCGAAGATAAACTGCGGATCGGCGTTCTGGTCGAGCAGCTCAAGAATCTTGTCGTAGGTAGCCTGGTCGGTCACCATGCCGCGCAAGGTGTCGGCTCCCTGGAAATCGTTGATGGACAGGAACTGGTCAAAGCCAAAGTCCTTGTAGACGTTCTCGCGGTTCCAGTTGGTTGCGTGATTGGGGTGCATAGCCGTGGTGGAATAGCCGAGCGATTTGAACTGCTCTGCCAGGTTCCCGGTCGTTTCCATGTTGTAGATGGTGTAGGGGTACACGCCCGAGCCCAGGTTGGCCATGGAGTTGCCGGTCATAAACTCAAACTCGGTATTGGCGGTGCCGCCGCCGTAGGCGCTCACGTAGAGCTTGCCGCGGTTGAGGCAGTTGGACAGGCTCTTAAAGTACTGCGGGCCCTCGTAGCCGGCGCGCATATTCTGGTAGATGGATAGATCCGAGAAGGTCTCGTTCATGATGGCGATGACCGTGGGCTTCTCGCTATCGAATTGCTCCTCGGCTGCAGCTCGCTCATCGCTCTTCGCTGCGTCGGACTTGTCGTAGGCCTTGGCGTACTTTTTGAGTGTGGCCTTGGCATCGTCGACGGAGTAGTCGGCGGGTTTGGGCGGCTTGATGGACTGCGCTGCGCTAATGAAAGCGGGCAGGTAGCCCTCGCGCCAGTAGCTCTCGAGCGGACGCCAGGTGTAGACGGTGATGCCGAGAGTGTTGTAGTAGTCGATGAGCGTAACATGCGCGGTCATACCGCCCAGGCACAGCACGGCCACGAGCAGGTTGGTGAGCAGCATGCGCTTGGCGTTGGCGGCGCCCTTCTGACGGTGCGGTGCCACCAGGCCAGCGTACTCGCACAGCAGCATGGCGATGGCGGTAAAGCCCATGGACAGCACACAGAACAGCGAGATGGAGAAGGTGTAGCCGGTGCCGGCGACCGCGGCGGCGGTGGAGATGGCCGAAAGGTCGCCCGGCTGGATGGGCATGGACTTAAACGTGATAACGAAGAACTCGGCAATGCCCAGGATAAAGAGGGCAAAGGCCAGGACCGCGGGGGCTGCGCCGTGGCGCTGGAATAGGAAGAACAAGCCGACCATGAGCGTGGTGATGATGGCCCACTCGAGCAGGATGCACAGGGGGTAGACCCAGGTAAAGTCGTGGTTGGACGATACCTCCATGCCCAGCAGCGCAAAGACGCCGGCGAGCAGCAGGCACAGGACGGCGGCGACGAGCGGTTTGCCCACAAAGGCGCCGCGCAGGCGGGCGAGCTTGCCGGTGGGGGCGGGGGCGTTGGGCCCGGCGAACGCAAAGACGCGCGGGGCGATGCGGTCGCGGGCGATGCTGGCCCAAGCGCAGCCGGTGAGGATGGCGTTGGTCAGGATGAGCATCACAAAGGCGAGCGGCTCGTTTTGCGCGACAAGGCCAATAGCGCCCCAGACGGTCAAAAAGAGCTGGAACAGGCCGAAGGCGACGCTCCAGGCGAAGGCGCCCTTGGCAACGGTGCCCGACTGAGCGCGAATGGCCTTGGCTTCGCGCAAAACAAGGTAGACGGTCGCCGCAAGACCGACGAGCGAGATGGCGGCAGCGAACATGCTGAGACTCCTCACAAACTAAAACCTACGAAAGCGGGGGTTTACCCGATTGTTACCAAGATATGCGCCGCAATTGGTGGCTACGCACAACAACCAGCCATATTAACGCGCATGTGCGGCGGTGTGGCGCAATGTAGTGGTGACCTGCGCGATAATGGACGGGAATTACACGGAAACGTAAAGGCTTCTTAAAGAATTGGCGAGGATAGAGCTATGGGCGATCAGGTTTGTATGACGGGTGCCGAGTGCTGCGACGGAGCTGCGGGCGTGGATGCGAACGGTTATCCGGTCGAGACGACGGGCAATGCGGTGCTGGACACGTTGGAGCACCGTTCCTCCACGCGTGCCTTCGCGCGTGATGACGACGACCGTCCCGTGGCGGTGACCGACGAGCAGCGGACGGCGATTCTGCATGCGGCGAGCCGTGCGCCGTCGGCAGGCGCCATGATGATGTATTCCATCGTGAGCATTCGCGAGCAGGCTACGCTGGATCGTCTGGCCGACCTGTGCGACCACCAGCCCATGATCGCCAAGGCGCCCTGGGCACTAATATTTGTGGTCGATTATGCCAAGTGGATCGATCTGTTTGAGCACGTGGGCTGCTTTGAGCCCGAGTTTGTCGAGCGCACGGGCAAGGCGCCCCGCCGCGCGCCGGGTTTGGGCGACTTTGCCATCGCGGCCCAGGACGCCGTGATCGCCGCGCAAAACGCTGTGGTTGCCGCCGAGGCCCTGGGGCTGGGGAGCTGCTACATCGGTGATATCGTCGAGAACGCCGAGGAAGTTGCCGAGTTGCTCGATCTGCCGCCCTATGCCATGCCGCTGTCGATGCTCATCATCGGCACGCCCCGTAAGGAGCGTCCGGCCATTGCGCATCCCGTGGTGAACCTGGTACACGAGGAGCGCTACTGCCGTGCGGATGCCGCGACTATGGATGCGCAGGTGGCCGAGATGGACGCGATGTTCCGTCCGCATGCCCGCGAGGTGGGGGAGCGCGTCGTGGACATCTATACCCGCAAGCACACGAGTCCCTTTATGGCCGAGATGAGCCGCTCCATGGAGTGGTGGTTCAAAAACTGGCTTGGAAAATGACGAATGTGACAAGGGGACAGTCCTTTTGTCACATTTCATATCGCCGCGGTAGCCTAAAGACTGTATAAATCTTTATCTAGCTGGGAAAACAGTGTCATTCAAACATGGGCCGATTACCTATAATTC
The DNA here is from genome assembly GCA_900549135.1 of uncultured Collinsella sp. Lineage (GTDB taxonomy): Bacteria > Actinomycetota > Coriobacteriia > Coriobacteriales > Coriobacteriaceae > Collinsella. The sequence continues at coordinate 9,810 of URNI01000007.1, forward strand.
CTTCGAACATTAAAGTTGGGAGGAAACCGGCTTATGGAACAAAAGGCCAAGGAGGCAGCCTCGCACGCTGCTATTCCTGTGAGCATCTCGGCGATGCTCGTCACGCTGGGCGTGGTGTACGGCGATATCGGCACCAGCCCTATGTATGTAACCAAGGCGCTCGTTGCCGGCAACGGCGGCATCGGAAGCGTGACGGAGGAGTTCGTGCTTGGCGCGCTCTCCCTTGTCGTGTGGACGGTCACGCTGCTGACCACCATCAAGTATGTGCTCATCTCGCTGCGCGCCGATAACCATGGTGAGGGCGGCATCTTTGCCCTGTACAGCCTGGTCAAGCGCTGTGGCAAGTGGCTTATCATCCCCGCCATGCTGGGTGGCGCCGCGCTGCTCGCCGACGGCATCCTGACGCCGGCCGTTACCGTTACCACGGCCATCGAGGGCCTGCGCACCATCCCGGCGGTCCATGCCGTGCTGGGCGATGACCAGGGCCGCGTCGTCGCCATTACGCTCGCCATCATCATCGTGCTCTTCTTGGTGCAACGTATCGGTACGGCCAAGATCGGTCACGCCTTTGGCCCCATCATGACGCTGTGGTTCCTGTTCCTGGGCGGCACGGGTCTGTTCTTTGTCTTCCAGCACCCCGCCGTGCTGCTGTGCCTCAACCCGGTGCGCGGCATCGCCTTTTTGTTGAGCCCCAACAACCACGCGGGCATCATGATTCTGGGCAGCTGCTTCCTCGCCACCACCGGTGCCGAGGCGCTCTACTCCGACATGGGCCACGTCGGTCGCGGCAACATCTACGCTACCTGGCCGTTCGTTAAGTGCTGCCTGCTGCTTTCCTATATGGGCCAGGGCGCTTGGCTTATGAACAACGCTGCCAACCCCGAGCTCATGGGCATTGCCGACCTCAACCCGTTCTACCAGATGCTCGCCCCGGGCCTGCGCCCGTTTGCCGTAGGCCTTTCCACCGTCGCGGCCATCATTGCCTCGCAGGCGCTCATCACCGGTGCATTCTCGTTGGTGTCCGAGGCCAGCCGTCTGGACCTCATGCCGCACATGCAGGTCTTCTACCCTGCCGAGACCAAAGGCCAGCTCTACATCCCCATGGTCAACAACGTCATGCTTGTCGGCTGCGTCATCGTGGTGCTGCTGTTCCAGAACTCGGCGCATATGGAAGCCGCGTACGGCCTTGCCATTACGCTGACTATGATGTGCACCACGCTGCTGCTCTTCTTCTACCTGCACGAGGAGCGCAAGCTCAAGGTTGCTCCGTGGATCTTCGCGGCCTTCTTCCTTTTGCTCGAAGGCTTCTTCTTCGTGAGCTCACTCACCAAGTTCTTCCACGGTGGCTACTTCACCATCCTCATGGCTGCACTCATCATGGGCATTATGGTGTGCTGGTACAACGGCACGGCGGTCGAGCAGCGCCAGTTTACGCTGCTGCCGCTGCGCAGCTACCTGCCGCAGCTCAAGCGCCTGCGCGATGACGATCGCTACGAGCGCCTGAGCGACAACATCGTGTACCTGACCAAGGACACCCATACCGACTACATCGACCGCGATATCGTCTACTCGATCTTGGATAAGCATCCCAAGCGCGCCCGCGCCTGGTGGTTTGTGAATGTCGAGACCATGGACGAGCCGCATACCTTTGCCTATTCGGTCGAGACGTTCGGCACCGACTACGTGTTCCGAGTGCATCTGTACCTGGGCTACAAGATTAACCAGCGCGTCAATGCCTATCTGCGTCAGGTCGTTCAGGACCTGGCTGCCACCGGCGAGCTGCCGCCGCAGACGCATGACTACTCGGTCTACAAGGATCCGGGTAACATCGGCACGTTCAAGTTCGTCCTGATCCGTAAGCTTCTGGCGCCCGAAAGCGATGTGGAGCCGAGCGAGCGTACGGCCATCACGCTCAAGTACATCATCCGCCGCGCCGCCGGCACGCCTGCGCGTTGGTACGGCCTGGAGAACTCCAACGTGAGCTTTGAGTACGTGCCGCTGTTCACCAAGTTCAAGGCCGTGAACAAGATGCAGCGCCTGGCCCCCAACGAGCGGCCGTAGACGTCGGCGGCTACACGGAGTTGGTTTTTGATGGATAAGCATGAGGCCGGGGAGGTAAACATGGATACAAAGGCGCTCGATGGCCGTGAGGCGGTGGTCGAAATGGTGCGTGAGGCGCGCGTCGACGCCGCCGAAGATCGGTTCTTTACGAATCGTGCCAACATGGATATGGCCGATCGCGTGATCTCGATCGTGGCACTGGTATTTGGAGCGGTGTGCGTGTGTGCCCTGCTCGCGCACGTGCTGTTTGTCTAGCGACCGCAGGTTGCAAAGGCTATACACTTGGAACCACCACAAGGGAAACCACCACAAAGGTGCCTGTCCCTTTGTGGTGGTTTTTGTTTTTGAGAGAGGGGCGGGGCGCTGATGGACGTCCGTGCGGACGGTGATATTGCCGAGAACTTTTGGTGGCGGCGCACTACGATGACGCGTCGCGGCCCCCTGTACGATATCTGCGTGTCGGTGGGGCTGCTGGTCGCGGCGACGATTGTGGGCGCGCTGCTCGACCATCCGGGTCTCGCGCCGAGCATCATGATCGTCTATGTGTTCGCCGTTCAGCTGTGCGCATTCTTTACCTGGAGTCGCCTGTATTGCTTGTTGAGCTCGGCTGCCGCCGTGGCGCTCTACAACTTTTTGTTTGTCGACCCGCGCTACTCGCTGTCGCTTATCGACCGCGGCTATCCCGGCATGTTCTTCATCATGTTCGTGGTCTCGCTTGTGTCGAGCTCGATTGCGTTGGCCCTGCGCCGCGCCTTGGCACAGGCTGCCGCCAGCGACCGCCGCACGCATATGGTGCTCGAGACCAACCGCATGCTGCAGCGGTGCGCCGATCAGCAGCAGATTGTCCATGCCATGGCAACGCAGCTGGCACGTCTTTCGGGCTGTCCGGTCGTGTGGTACAGCGCCGACGCCGAGGGCGATGACCTGCTGCCGCGTGCGACATACACGGCCGTGGGCGATGCCGCACCGGTGCACGAACTGGCGCCGCAGATGCCGCCGCGGCTCTCGGCGTCCGCCTATGTGGGAACGCCGCTCGATGCCACCTATGGCGGCTCGGCGTTTTATGGCATCTACCTGACGGTTCGCACAGGCGACGGCTTCGTGCGCTCGGGCGACCCCGCCTCGGTGGTGGGCGTGCTGGCTATCGTTGCCGAGCCCGACGTGCTGACGCATGAGGAGCGGACGCTTGCCGATGCCATCGTGAGCGAAGGCGAGCTGGCGCTCGACCGCGCCCGCGCCATGGAGGCCCGCGAGGAAGCGGCGGTGCTCGCCAAAAACGAACAGCTGCGCGCCAACCTGCTGCGCTCCATCTCGCATGATCTGCGCACGCCGCTTACCAGTATTTCGGGTAATGCCGACGTGCTGCTCGATCAGGGCTCGACCGGCACCGCGGTGCTCGATGCCCAGACGCGCCGCGGCCTGCTTCTATCCATTCGCTCGGATGCGCTGTGGCTCAACGCCACCGTCGAGAATCTGCTCGCCATCACCAAGCTCGAGGGTGGCGGTATGCGCCTGTCGACCACGCTCGAGCTCATGGACGATATCGTCGAGGAGGCGCTGCGCCACGTGAACCCTGCCGTGCGCGAGCACGACCTTAAGGTGGTGGCGTGCGATGAGCCGGCGCTCGTCAACGTCGATGCGCGCCTGATGGTGCAGCTGGTGGTCAATCTGGTGAACAACGCCATCACCTATACGCCCGCGGGCTCGCATATCATGATTTCGATTAGCGTCGACGATGGACGCGTGGCGTGCTCGGTGGCCGATGACGGCCCGGGCATCGCACCCGAGGATCGCGAGCGGATCTTTGAGTCGTTCTATACCGCCAACCACGGTTTGGCCGACAGCCACCGCAGCGTGGGCTTGGGTCTTTCGCTCTGCCGCTCCATTGCGCTGGCACATGGCGGTAGCATAGAGGTTGCCGCGGCGGACCCGCACGGTTCGGTCTTTACGATTGAACTTCCCGCCGCCGACGTTTCGTTTGATAAGGAGTAGCGCCGTGCCGAACTCTGCCGTAAAACCGCTCATCTTGGTCGTTGAGGACGACCCCGCTGTCCGCAACCTTATCGTTGCCGCGCTCGAGACGCACGGCTTGCGCCATATGGCCGTTGAGACTGCCCATGCCGCCATTGCCGCTGCCTCATCGCAGGCACCGAGCATTGTGCTGCTCGATCTTGGTCTGCCCGATATGGACGGCGTCAAGGTGGTGGAGTCGGTGCGCACGTGGTCGGGCATGCCGATCATCGTGGTCTCGGCGCGCAGCGAGGACGCGGACAAAATCCGCGCGCTCGATGCCGGTGCCGACGACTATCTGACCAAGCCGTTTTCGGTCGAGGAACTGCTCGCGCGCATTCGCACGACGCTCAGGCGCCTCTCGTATGCGCAAACGGGCGGTGTTGCCTCCGAGGGCTCGTTCGATACCGGTGAGCTGCATATCGATTTTGATGCCGGCATCGCCACGATGGATGGCGAGGAACTGCATCTGACGCCGATCGAGTATAAGCTCCTGTGCCTGCTGGCGCATAACGCCGACAAGGTACTGACGCACCAGTTTATCCTGCACGAGATTTGGGGCACGGCAACTAAGAGCGACCTGGCGAGCCTGCGCGTCTTTATGGGCACGCTGCGCAAGAAGATTGAGTCCGACCCCGCGCATCCGCGCTATATACAAACGCACGTGGGTATCGGTTACCGATTGGTCACCCAAGGCTAGATCGCCAACCACCATCCCGATATGAGTTGCGGTGAAATACGGACGGAAATGGCCTATTTGGCGGCCAAACAGTCCGTATTCCACCGCAACTTTGTTATTTGCCTTTGGGCTTGCTGGCGTAGAACTTCTTCTTTTTGGGCTTGCCGGCGGGGGAGGGGCTGCCGGTGACGTGCGGCTTGCCGTCGCCGGCGTGCACATGGCCAGGCACTGCCGCGCGAGGCTTGCGGGCCTCGGGGTTGCGCAGCTCCTCGGTTCGCTCGGCAATCTCCTCGGCGCTAAAGCCGACCTCGGCCATGGCGTCCTCGATGGGCAGGCGACGCACGATATAGCAATGGTGCACCTTCTGGTTGCGCGCGAAGTCCTCGGGGATGGTCTGTGCCGTAATGTCCTCCAGCACCACGCCCGCGCGTGCGAGCTTGCGCGTTTCGGGGCGGAAGCCGCGCAGGTTGCAGCTAAAGATGGCATGGCCGCCCTGCGCGAGCAGGCGCGATACGCCGGCCAAAAGCTCGACATGGTCGCGCTGAACATCCCAGGTGCGACGGCCCATCTTGGACGAGTTCGAGAACGTGGGCGGGTCGACAAAGATCAGGTCCCAGCGGTTGCGCGTCTGGCGCTGGTCGCGAATCCAGGCGAGCACGTCGTCGCGCACAAAGTGATGCTGAGGACCAACAAAGCCGTTCTGTCGCATGTTGCGCTCGGCCCAATCCAGGTAGGTGTTGGAAAGGTCGACCGTCACAGTTTCCTCGACGCCGCCGTCTGCCGCATAGCAGGTGGCGGTGCCGGTGTAGGCGAACAGGTTGAGGAAGCGGCGCGCCTGCTTGGCGTGCTCGCGCACCAGGTTGCGGGTGACGCGGTGGTCCAGGAAGATGCCCACATCCAGGTAGTCGTCAAAGTTGACGGCAAAGGTGAGTCCGCCCTCTTCGATGAGCGGCAGGCGACGGCGCGCGATGTTGGCGCGTTCGCCCGATCCGCCCTTGCCGGCTCCCTGCTTGCCGTACTGCGAGCCGCCGCGCGAACGCATGCGGGCCTTGGCGTGCACATGCTCGGCGGGAACATCTAGGATGCGCGGCGCGATGGCCAAGATGTCGAGCATACGGGCCTGGGCCAGCGCGGGGTCGATGGTCTTGGGCGCGGCGTATTCGGCGATGACGAGCCAGCGGCCCGGCGTCTGCGGGCAACCCTCGTACAGGTCGATGGCGGCGGAGTAATCGGGCAGGTCGGCATCGTAGACGCGGTAGCAGCTCACACCCTCGCGATTTGCCCACTTGCGACGCAGGCGGGCGTTCTTGCGCAGGCGGTTGGCGAACTGCTCGGACTCCGGGATGAGCACGGGCAGCGGCTTGCCGTCGCCCAGGTCGAGCGTGGCGGCGGGTTCGGGCATGGGGGTGTTGGCGGCTTCGTTTTCGGCGTCCGCGGTCTGCGCCTCGGTGTTTGCGCTGGCCGCAGCCTCAAACGCTGCGGCGGCGTGGTCGAGCGAGGGCCAAACCTCAAGAGCCGCCTTCTCGTTATTGGGCATGACGGCGATGGAGCGCGCGGGCTCGGCATGGAGCGCGCGGGCCATAAGGCCATCGCGGGTGAGCGCGGCGACCGGCGCGGCGGTAAGCTCGGGCGCGCGGCGCAGCTCGCCGATGAGTGTCATGGCGTCGTGCATGAGCGAAAGCGGGGTCTCGGTGGTGTCTGCGACCACGGCGGCACCGGCGACGGCGCCTGCATGGTCCAGCACGGTGGCGGGCTTGGCGGCGCAAAAGTCGACAAAACGCTTGTAGCCGGCACACTTGACCATGCGCTCGGCAGTCTTGCGGGCGGCGGGGTCGATGTCTACGGCCACGATGCGCGCCTGCCGCTCGCGCGCTGCCGCCTCGCGCTCGCGCGCCTCGGCAAGCAGCTGCTCCCACAGGGCGGCATCATGCAGCTGCCAGCCCTCAAAACCCCAGTGCTCGCGTGTAAAACCCGGGGCGCGGTCAGTCAGAATGTTCACGGCTTCCAGCAGCAGACCGCCGCCGGCGCACGAGGCGTCGACCAGCGTAGGCAGGGCTTCGTTCTCGTACTCGTCGGCCGTCAGCTCGCGCTCGCACAGTGCGGTCCAGCTGACCTGCGCCAGCACCAGGGCGGCGTAGTCGGGGCGCAACACGTGCGCGCCCTCGCCGGCACGGGTCGCCGCGGGCGGCAGGCGCTTGAACAGCGGGTCGCCCGAAAGGTCCAGGCTAATGCTCGCGCGGCGCTGGCGCAGCGAAAGCAGTAGGTGAACATCGGGGTCGGCGGCATCGACGTCGGCGCGACGGCCCGTGGTCTCGGCCAGGCGGTCGCACAGCGCGTCCTTGGCGCGCAGGGCCGAGAAGCGCGTGTTGCGCAGCTGCTCGGTCACGCCGCGGGCGGTGATGGCGATGGTGGCGCCGGGGCGGACGATGCTCTCCCAGGCGATGTCGTAAACGCTATCGTACAGTTCATCGGCATCCTGCGCCTCAAAGCGCCCGAGTACCACGAACACGCGGCTCGCCAGGCGCGACCACAGACAGGCGCGGTAGCCTTCTTCGAGCTCGCCCTCAAACGTAACACGGCCCTTCAGCCGGCGAACATGCGAAAGTCCGAGGCGTTTAAGCTCATCGGCGAGTGCGGACTCAAAGCCCTCGGGGCAGCTTGCGTAAAATTCCATGGGTGACCTCTCTGGTTGCGTCGCTCCATTATATGATGGATGCTTCGTTTGCCCTTATCCTCGAAAGGAACCCATATGATTGATGCGTGCCCCGAATCCGCCGTGCTCTTTTTTGACGTGGACGGCACGCTGACGTCGTTCGATCCCGACGATATGACCGATAAGGATTTCAATGCAGTCCATCCGTCGAAGGCCGTTGTCGATGCATTTGGTCGTCTGCGCAGTGCGGGCCACCAAGCATTTATCTGCACGGGTCGTCCCTTGTGGTTGATTGCCGACGGCCTGCGTGCTTTGGAGCCTGCGGGTATCGTTGCCATGGCGGGAGCTACGCTCGAGGTCGAGGGCCGCGTGGTACACGAGGACTGCTTTGACGAGGACGTTGTCGAGGAGCTTGCACGCCGTATGGCCGCGGCGGGGATTGAAGCCTTTTTCGAGACCAACGTGGCTACTTTTGCCCTGGAACCCGCGGGTGTTGAGCAGTCGTCTCTGATCGGCACTTCTGTGGTGCACAGCGCCGAGGAAATGCGCGTCGACGGCAGTCTGCGCGTGGGCAAGGTATGCCTCAATGTGCCCAGTTTGGCTCGCGTAGCCAACGATGACGGCTTTATCGAGCGCTATTTTGAGGCCTGCAACACCGGTGGCCAGAATCGCGAGCTGAGCCCCAAGGGCATCAACAAAGGCGTGGGCGTGGCGCGAGCGCTGACGTATCTGGGCCGCGAGGGAAATGCACGCACCTTTGGCTTTGGCGATTCGGGCAACGACCTGGGCATGCTCGCTGCGGTCGAGACGGCTGTCGCCATGGGCAACGCCATGCCCGAGGTCAAAGCGGTCGCCGACTACGTGACTGACGATGTCGCACACGACGGCACCGTCACCGCCATGCGCCACTTTGGGTTGATCTAATAAATGGCCGTGTCGCCCGCAGTGGGACGACCCGGCCATTTGAGCTATTTTGCAATATAGAGCTTGGGATGACTGCGACTGCTCTCGATCGCCGCCGTCATGATGCCCTCGTCGTCTCCATCAACGATGATGCCATCGAGGTCATCGATTTGCGCGGACTGATAAAAACTGGTCTTGTTGAACTTTCCCTGGTCAACCATCATATAGCCCTGGTTTGAGTTGGTCAGGTACATATGCTTAATCATGGCCGAGAAGTCGTGCTCGACGGTAAAGCCGTGGTCGGGGTGGAATCCGTCGGCACTGATAAACGCCTTGTCGGCATGTAGTTTGCTCATGCAGTCGAGCGTTAGTGCGCCCGCGAGATAGAGGTGGCCCTTGCGCACGGAGCCGCCCAGCAGCACTACCGAAGCATTGGGGAGATTGAAGCTGGCGTAGTTTGCGATTGCAAGATCGCCGGTGATAATGGTGATCTCATGCTTATCCATGAGGGCTTTAGCGAAGTAAAAGCCTGTGGTGCCGATATCAATTACCAGAACATCGCCATCATCAACAAGAGTTGCTGCGGTTGCGGCGATGGCCTCCTTGGCCTCGACTTGGACATTGATGCGCTCCTCGGGATACGAGATTGCGTTGGAGCGAGAAAGCGATACCGCTCCGCCGCGTACGCGACGCAGCTTGCCTTCGGATTCCAGTGAGACGAGGTCGTGTCGTGCGGTGACTTCCGAAACCGAAAAACGGCGAACGATGTCGGATACCGAGATATTTGGCTTTTCGGCCAGCCAATTCATGATAAATCGCTGACGCTCGGCCGGTGAAAGGTCTGAAGTAGATGCCATATGCCGCTCCTTTTGAACAAAAGGCAAAAGATGCGCCTTTCGTAATCGAAATATAACGTATCGATATGAAAAGAACAAGGTAAATTCGAATGAATCGAATGAACGGAATGGCATGTCCTAAATGCATGCGTAGCAGATAGTTCGCACGTAGACGGGCTATAAAGAGTCTCATTCTGAAGGCGCCGCCCAAAAGAAGTACGTTCACACCCGATATTCGACCGCTCACGGAAAGTTGACAATTGAGCTTTCGATAGCTTTTGAAATGGTTTATCAAAAGAAAACCGAAAAGCTTTTGAAACAAAGAAAAAGGCTTTCGATAGCAATAGTGCTAGATGAGAAAGGACCGAACATGGCGATCAAGGTGTTTGCCGACGGCGCTAACCTCGAAGGCATGCTTGACATGCATGACAATGGTAACGTTCAGGGCTTCACGACCAATCCTTCCCTTATGAAGGCCGGTGGCGTGACTGACTACCGCGCTTTTGCCAAGACGGTTCTTGAGCACATTACCGATGTGTCGGTCTCTTTTGAGGTGTTCGCCGACGACGAGGCGGGTATGGAGGCCGAGGCTCGCGAGATTGCAACCTGGGCAGACAACGTCTATGTTAAGATTCCGGCGCTCAACACCAAGGGCGAGTCCACTGCCGCGCTGGTCAAGCGCCTTTCTGCCGACGGCATCAAGGTGAATGTCACCACTATCTTCACGCCCGAGCAGGTCGACGAGTTCGTCGATGCCGTTTCTGCCGAGACCCCCTCTATTCTGTCTATCTTTGCCGGTCGCATTGCCGATACCGGCGTCGATCCGCTGCCCCTCATGGCGGAGTCCGTAAAGAAGGCTGCCGTTAAGCCTGCTGCCGAGGTTCTCTGGGCGTCTACGCGCGAGGTCCTCAATATCTTCCAGGCGGAGTCCGTTGGATGCCAGATCATTACGGTCCCCAATGCCATTCTTGCCAAGCGCAAGAATTTCGGGAAAGATTTGCTTGAGTATTCGCTTGATACGGTCAAGGGCTTTGCCCGCGACGTTCAGGCGCTTGGTTTTCATATCTTGCCCGAGGAGTAGGGGACGAGCATGCTGACCGATCTTCTTAAACCCGAGCTTGTTGCCTGCCACGTCGAGGCCTCCGACTGGGAGGAAGCGATCAGGGCATGCGGTAAGTTGCTCGTAGACGCTGGCAAATGCGACCAGAGCTATGTTGACGCCATGATTTCATCGGTTCACAAATTCGGCCCCTATATGGTCTTGGAAGAGGGCATCGCCATGCCCCACGCCCAGGCAGATGGCAATGTGAGTGAAGCGGGAATCTGTATCGTCACGCTTGACCCTGCCGTTGCGTTTGGACACGAGGATTTCGATCCGGTTCACGTGCTCGTGGGTATTTGCGCACCCGACCCCAAGGCTCATCTTGGCTGCTTGGCGGAGCTTTCGCAGATGTTCGAGGACGAAGACTGCGTTGCCAAGCTCAGCGCATGCGATACGCCCGAGCAGGTTTTGGAGACCATGCGTTCATTCTTTTAGGCCTTAATGGCACGGCGATGCGTCGCCGCTTTTGGATAGACGGAAAACCGTCACGTGTAGGAGAGGAAGGTTGCCATGCATATCATCACCGTATGCGGAAACGGCATCGGGTCTAGCCTGATGCTCGCTGGCAAAGTCGAGGAGCTTTGCGAGGAGGAGGGCATCAAGGCCGACGTTGAGTCTATGGACCTGAACGGCGCTTCTTCCGCAAATCCGGATCTGTTCATCACCGTTAAGGAACTCGCTCCCGAGCTCCACGGCAACGTTGTGATCGTTCGCAGCTATGTGAACAAGAAGAAGATCCGCGAAGACGCCCTCGAGGCAATCAAGGCGGCCGCCGCTAACGCCTAAAGCGGCACAAAAAAGGGCGGTTCCCTGTGGAAGAGGGAAACGCGCCCACGTTAGAGAGAAAGGAAGCGCAGATGCAAGCCATCCTTCCCATACTTGAGTTTATCCAATCGATTCTGACCAAGCCAGCATGGATCATGGGTCTATTTGCCTTTGTGGGCCTTGTCGCGCTTAAGCGTCCTGCCCACAAGGTGATGACGGGCACCCTGAAGCCCATTCTGGGTTACATCATGCTGTCTGCCGGCGCCGCTGTTGTCCAGGAGAACCTTGCTCCGCTGGGTACCTTCATCGAGACCGGTTTCCACATCACCGGCGTCGTGCCCAACAACGAGGTCGTCGTTTCGATGGCTCAGAGCGTCCTCGGCGTTCAGACCATGATGATCCTGATTCTCGGCTACGTCGTGAACATTATCATTGCCCGCTTTACCAAGTTTAAGTACATCTTCCTGACGGGCCATCACAGCATGTTCATGGCTTGCCTGCTGTCTGCCGTTCTGCAGGCATCTGGCTTCCAGGATGTCCAGCTTGTCATCGTGGGTGGCATGTTCCTGGGCCTCGTGAGCGCTATGCTTCCCGCCGTTGGTCAGCGTTTCACCGAGAAGGTTACCGATGGCGATGAAATCGCCATGGGCCACTTCGGTTCACTCGCCTATTACATCTCCGCTGCAGTCGGTACGCTTTTTGCTAAGGACGCCGAGGAGAACAGCACCGAGAAGATCGAGGTTCCCGAGAAGTTCTCCTTCCTGCGCGACACCACCATCTCCACGGCTCTCACCATGGCCTTCTTCTACCTGGTTACCGCTTTCGCCGCTTACATCGCAGATCCTGCGGTCGTTACCAAGACCGCTGGCGGCGACAATGTAATCGTCTACGCCCTGACCTGTGCTCTGTCCTTCGCCGTCGGTGTCACTATCGTCTACAACGGCGTTCGTATGATCCTTGCCGACCTGGTCCCGGCTTTCCAGGGCATCTCCAACAAGCTGATCCCCGGCGCCATCCCCGCCGTCGACTGCGCCGTCTTCTTCCCCTATGCTCCCACCGCCGTCATCCTCGGCTTTGTCGCTTCCTTCATCGGTGGCGTGGTCGGTATGTTCATCGTGGGCGCTACCCTGGGCATCTTCATCATCCCGGGCATGGTTCCCCACTTCTTCTGCGGTGCTACCGCAGGCATCTACGGCAATGCTACCGGCGGTCGCAAGGGCGCAGCTCTTGGTGCTTTCGTCAACGGCCTGCTCATCACCTTTGCCCCGGCTCTGCTCCTGCCCGTTCTTGACGTCTTTGGCTTCAAGAACACTACGTTCGGCGACTTCGATTTCTCCGTCATTGGTATTACGCTCGGCCGCGCTGCCGAGGCCTTCGGTACCACCGGTGTCTACGCGATTCTCGCTGTCCTTCTGGTCGTCGCCTTCGTCCCCAACTTCATCCACACCAAGGGTGCTGTGATCAATCACGTTGAGGAAGAGTAATCCAGGCGTACGTTAAGCCCTAATCGGGCGGAGCTCCGATAACCGGCTCCTACACGGAAGCGGTGACGTCTCAAATGAGGCGTCACCGCTTTTTACTTTGGGGCGATTGTGAAAACGAGCCGACAAGGCGCTGCTTCTGTTCCGTGAACGGAATCAACCGCAATGATCGGCAAAAACGTTTTGCCGCTGGGGCGTCGATATAAAAATGGTAAATCTGCAAAACCGTTCGCCGAGAAGATAAAAACCCGCAGCTCACGCCTTGATGAACGTAGGTAAAGTGTTTAGCAGTTCAACACCCATATGCAAGCGAAAGTTTTGTTGCGGTATCTGCAAGTTTTCCCATTGGATGAGAAAAACTTGCAAGTTCGACGATGGGCAGCGGCGGTTCGTCCTTTGCTGTTACTTCCCCTGCACCATGGTGAGGGAGATCTTTTTGCGGTCGCGATCGACCTTTTCTACCCACACCTTGACCGTGTCGCCGACGCGCACCACGTCGCTCGGGTGCTTGACAAAGCGATTGGCCAGCTTGGAGATATGCACGAGGCCGTCCTGGTGCACGCCCACGTCGACGAACGCGCCAAAGTCGACGACGTTGCGCACCGTCCCCTTGAGCTCCATGCCGGGTTCCAGGTCGTCGATGGAAAGCGCCGAGCGGCTAAAGACCACCTCGGGCGCGTCGTCGCGCGGGTCGCGGCCGGGCTTCTTGAGCTCGTTGACGATGTCGATGAGCGTGAGGGTGCCGCAGTTCAGGTCACTTGCCAGCGCCGAGATACTGCCCAGACGGCGCTCGATGTCGGGCACGCCGCCGCGGCTGAGCTCGCTGGCTTTAACGCCGGCGCGTTCCAGGACTGACGTGGCCACCTCGTAGCTCTCGGGGTGGACGCTCGTCGCGTCGAGCGGGTTCTTGCCGCCGCTGATGCGCAGGAAGCCCGCGGCGTTGAGGTATGCCTTGGGTCCTAGTTTGGGGACCTTCTTAAGCTGGCGGCGATCGGTAAAGGCACCGTTTTCCTCGCGGTAGGTCACGATGTTTTTGGCCACGCTCGGCGTGATGCCCGATACGTATCCCAGCAGGCTTGCGCTCGCGGTGTTGACGTCGACGCCCACGCGGTTGACGACGTCCTCCACCACATGGCCCAGGGTGCGCGAAAGCTCGGCCTGGTCAAGGTCGTGCTGGTACTGGCCAACGCCGATGGACTGGGGCGGGATCTTGACGAGCTCTGCCAGCGGGTCCTGTAGACGGCGGCCCAGGCTCATGGCGCCACGCACGGTGACGTCCAGATCGGGATACTCCTGGCTGGCGAGCTCGGAGGCGGAGTACACCGATGCGCCGGCCTCGTTGACGATGGTGTATCGCAGCTCAGGCGCCTGCTCGGCGATGAACTCCGAGACGACTTCCTCGGTCTCGCGGCTGGCGGTGCCGTTGCCGATGACGATGGTGTTGACGCTGTCCTTTTTGACGAGGCGGGCGAGCTCGCGCTTGGTGCCGGCGACGTCGTGGCGCGGCTTGGTGGGATAGACCACGCCGTGGTCGAGCAGCTTGCCGGTCTCGTCCATGACGGCGACCTTGCAGCCGGTGCGGTAGCCCGGATCGAGCGCGAGCACGCGGGCGCCGCGCACGGGGCGTGCCGAGAGCAGGCCCTCGAGATTCTTGGCAAAGACATTGATGGCCTCGGTCTGCGCACGGACGGTGAGTTTGGCGCGGGCCTCGCGCTCCAGCGAGGGGGCCATGAGGCGCTTGTAGCCGTCGGCGATGGCGGCGTCAAAGACGGGCGCGAAGACGCCCTGGCGTCGGGGCCAACGGCTGCCGAGGCGTGCCGTGGCGGCGGCGCCGTCGACGTTCACGCGCACGCGGAGCTTGCCCTCGCGCTCACCGCGGTCGATAGCCAGCACGCGGTGGTTGGGTATACGGCGCAGCGGCTCATCATAGCTGTAGTACGGCTCGTAGGGGGTCTTCTCGGTGGGGTCGGTGGCCTCGACGACGATGTCTGCGGTGTTTTGCGTAAAGGCACGCAGGTCGGCGACGTTCTCGGGGTCCTCGGCCACCGTCTCGGCCACGATGTCCGCCGCGCCGGCGAGCGCCTTCTCGGGCGTGTCGAAGCCGGCTCCCTCGTTGACGTATGCCGCGGCGGCGTCGAGCGCGCTGCCCTTGGCCGAGGCCTGCATGATGACCATGTTGGCAAGTGGCTCCAGGCCTGCCTCGCGGGCCTTCTGTGCGCGGGTCATGCGCTTTTTGCGGTAGGGCTTGTAGAGGTCCTCGACACGCTGGAGCTGCGTGGCCTCGCGAATTTGCTGTTCGAGCTCGGGCGTAAGTTTGCCCTGGGCGTCGATGAGCAGAATGACGTCCTCTTTGCGCTGTTCAAGATTGCGCAGGTAGGACAGGCGCTCGTCGAGCGCGCGCAGGGCGACGTCGTCCATGCCACCCGTGGCTTCCTTGCGGTAGCGCGAGATAAAGGGGATGGTGTTGCCCTCGTCGATGAGCTTGACGGCTGCCTCGACGTTGGCGGCCTTAAGGTTGAGCTCGCGGGCGAGCTGGGCGATAAGATCCATGGGACTCCTTGCGTTTAAGGTGCGTTTGCAGCACAGGGCTACCAAGGATACCACCCGTCCCAAAAGACTGTTTTGGGGCCGCGCCATGAAAACGGCCTATCTACTACGTTTGAACCGTATTGGTCGACCATCCCCCGGTTTTCCGAAAATATGCAACCCGTCTACCTGCGGTTTTTATTTCGAGAAATTTGGCATGGTTGAGGGCGATCGGCTAAACGTAGTAGATAGGCGCGTTTCGTGGCGAACGAATCAAGCCGAGGTGCAAAATAGCCCCCCGCTCCAGAAAAATCGTCGGCAAGGTAGCAAAATGCCCCGCGGGCAGGAGGCTGCTCGCGGGGCAAAGAAGAGGGGCTTGTTGGTGACGGACCGAAGGGTTCGGCATGGGGCTTCTGCCGCGGTCGCTCTTAAGGCATTACAGCTCGACGAGCTGGCCGGTCTCGGCGGCCTCCTTGATGGCGTTGAGAAGCGTGAGCGTCTTGACGTTGTCGGCGGGGGTTACGACGGGCTCGACCTCGCGGCGGACAACCTTCACAAAGTGCTTGAGCTGCATCTTGTGTGGCAGTGCCGGGTCGACAGCCGGAATCTCCATCTGCAGCGGCTTGTGCCAGTTGGAGGCGCCGTCGTAGGAGAACTGGTGCAGGCGGGGCAGCGACAGGGCGCCCTTGGTGCCGCCGATAAAGTAGGCGTCGGCGTCGAAGGGGCGGTACTGCGGATCCTCGCGAGCGGTTGCCTCCCAGTTCCAGGGGCTGGCGGTGGCGTCGGAGATGGTCATGCTTGCGAGCGCGCCATCGGCAAAACGGACGTTGACCACGGCGGAGTCCTCGGTCTCAAAACCGCGGGCGGCGCTGGACTGCATACCCTGGACGGCAACAGGCTCGCCCAGCAGATAGCGGAGCAGGTCGACGTCGTGAACCAGGTTGACCAGGATCGGGCCGGCACCCTTCTTGCGGCGCCACTCGACATCGAAATACTCGTCATTCTTATAGATCATGTAGTGGAAGCTCGACACGGTGAGCTTGCCCAGCTCGCCGGACTCGATGATCTCCTTGGCCTTGTTGACGAAGGGGTTGTGGCGACGGTGCTGACCTACGAGCACGGGCACGCCGGCGGTCTCGGCCTCGGCGGCGAAGGCCTGGGCATCCTCGAGATCGTTGGAGATCGGCTTTTCGATCAACGGCACGATATTGCGCTTCACAGCCTCGCGGGCAACGCCCAGGTGCAAGTCGTTGGGGGTGGCGATAATGACGGCCTCGGGCTTGACCTCGTCCATCATCTGGGCGGGATCGGTGTAAAACGGCACGCCGGCGGCCTCTGCCGTGGCGCGGGCGCCCTCAAAGGCGTCGGCGATGGCGACGAGCTCGGCCTCGGGCTCCTCGGTGACAAAGCGGATGTGGTTGCGGCCCATGGCGCCGGCGCCGATAACGGCAATGCGGACGGGGTTGAGCTCAGACATTTCGACTCCTTAATACTGGTGACCGGTGGAATGCGACAAAGGGGCTGTCCCTTTGTCGCATCGGTAAAACTAGGCGGACTTCTTCTTGCTGTCGGAGACCATCATGTAGACCGTGAGCACGACGGCGATGGCGGCGATCACGATGGCGCCGTAGAAAGACTGCTGGTAGGCGGCGCTGCCGACCTCGGCGTGATACAGCACGGCGGTGATGGGCTGGCTGATCCAGGTGGAAGCGGCATAACCCAAAAACATGATGCCGTAGTTGACGCCGATGTTGCTGGTACCAAAGGCGCCACCGGTGAGCGGCGGGTAGATGACGAGCAGAGCGCCAAAGCTAAAGCCGAGCAGGGCGAGCGCCACAAAGAACATACCCTGCGTAAAGCTCATCGACATGATGACGAGTGCGACGATGGTGACGACAAGGCTGATGAGCAGCGACTTGTAGGCACCGAGCTTGTCGATGATCTGACCAAAGGACAGACGGCCGACCAGGTTGGCGCAGGTGTTGACGGAGACCACCACACCGCCGAGGGCGACGGCTGCGGCGCTCGTGGGATCGGCGAAGAGCTGGACGGCGGCGATGGAGGCAACCTTGCCGACGAGCAGGGTGCCGGCGGTGGCGGCAAAGGCGAAGGTGACGATGAGGACCCAGAAGCGCGGGGTCTTGACCATCTCGTCCGGGGTGAGGTCGCCGAAGGTGCCGGCGTGCGCGCCGCCCTTGGGGGCCTCGAAGCCCTCGGGCAGCCAACCGGCCTCGGGAGCCTTCAGGAACAGGGCGGAGGCGGCGATCGTCACAAAGAAGATGACGCCGAGTGCCTTAAGAGCACCGAAGATGCCAAGGCTCGGGATGAGCAGCGAGGCGAGCACCGGGGACAGCACGGCGGGGCCGGCGGTCGAAGCAGCGAGGGTGATGCCAGAGGCGAGGCCCTTCTTGTCGATGAACCACTTTTGGCCGGTGGTGAGCGCCGGGTTGTAGCCCAGACCGTTGCCGACGGCGGCAACGAGCGAGAACCACAGGTAGAACTGCCACGGCTCGGTGACGGTGCCGGACATGAACCAGCCCACGCCGTAGCACACGGCGGCGGCGATCACGACGTTGCGGGGGCCGATTTTATCGGAGATGCGGCCGGCGAAGATGCCCGTCACGGCCATGATGGTCTGGAAGACGGGGAAGGCCCAGGTAAGGGCGCTGGACCACTCGGGGTAGACGGCGAGCAGGTTCTTGCTTACGACGGAATACAGCGCGATGGAGCTGATGAAGAACATGGTGACGCACGCGGCGGAAAGCACGACAGCGCGACCCTTGTTGGAGTTGGTGGAAGCCATTGGACTCTTTCTAATCGATACGGGGGAGGAGCGGGCGTGTCCGCGGGGCCTCCCTGTCAGGTTGGTTACTGGTCAGTTGGCTTTGCGACGCCGGACTCATCGGACCAGAGCTCGACACCCTTGTTCTTAAGGTAGTTGTCGGCATAGGCGCGACGGCCGCCGGGCTTGGCGGTGAGGTCGCCCATCATGTTGGAGAAGCCGCCATCGACCTTGATGGCGTCGCCGGTGGTGAAGTCCGAGCGCGTGGACGCCAGGAACATGACGGCGTTGGCGATATCGCTCACCTCGCCGATGCGACGCGTGGCGATCAGACGGCTGCGGCTCTTCTCGACCTCGGGGTCGGCGTAAAAGCTTGCCGACATGGGGGTCTTGACGAAGCAGGGCTCGACGCAGTTGGAGCGCACGCCGTAGGGGCCCCACTCGGCAGCCAGCATCTTGGACATCATGTTGACGCCCGCCTTGGTGGAGCTGTACACGCCCGAGAACGTCTCGGGGGAGTGACTGGCGACGGTCGAGATGTGCACCAAGCGGCCCTGGCCGGCCTTGATCATCTCGCGACCAAAGCGCTGCGAGGTGATGAAGTAACCGGTGAGGTTGACGTTGAGCACCTGCTCCCAGTCGCTCAGCGGCAGGTCCTCCATGGCGGCGAAGCGCAGGATGCCGGCGGTGTTGACGAGAACGTCGACGCGGCCGAAGTTGGCGATGGTGGCGTCGACGGCAGCCTGAACCTCGGCCTCGTCGGTGGCGTTCATCTTGTAACCCTCGGCGTGGATGCCAAACTCAGCGGCGAGGTCGGCGGCAGCGGCCTTGACCTTCTCTTCGTCCAGGTCGAGCAGGACGACGTTGGCGCCGTTGCGGGCGAACTCGCGGCAAATCTCGACGCCCATACCGCCGAGCGCGCCGGTCACGGCGCAGACATCGCCCTCGAGCTTAAGCCAATTGCTCATAGGAACTTCCCTTCTTGTGCCTCCCGGTGAGTCGCTCCCATTAACCGACCCACGTGGTTTTCGCAGGTTATCGTATGCTTTGCATTTGCGCAGGTGAATTGCATATTTGTTAGAATGGCGTTAACCGTAGGTTTATAGCTCGCAAGACGATGTGTCCCTAATTTAGTGTGTGACCTGCCAAAACGACCCCCTTGGCAGTTCATTGCCATACGTCTGGAAACAGGAGATTGACGTGTACGATCGACGACTTGAGGCCATATCGGCCGCCGCGGAGCTGGGAAGCTTCTCGCGTGCGGCGGCAAAATTGCGCGTGTCGACCCCGGCGCTCGTCAAACAGGTGTCGGGATTCGAGGCCGAGTTCGGCATCACGTTGTTCGAGCGCTCGCATTCTGGTGTTAAGGTGACGCCGGCAGGTGCTCTGCTGGTGGACGATGCACGTTCGATCATGCGGCAGTCCGAGGACGCGCTGCGCCGTGCCCGACGCGCGGCAGGCGATGGCGGGGCCGTGCGCCTGGGCGTGTCGATGATGTGCCCGGGGCGCCAAACGCTGTCGATGTGGTCGGACATCCACGATCTGGAACCATCGCTGCGATTTGAGATCGTGCCGGTAAGCGACCTCTATGACGAGCGCGAATCCGTCATGCGCAGCTTGGGCCGCGAGGTGGATGTAGTGCAGTCGAGTTTTTCTACTCCACGCTGGGGCGACGCCTGCCAAAAGCTTCGCATCGTTAACGTGCCGTTTTATATCGACCTGCCGCGCACGAGCCCGCTGGCGCGCAAGACGCGCATCACAGTTGCCGACTTAGAGGGCATGCGCCTGCGCGTGCTCCGTCACGGCAACGACGCTATGGACAGTCTGCGTATCGATCTGTTGGCCGACGGCGGCGTAGACGTGATCGACGTGGACAGCTTTGACTTTGCGCTCTTTAACGAGGCAGAGGAAAAGGGCGACGCGGTGCTCACCTGCGGCGCATGGTCGGGGGTGCACCCGGCCTTTGTGGGCGTGCCGTTCCTGTGCGGGCGAGAGGTGCCGGTCTTTTTGCACTATCCGCTCGAGCCCACCCTCCAAGTACAAAAATTCGTCAACGCCATGGCCCAACTCCTCAAGTAGCCAAAAGAGTCCCGTCCCAAATTAGCTACCCTTTGCTACGGGTTTAGCGGTCCTCGCGTTGCGGCCCGGCTGCCTCGGCTGTCTTTACGCGGTTCTTATCGACGTACATGTTCTTGTCGGCCTGGGAAAAGAGCTCGCGCATCGCAGGCGGTTCATCAAAATCACTGGAAAGCGCATAGCCCACCGCATAGCTGATAGGCATGTCGGGGTGAGCCTCGGAATACTCGTTCACGTTCGCACGAACCCGAGCGAGACAGGACTCCACGGCAGCCCGATCGGCATCCCACAGCACCGCGATAAACTCATCGCCGCCGTCGCGGCCCACAAAGCACGTCTCGGACGCCACACTTCCCAGTTGCCGGGCAAAAGAACGGATGTATTCGTCGCCCTTCTCGTGGCCGAAGCTGTTATTGACCGTATGCAGATTGTTAAGGTCGAAGACGCACACCGCAACGGGCGCCTCCGCGGAGACAGGCTGCTCCTGCCCCAAGACCTCCTCGCACTTGTTCTTGTTGGGCAGTCCCGTGGCTTCGTCGAGATAGACTTTGCTCTGCAGTTCGCGATTGAGCGCGGCAGTTCGCACCGCGCGAACAAGTTCGACCGCAAAGGTCGCCACCAAGCCCATGATGTCGATGATCACCAGGCCCTCGAGATAGTTGAGTGCCGACGCCTTCTCCTGAGAGTAGTCCTCTGCGAGTCGCGTAGCATCGTCGCAAATGCCAAAGAACTCCTCGCTCATGGAGATGATGTCGGTGTTCTCATAGCCGACTTCGCGCACGCGGATGATCTCGGTGCAAAGCTCATCAAAATAATTTGCAAGCTCGGTCATTTTTGCCTGATACTCATCGTCGTCGAGACGGACGAGGTTGAGGTCGTCACTTCCGTAACGCAAACCGTTGATGTATGAATCCACGGCTTTGAGCAGGTCATCTTGAGGCTGGCCCGCATCCTCGAGCTTCACGATGCGCTGCGTGGTACCGCGCACCAGACCGGCGTAGTTGACCACACGCGCCGTGCCCTGGATATCGGAGACGAGCAGCATGACATTGATGAAGAAGAAGATGAGAACTGCCGTGAGCACCATCATGAGCAGGCGCACCGCCTGGCCGGCCTTCTTGGCGACAGAAGTATTCACAAGTTCACTCCCCTAAATGACAAAAGAACAGGTAGCACGCAGTGTGCTGAAATTCATGGGTGGTTAACTCTACCATATGGGCCAGCAGCCTCAAACTGCAGCAGACGCTCGTCCAAATTGGCGTGACGCTTGCCTTGTTGTTCTTGACCTGGCCGCGCTATCGGACATGCTTCTGGTCTTGGATCACCATGGGAAAGCTCATCCCGTTTTGTGCGTCTAGAGTGGGATGCGGCTTCCCAAAGGTGCCGTTAGGGGAAATCACATCCCGGTTTACCCCCTTGAAATGGGATGCCGTTTCCCGGAGGGGGTCCAGCGGGAAACGGCATCCCATTCTGGGCCCGAAAAGTGGGATACGGTTTCCGGCCGGCATGAAAAAAGCCTCCGCAGCTCGTGTGGCTGCGGAGGCTTTATTCGTTGCGGTGCATTGTGTTTGGGTCGTTGAGATGAGTCGATTTGCCCCGCAAGAGGAGGGCATTGACCTTAGGGTCATGCCCGACGAATGAGCGGCAAATCGGCCATCTCGGCGAGCCGAACTACTCCAGCTCAAACGCTCCGGTATAGAGCTGGTAGTAGTACCCATGCTTGGCGATCAGCTCGTCGTGGTTGCCGCGCTCGATGATACGACCGTGGTCCAGGCAGATGATCGCGTCGGAGTTGCGCACGGTGGACAAGCGGTGCGCGATGACAAACGTCGTGCGGCCTTCCATGAGCTTGTCCATGCCCGCCTGCACGATGGCCTCGGTGCGGGTATCGATGCTCGACGTGGCCTCGTCCAGGATCATCGCCGGCGGATCGGCGACGGCGGCGCGTGCGATCGAGATCAGCTGGCGCTGGCCCTGCGACAGCTGTGCGCCGTTGCCGGTGAGCATGGTGTCGTAGCCGTCGGGCAGGCGGGTGATAAAGTCGTCCGCGCCCGCGAGCTTTGCCGCCGCGATGCACTCCTCGTCGGTGGCATCCAGGTTGCCGTAGCGGATGTTATCCATCACAGTGCCGGTGAACAGGTTCACGTCCTGTAGCACGACGCCCAGCGAGCGGCGCAGGTCGGCCTTGCGGATCTTGTTGACGTTGATGCCGTCGTAGCGGATCTTGCCGTCGGCGATGTCGTAGAAGCGGTTGATGAGGTTGGTGATGGTCGTCTTACCGGCACCGGTGGCGCCGACAAACGCGACCTTCTGGCCCGGCTTGGCAAACACGGACACGCCGTGCAACACCTCGTGGTCGGGCGTGTAGCCAAAGTCGACGTTGTCCATGACCAGGTCGCCGCGCAGCGGTACGTACTCGATCTCGCCGGTTGCGCGGTGCGGATGTTTCCATGCCCACATGCCGGTGTGGTGGTCGGCCTCCTCGAACTCCCAGGTCTCGGGGTTCACCTGCGCGTTGACGAGCGTCACGTAGCCTTCGTCGGCCTCGGGCTTCTCGTCGATGAGCTCAAAGATACGGTCGGCGCCGGCGAGGCCCATGACCACGGCGTTGATCTGCTGCGAGATCTGGCCGATCTGTCCGCAGAACTGCTTGGTCATGTTGAGGAACGGCACCACGACGGCGATGGACAGCGCCATGCCCGAGATGCTCAGGTTGGGCACGCCCAGCGCCAGGAAAATGCCGCCTGCCAGTGCGACCAGCACGTAGAGCAGGTTGCCCAGGTTCATAAGGATGGGCATGAGGATGTTGGCGTACATGTTGGCCTTTTGCGAGACCTCGAAGAGCTTTTCGTTGCGCTCGTCAAAATCGGCCTCGGCGGCAGACTCGTGGCAGAATGCCTTGACGACCTTCTGGCCGTTCATGACTTCCTCGATATGGCCCTCGACAACGCCGAGCTCGGTCTGCTGCGCAATAAAGAAGCGCGCGGAGTTGGAGCCGAGCAGCTTGGTCATAAAGGTCATAAAGGCGACGCCTGCCACAATGACCAGGCACATCCAAACACTGTAGTACAGCATGATAAAGAACACCGTGACGATGACGATGGTCGTCATGAGCAGGTTGGGCAGCGACTGGCTGATCATCTGGCGCAGCGTGTCGATGTCGTTGGTGTAGTGGCTCATGATGTCGCCGCGCTGGTGCGTGTCGAAGTAGCGAATCGGCAGGTCCTGCATGCGGTTGAACATCTTCTCGCGCAGCTTCTCGAGCGAGCCCTGCGTGACGATGGCCATGGCGCGGTTCCAGAACAGCGAGGACAGGATGCCGACGCCGTAGATGCAGGCGAGGGTGGTCACGAGCTGTGCGATCTTGGGCTGTGCAGCTTCCCAATCGCCCGACTGCCACGATTCGCTAATAATCTGCAGGGCGCTCTGAAGGAAGGTCGCGCCGATGGAGTTGATGATGGCGCAGAGCACCACGCCGACGACGACGAGGGGCAAAAGCACGGGGTAGAAGCCAAAGAGCGTCTTGATGAGGCGCGACATGGTGCCACCCTTGCGGTTGAGCGCGCGCTCGGCGGTCGTTGCCTTACTCATGTGCCTCGCCTCCTTCCTTGGTCTGAGCTTGTGTTGCGGATGCCTCGGTGTCGGCTTCGACGGCCTCTTCGCCCTCGGCAGACATCTTGTTCTGCGAGGTGAAGGTCTCGCGGTAGATCTCGCTCGTCTTGAGCAGCTCGTCGTGGTTACCGATCTGCGCGATACGGCCGCCCTCCATGACGATGATGCGGTCTGCGTCCTGCACGGAGCTAATGCGCTGGGCGATGATGAGCTTGGTCGTGTTGGGCAGATAGCTTGCCAGCCCTGCGCGAATCTTGGCGTCGGTCTTGGTGTCGACGGCGCTGGTGGAGTCGTCCAGGATCAAGATCTTGGGGCGACGCAGCAGGGCGCGCGCAATGCACAGGCGCTGCTTCTGACCTCCCGAGACATTGGAGCCGCCCTGTTCGATCCAGGTGTCATAGCCCTTGGGGAAGCCGTCGACAAACTCGTCGGCGCAGGCCAGATGTGCCGCCTCGCGGACCTCCTCGTCGGTGGCGTTCGGGTCGCCCCAGCGCAGATTCTCGGCGATGGTGCCGCTAAACAGCACGTTTTTCTGCAGCACCATGGCGACCTGGTGGCGCAAGGCGTCCAAGTCGTAGTCGCGCACGTCCATGCCGCCCACGCGCACGGTGCCCTCGGTGGCGTCGTACAGGCGGGCGATGAGGTTTACAAGCGTGGACTTGGCCGAGCCGGTGCCGCCGATGATGCCGATGGTCTCGCCGCTCTTAATGTGCAGGTCGATATCGTCGAGCGCCTGGCGCTTCGCATGCGCGGAATACTTAAAGCTCACGTGGTCAAAGTCGATGGAGCCGTCGACAACCTCGAGCACGGGCTCGGCGGGATCGGCGATCGTGGGTTCGGCGGCAAGCACCTCGGTAATGCGGTGTGCCGATTCGTCGGCCATGGTCACCATGACAAAGATCATCGACAGCTGCATCAGGCTCATGAGGATCTGGAAGCCATAGGTAAAGATCGAGGAGAGCTGGCCCACGTCGAACAGCGTGCCCTGGCTCGTGATGATGAGCTTGGAGCCCAGGTAGATGATGACGACAAACGCGCCGTTGACGCAGATGTTCATCATGGGGTTGTTAAAGGCGAGCAGCTTCTCGGCGCGGGTGAAGTCCATCTGGACGTCGCGTGCGGCGGTCGCGAACTTCTCCTTCTCAAAGTCTTCGCGCACATAGCTCTTAACTACGCGCATGCCGGTGACGTTTTCCTCGACGGACTCGTTAAGGGCGTCGTACTTGTGGAACACGCGCGAGAAGATGGGGCGCACCTTAAAGATGATAAAGAACAGCCCAAAGCCCAGCAGCGGAATGATGACCAGGTAGACCATAGCGACGCTGCCGCCCATGATAAATGCCATGGTAAAGGCGAAGATCAATACCAGCGGCGCGCGCACGGCGATACGGATGATCATCATAAAGGCCTGCTGCACGTTGTTGATATCGGTGGTCAGGCGCGTGACGAGCGAGGAGCTCGAGAACTCATCGATGTTGGCAAAGCTGAACGTCTGGATCTTGTAGAACAGGTCGTGACGCAGGTTCTTGGCGAAGCCGCAACTCGCATGGCTGCAGGTGACGCCGGCAGCGGCGCCAAAAGCAAGCGACGTCAGCGCGATGAGCACCAAAAAGCCCGCGGTGGGAAGCATCTCGGCTACGGTGGTGCCATCTTTGATGGCGTCGATCAGGTTGGCGGTGATAAATGGAATCAGCATCTCGCAGAGCACCTCGCCAAGCACGAGCAACGGCGTGGCAACGGTGACTTTCATATAGTCGCGGATGCTGCCCATGAGGGTTTTAATCATCCAGTTCCTCCCAGGTTACACGGATTTTATCGAGCATTTCGGCGAGGTCCTCGCGCTCGTCGTGGGTGAGCGCACTAAAGGCCTGCTCTCTAAAGCGAATGCGGGCTGCCTGGTCGATGCGGGCGTTTTCCCGGCCGGTCTCGGTCAGGCGAATGGTGAGCTGCCGTCGATCCTTGGGGTTACGGCTGCGCTCGATGAGGCCGTTGAGCTCGAGCTTGGACAGGATCTCGGAAAGCGACCCCGGCTTGAGGTCAAAGTGCATGCCGAGTTCCTGCTGCGACATCTCGCCGCCGGGTTGCTTGGCCAGCAGGCAGATGATGGGCGCCTTACCGGACACGCCTCCGCCATGAAAATGCATGTAATGGCCGCAAAAGCCCAGGCCATTGAGGATGCGCTTGGCAAGCTTGTCTTCTGAGCTAACCGCTTCGGGTGCATCCGCCGGCTGTGACGGGTCGCCGTCGGGCTCGTGCGAACAAAGGTTAAGAGGTTCATCGCACATGAATTAGTGTTGCTCCTTTCTTTAGTTAGGTAGTGGAATTGTTTTGTGCCTAACCAATCTAGGAGCATGAGAAATGAATGTCAAGGTACCAAAGTAGTTGTTGCGCGGTTTTACCAAACCGCGCAACGGCTCGACGCTGCAAACCCGCCAGAGCGGCAATCTGCCTTTCAACTTCGGCGGGTTTTCGCTGACTTCGCCAAAACATCGGTGTTGCCCGACCAGTCGTTTTGGCACTTAGGGACGTTCCTTATGTGCCGGCACTTG